>CACXMR010000008.1 GCA_902768825.1 uncultured Ruminococcus sp.
GAGGAACGACATAGGCACCACAATGGAGGCTTATGCCAAGGCTCATCTGGGATGTGTTGACGTGGAAGGCGAGACCACTCAGCCCTTCGGCGGCGACGCCCTCACAGTGAACGCTTATCTTGGCACGGACGGGGTAAAGCCTGTTCTTAATGTCTGCAAGGAAAAGGATAAGGGACTTTTCGTGCTTGTAAAGACCTCAAACCCCTCATCGGGCGAGCTTCAGGACAGGAAGCTTGACGATGATCTGACGATCTACCGCACCATGGGCAATATGTGCGAAAAATGGGGCGAGGAGCTTCCGGGCAAATACGGCTATTCCGGTGTGGGAGCAGTAGTCGGCGCTACCTATCCGGAGCAGCTGGGCGAGCTGAGAAAGGCTCTGCCTCACACCTTCTTCCTTGTGCCGGGCTACGGCGCTCAGGGCGGCGGTGCCAAGGGTCTGGGTGCTATTATCAATTCCTCCAGAGGCATCATGTGCGCCTGGAAGAAGGAAGAAGGTCTTGACCCGAAGGACCATGCTCAGGCTGCAAGACGTGAGGCCATAAGAATGAGAGATGAGATAACGGCCCTTATCCCCATCAAATAAGAAGGTGTAACAGCTATGACAGACATAAATGAACTTGCAGGCTACTGGGAAGTACGTGGGGTTATCGGCACCAGAATAGAGATAATCGGCAACCGGTTAACCGTTTTGTGGAGGAGTGCGCCGAATCTGGAGACCACCTTTGAAACGGCCGAGGCTGAGGACGGCGGCACCGAGCTTATCCTGAAGGACAGGGGACTGAGAAACGGTTGTGTAGGTGACGTTTATGCCACGGTGGAGCACCTTACCTACAAGGACGGAAGTCTTGTTTTTGCCAAGAAGTTTGAGATATCCGGTCCCTCCCAGGAGGTGCTTACAAAGACTCTCAATTCAAGATACGGGAATGTGACCATCAAGGACGAGCTTTTAGAGACGGTTCAGGGCAAGTGGGTGATGGAAAGAAACTCCGACATCTTCTTTAAGATAAGCGGCAACTGTCTGACCGTAGGTGATGACAGCTTTACTATCCGTGCGGCGGTTAATAACGATTATCGTCCCAAGGGCGAAGATTTTGCCATTATCAACAGGGACCCGGCGAAGGAGGGAGTAGGCTATTACTATCAGATGCTCTGCTTCAAAGACGAGATCCGGGCGTACATACTTGTCTGTGATGTGGGTTTGCAGGAAATGAAATTCAAAAGAGCATAACGCAAAAAAACAGCCTGTCCTTTTTCGGGACGGGCTGTTTCTGTCGTATTGACCTTTTATGCTGTGTTATTCGTTTACTGCAATGAAACGGTTTATCTCCGGCAAACGCTCCGTTGCGTCCTTTACTCCAAGATTGTATATCTCTTCAAGTATCTCCGGGTCTTTGCAGCTTCGCTTTATCTTTATGGGCTTTGAGGGCTGGATCACTATGGCCCTGCCTGCCTCCTGCTCACTGTAGCAAAGCTCTCGCTGTCGATTGTATACCTTTGGCCGGTCGATCATTGCCTGCACAAACTGGGGATACTTCTTGTATTTGTGCCTGAGATAAATCAGCGGAAAATCCGGCTTGTCTTTTTTCACATACTCCTTGTCCCGGGTCAGCACTACTATGTTCCGGGTTATGCCGTCACTTATCGCTTTGTCTATGGGTATCGGTGATGCTACTCCGCCGTCGAGCAGCTTCATGCCTTTGTACTCCACTATGTTCGATACTACCGGCAGCGACGCCGTGGCAACAAGCGGGGTCAGATCCTTTGACAGCCCCTTGTTATCAATAAACACGGCTTCTCCTGTCTCTACATTCGTAGAACATAAAAACAGTTTCATGGTGGTGCGGTCAAATTCTTCATAGTCAAAGGGAATAAGCTTGTCTGCTATCTCTCCAAAAATGAAATCATATCCAAACATACAGCCGGTTTTCATCAGGTTTCTGAGACTGCAATAGCGCTTGTCGGCAGCATATTCTGTGTATATCCTGAAATTGCGCTTTATCTGCTTTGACAGATAGGACATGGCATTGCATCCCCCTGCTGATACAGCATAGGTCACAGGTATATATATATCGTTCCGGCACAGAACATCGAGAACCCCTGCAGAGTAAGCCCCTCGGTTTCCCCCTCCTTCAAGTACAAGACCTATGCACATGGAAAGACCGCTCCTTTCTGTCTGTATTGCTGCTGCTCTTTCAACCAACTGCAATATATAGTATATTATTTTTTTTTCTGCTATTCTTAAACAATTCTTTAATAAACATATAATTCTTTGTGAAAGATTTCTTAATTGTTCTGTTTTTGTTAATATATACAATTATTCCCCTTGCAAAACCGGAAAGAATGTGCTACAATAACTGAAACAGCGGCTCTGTCAGGCAAGCTTTGTGCTGCCGGCTCAGCCCGTGACAAATAAATAATCATGTTTTCTGACACAAAAGGCATTTGCGGCCTGATGAGGAAGGGTAAGACAAGGTGTAATCGGCGTGCCCTTTTTCGGGTGCGCTTTTTTGTTGGCAAACACAACGCAAACGGAGGAAAGACAAATGGAAGAAAAAGTATCAATTATCGGCATTATCGTGGAAAATGTGGATTCTACCGACAAGCTCAATGCGCTGCTGCATGAATACGGCAGCTGCATCATCGGCAGAATGGGCATACCATATCCGAAAAAGAATGTCAACATCATCAGCATCGCTCTGGACGCTCCGATGGATGTTATCAATTCCCTGACTGGAAAAATCGGACAGCTTGACGGCATCAGCTCCAAGGTGGTCTGTTCCAAGAACTGATAAAGGACTATGACAGAACTGATAGAAAAACTTGAAAAACAAAGCTGTCTTACCAGAGACGAATATGTGGCTCTGATAGGCGGCCGTACCCCGGAGCTTGGGGAACTGCTATTTGAAAAGGCCCGGTGCATACGACGGAAGTATTACGGCAATGATGTGTATATCCGGGGGCTGATAGAATTTACCAGCTATTGCAAAAATGACTGCCTTTACTGCGGTCTGCGGCGCAGCAACAGGAATGCAGAGCGTTACAGACTCACTAAGGACGAGATACTCTCCTGCTGCAAAAACGGCTATGAGCTGGGCTTTCGCACCTTTGTGCTGCAGGGGGGAGAGGACCCGTATTTTACCTGCGAAAGGCTTGTGGATATAATAAAAGCTATAAAGTCAGAGTATCCTGACTGTGCGCTGACTCTTTCGGTGGGTGAAAAAAGCTTTGAGGAGTATAAGGCATATTACGATGCCGGAGCCGACAGATATCTGCTGAGGCATGAGACCGCCGATGAAGGCCATTACAGCCTGCTGCACCCGGAGGAAATGTCTGCGGAGAACCGCAAGCGCTGTCTTCGTGACCTTAAAAGCATAGGCTTTCAGGTGGGCTGCGGCTTTATGGTGGGTTCGCCGTGGCAGACTGTGGAAAACTTAGCGGATGATATGCTGTTCATCAAAGAGCTTCAGCCCCAGATGGTGGGCATAGGCCCCTTTATACCTCAGCACGACACCCCCTTTGGAGATAAAAAGGCTGGCACTTTAGAGCTTACGCTGTTTATGCTGGGGCTTATACGTCTGACCTTGCCCAGCGTACTGTTGCCGGCGACTACGGCTCTCGGTACCATTGACCCAAGGGGCAGGGAGCTTGGTATTCTTTCCGGTGCAAATGTCGTAATGCCAAACCTGTCTCCCAGAGAAGTGCGGGACAAATACCTGCTTTATGACAACAAGATCTGCACAGGCGACGAGGCCGCCGAATGCAGGAATTGTATGCAGATGAGAATGAAGTCCATAGGCTATGACGTAGTGGTCAGCCGTGGAGATCATACAAATACAGAATACAGAAAGAGGAATGAAAATGACTTACGATCCTAAATCGCTTAAAGCGGAGGAATTTATCAATCACGAGGAGATACTGGCTACCCTCGAATATGCCGAGCAGAACAAGCACAACCGTGAGCTTATAGAGGAGATACTTGCCAAAGCCGCTCCAAAGAAGACCGGCAGAGGAGTAGAGTGTGCAGGTCTTAGCCACAGGGAGGCAAGCGTACTTCTGGCCTGCGATATACCCGAGATGACCGAGAAGATGTATGCCCTTGCCAGACAGATAAAAGAAGCCTTTTACGGCAACCGCATAGTAATGTTTGCACCCCTCTATCTTTCCAACTACTGTGTAAACAAGTGCGTGTACTGTCCTTATCACTATCAGAACAAGGACATTCCCCGCAAGAAGCTGACCCAGGAAGAGGTAAAGCAGGAGGTAATAGCCCTGCAGGATATGGGTCACAAGCGCCTTGCCATAGAGAGCGGCGAGGACCCGGTGAACAATCCTATCGAGTACATTCTTGACTGCATAAAGACCATCTACAGCGTTCAGCACAAAAACGGCGCCATCAGGCGTGTAAACGTAAATATTGCCGCCACTACCGTCGAGAACTACAAAAAGCTCAAGGACGCAGGTATCGGCACATACATTCTCTTCCAGGAGACCTACCACAAGGAGAGCTATGAAAAGCTTCATCCCGCCGGACCCAAGCACAACTACGCTTACCATACCGAAGCTATGGACAGAGCCATGGAGGGCGGCATTGACGATGTGGGTCTGGGTGTACTCTTTGGCCTGGAGCTTTACAAGTATGAGTTTGCAGGCATACTCATGCACGCAGAGCATCTTGAGGCAGTGCACGGTGTTGGCCCCCATACCATTAGCGTACCCAGAATTAAGCGTGCCGCAGACATTGACCCTTCTGTGTTTGACAACGGCATTGACGATGATACCTTTGCAAAGATAATAGCCTGCATCAGGATAGCAGTGCCCTATACCGGCATGATAATCTCCACCAGAGAGAGCGAGGAGTGCAGGGCAAAGGTCATGGGTCTGGGCATATCTCAGATATCCGGCGGATCAAGAACATCAGTCGGCGGCTATGCAGGTTATTCCTCAGAGGAGAGACCCCACGACACGGAGCAGTTTGACGTATCGGATCAGCGTTCTCTGGATGAGGTGGTTTGCTGGCTTATGGAGAAGGGCTACATTCCGTCTTTCTGCACTGCCTGCTACCGTGAGGGCAGAACCGGCGACCGTTTTATGGCTCTGTGCAAAGTCGGCCAGATACAGAACTGCTGTCATCCAAATGCTCTTATGACCCTGCAGGAGTTCCTCACGGACTATGCGTCCCCCAAGACAAAGCAGATCGGCGAGGAGCTTATTGCCAGAGAGATCCTTAACGTGCCCGATCCCAAACGCCGTGAAAAGGCAATGAACTATCTTGAGGAAATAAAAACCGTAGGCAAGAGAGACTTCCGCTTCTGAGTCAGTGGGCTTTCAAGTGAAAGTCCCGCCCTCATTGAGGGGGGATGTCGGCTTTGCTGACATGGGGAGTTTTACCCGCAGACCATGGGTTGGCACTGACAAATAATTTTGCCTGATTCTTGCCGGAATCAGGCGTGTGCCTTGATAAGTTGGAGGACTTTGTCCTCCAAACCTCCTACAAGGGACGCTGTTCCTTGACCCTGCAAGCTTTTGAAAAGCTTGAGCAAAACTTTTCTGTTGTCGTTTTTGGGAAATATATATTAACAGGTGATATTATGAGTCTGAATGCAACGCCATCGGCGGACAGGATACACATAGCGTTCTTCGGAAAGAGAAATGCGGGCAAGTCCAGCGTGGTCAATGCCGTTACGGGTCAGAACCTCGCGATAGTTTCTGATGTGCTTGGAACTACCACCGACCCGGTGCTTAAAGCTATGGAGCTGCTGCCCATGGGTCCGGTGGTGATAATAGATACTCCCGGCATCGACGACGAGGGCGAGCTGGGAGCTTTGAGAGTGAAAAAGAGCTATCAGGTGCTCAATAAAACCGATGTGGCAGTGCTGATAGTAGACGCATCTGCAGGTGTTTCGCCTGAGGATGAAAGACTTATCGAACGCTTCCGGCAAAAGAATATACCCTATATCATCGCTTACAATAAAAGCGACCTTGCAAGCGTTGAAGTCGCCGGCAGCAATGAAATATCCGTAAGCGCCGCCACCGGGGAGAATATCAATAAACTGAAGGATATGATAGCAGGGCTTTCCAAGGGTACACAGAGCGACAGGCATATAGTGTCTGATATGCTGTCAGAGGGCGATATAGTGGTGCTGGTGGTGCCTATAGACGCAGCAGCACCAAAGGGAAGGCTTATACTGCCCCAGCAGCAGACTATCAGGGATATCATAGACGCCCACTGCATGAGCATAGTCACTCAGCCTGAGGAACTGCCTGCGGTGCTGGCTTCATTAAATAAAAAGCCTCGTATGGTCATAACCGACAGTCAGGCCTTTGCTCAGGTGAGCAGGCTTACTCCTGAGAATGTGACGCTGACATCCTTCTCCATACTCTTTGCAAATTACAAGGGCAATCTGAAGCTTGCAGCGGCAGGAGTTACGGCTCTGGACAGACTGCAGGACGGCGACAGGGTGCTTATTTCCGAGGGCTGCACCCACCACCGCCAGTGCGATGACATAGGCACAGTGAAGCTGCCAAGGCTGATAAAAAAATATACAGGCAAGGACATCAGCTTTGAGTGGACCTCAGGCACGGAATTTGCAGAGGGTCTCAAAAAGTACAGCATGGTCATTCACTGCGGCGGCTGTATGCTTAACGAGCGTGAAATGAAATACCGCCTGAAATGCGCAGAGGATGAGGACGTGCCTATAACCAACTACGGCACAGCCATAGCCTATATGAACGGTATACTCAGACGCAGTCTGGCGCCCTTTCCTGAAATACAGAAACTGCTGGATAATTGACAGAAAAAAGTATTTGACAATAATAACAATCAGTGATATGATATATTGCATAAGGAAAGTGCATTGAAAAGGACCCGCTTCCTCAGGGTCGCAGCCAGAGAACGGCAGTCATGGGCTGAAAGCTGCCGTATGTGCAGAGGAATCGGCACCGCCTTGGAGCAATCGGCGAGGGAGTTTTCCGTAAGCCGTATCGTAGGCCTGCGTTAAGGGCATGAGTTTATCTCGCTGAGATGGCGGCGCTTTGCCGTCAAGCAGGGTGGAACCGTGGAGCATCAAGCTTCGCCCCTGAGCTGTTGGACAGCTTTGGGGCGGGCTTTTTTGTTTGCAGAGATACTTTTCGATGAAAGCCGAAATAAAGCAAAAGGAGGAAATTACAATGATTAATGTTGAGCTCAAGGACGGAATAGTAAAGGAATTTGAAAACGGAACAACGGTTGCTGACATTGCAAAGAGCCTGGGTGCAGGTCTATATAAGAACGCTTGTGCAGGCAGAGTAGACGGAGTGGTGTGTGACCTGAGGACAGCTCTCGATAAGGACTGCAGGTTGGAGATACTCACCTTTGACGAGACGGAGGGTAAAAAAGCATTCTGGCATACAACGTCTCATGTGCTGGCACAGGCAGTAAAGAGACTTTTTCCCAAGGCTAAGTTTGCTATAGGTCCTGCCATAGACAACGGTTTTTACTATGACTTTGATGTGGAGAAGGCTTTTTCGTCTGAGGATCTGGAGAAGATCACTGCCGAAATGAAGAAGATCGTCAAGGAGGGTCTTGACGTTGAGAGATTCTATCTGCAGCCTGACGAAGCTGTAAAGCTGCTTGAGGAAATGCAGGAGCCATACAAGGTAGAGCTGTGCAAGGAGCACACGGACAAGGGCGAGCCCATCAGCTTTTATAAGCAGGGCGAGTTTACTGATCTGTGCGCAGGCCCTCACCTTATGAATGTATCGGCTATCAAGGCTGTTAAGCTTACGGCCTGCACTGGTGCATACTGGAGAGGAGATTCAAAGAATACACAGCTTTGCAGAGTGTATGGCGTGTCCTTCCCCAAGGCTTCCATGCTGGAGGAGCATCTTAAAAAGTTAGAAGAGGCAAAGCTGCGTGACCACAACAAGATCGGCCGTGAGCTGGAATATTTCACGACGGTGGATTATGTAGGTCAGGGCTTGCCGGTGCTGCTGCCCAAGGGCGCAAGAGTAGTGCAGCTTTTGCAGAGATGGGTAGAGGATGTGGAGCAGAAGAAGGGCTGCCAGCTTACAAAGACTCCGCTTTTTGCAAAGAGAGAGCTTTACAAGATATCCGGTCACTGGGACCACTATCTTGACGGTATGTTTGTAATGGGCGACCCCAATGACGAGACAAAGGAATGCTTTGCCCTTCGTCCCATGACCTGCCCCTTCCAGTATCAGGTGTATCTCAACAAGCAGCGTTCATACCGTGACCTGCCTATGCGTCTGACAGAGACTTCTACTCTTTTCAGAAACGAGGCTTCCGGCGAGATGCACGGCCTTATCCGTGTAAGACAGTTTACTATTTCCGAGGGACATTACATCCTTCGCCCGGATCAGCTGGAGCAGGAGTTCCAGGGCTGTCTGGAGCTTGCCAAGTATTTCCTTGACACGGTAGGACTGTTGGAGGACTGTTCCTTCCGTTTCTCACAGTGGGATCCTGCCAACCCCAACAATAAGTATGAGGGCACAGCGGAGCAGTGGGAGGAAGCTCAGTCTGTAATGAAGAAGATACTTGACAATATAGGTCTGAAGTATGAGGTAGGCATTGACGAGGCTGCATTCTACGGCCCGAAGCTTGATATACAGTACAAGAACGTATTCGGCAAGGAGGATACCATTGTCACGATACAGATAGACATGCTCCTTTCTGAGAAGTTTGGTATGTATTACATTGACAAAGACGGACAGAAGAAGCTGCCCTACATCATTCACAGAACGTCACTGGGCTGCTTTGAAAGAACGCTGGCTTATATGCTGGAGCACTTTGCCGGAGCATTGCCCATGTGGTTAAGCCCTGAGCAGGTAAGGGTGCTGCCCATAAGTGAAAATCTGGCAGACCAGGCCAAGGAGATAGAGCAGAAGCTTACTGCTGCGGGCATAAGAGTGACCACAGATCTGAGAAGTGAGAAGATCGGCTACAAGATCAGAGAGGCGCAGTTGGAGAAGGTGCCGTATATGCTTGTGATCGGAAACAAAGAGGTTGAAAACGGCACTGTTTCGGTACGATCAAGAAAGCAGGCAGATATGGGTTCCATGCCGGTAGAAGAGTTTATCGCAATGGCGCTGAATGAGATCGAGACAAAAGCAAAATAACTTTAGAACTGACCAAAGTTGAAACAACATTTTCGGGGGGCGGGTGTCCGGTGGACACCCGCCCCCTTTGGAATCCGCAAGCTTTTGAAAAAGCATGAGCAAAACTTTTTATTTGTTGCATTTGGGCAGAACTTCAAAAGGCGAGCAGCCAACTTTGAAGCCAGACATTCTGACAGCTCGAACAGGGGTCCTGCGTCACGCTGGCTGCCAACGCAAATAGATAGAAAAATGCTCCAAATAGGTCTAAATGAAACAAATTTATTACTAAAGGTTTCAAGATTGTAACCTGCACTATTAATAGTAACAGGTAATTTATAGTATTGTGGAACTTTTATAGGCTATTTGCCATATAAGGCATTTTTTTGGTCGCAAAAGTACGATAAAAAGCAGATTTTGCGAAATATTTGTGAATGAAAAACGATGCTGAAGACGTGTATTTGTGAAAACGGTTCATCAAAAACCGCTTTTCTTCAGGACGGAACAAATATAAATGACAAAAAATGCAAATGCCAGAAAAACCGCTTATCATCAGTGTTTTGGAGTGGCTATGACTAATTATGTGAATGATATTGTGCTAAAAACAGGAGATAATCTATTTGTAACAAGTTTGTAATAAAAGTTTTTACGAATTGCACATAAAAAACGCCTAATAATTCTGATAGAGAAATATAATAACGCCAAATGTGCAATCAAATTGCACCATAGATACCAGATAATGGTATATCGTTGTTAAATATATACAAAAACTGCGGGATATTTTTTTTGACAATCACGAAGAAATGATTTATAATAGCACCATCAACTAAAAACCACCCGCAAAACCGAAAAGGTTACAAACAATTTACAGCGGGTCAGTCGAAGGAGATAATGATAATGAAAGAACAGAAGAACAACCACAGCGCAGGCTTTAAGAAGGCATTGGCAGTAGTTCTCATGGGAGCTGTTTGTCTGACTGCGGCCGTATCTGTCGGCTCATTAACAAAAAAGGTAACCGTTACAGACGGAAATGAGAAAGTGACGATCGACACGATCAATCCCGATACACAGGCAATCCTCTCAAGAACAGGCGTGGAGCTTGGCGAAAACGACAAGCTGGTACGCACAGAAGATAATAATAACGTAAACATCTCTGTCATAAGAGCTTTTGACGTAGAGTCATCCGACCCCGCAAAGGCAGCAGTTGATGAGAACTCAGTTGCAGATTCACTCCTCTCAGCAGGTATGACTCTCAGTGAGAATGATTCCTTCTCACTGGCTCAGGCACTTGAGTCAAACGGCGCAGAGACAGAGGTAAAGCTTGCACGCTTTGAGATCACTGTTGATGTAAGAGGCGAGGAGATCAAAAAGTTTGTTCCCGCAGGCACAGTCAAGAGCGCACTTGAGTTCCTTGACATCAAGCTTGGCGAGAATGACATTATCGATGTTGATGTCAACACCAATGTCAAGGAAGGCATGAAGATCGAGATCAAGAACGTAGAGTTTAAGGAAGTAACAACTACTGAGGTCATCGACTATAAGACAACCTACAAGGACAGCGACGAGATCTATGAAGGCTCATATGAGACTGAGGTTTACGGCGTTGAGGGCGAGCGTACTATCGTTACCAAGGAAAAGTATGTAAACGGCGAGCTGGTATCTACAGAGGAGATCAGCAACGAGGTTACAAAGGAGCCTGTTGATGCAGTTATCCTTAACGGCACCAAAGAGGAAGAGAAGATCACCTACGAGTATGAGTATCCCGGTGATGGACACCTCACAAACATGAGCGGTATCTACTATGGCCCTTCAGGCCTTGAGACATACTACAACCTGCCTATGGACGGCATTGTTGATGTTATGAGAAACATGGGCTTCGACGCTGCCGAGTATCCTTACTGGGTAAGAGATGACGGCTGCAAGATGCTTGGCAACTACATCATGGTTGCTGCTGACTTCAGCATCAGACCCAGAGGATCTATCGTGCCTACATCACTTGGCGCAGGCATCGTCTGCGATACAGGCGGATTCATCTACAACAACCCCTATCAGCTTGACATTGCTACAACATGGTAAGCTGCTGCGGATAATGCGGCGCTCCGATTCTGTAATGCGCTGACAGACAGATATCCAAATAGCGGGCATCTTCGGGTGTCCGCTTTTAATTTTGGGTGTGTCGGCAGGAAAAATTTAAGTTTTATTTACTTATACTTGCAATTTTGACAAATAACAAGTATAATGGATATGAAACTGTGAAATGTTTTGCAGAATCAGGGAAGGAGTGCTGTTCGTAATGCTGCTTGCTGTTATATCCGCAGCGGTGTGTCTTGCCGTTGCTACGATGATGTACACCCCAAAGATGAGGACCTTCAGGTTGTATAGACCTGTTGCGCTTATTTGCCTTTTTGAGGGAGTATGGCTCCTGGTTGATTATATTGTCAGACAGATCTCACCCGACAATAATTTTATGATGATAATTCACTATATAGGCCTTATCGTGCTGGGTGCATACTTGATACTGAGGATTCTTTTCGATTCAAATGATAAGATAAATGATAAGCTCAAGGACAAGCTTAAAAAGAAAAAGGATTAAAGGAGTAGATCGAATGGGATATATCTATTCAGTGCTCTGGTTTCTGACTGCCGCCGTGTTGGTGGGGCGTTTCAGAAAAGAGAGTGCCGCAATATATGTTCTGTCTGTTTATTTTGTATATCTTGGTTCATGGTGGCTCATAGATGAGCTTGTTCCTGTGGATATGCTTGCGGGAAGCTATGGATGGACACTCAGGATCGTCTCAGCCGTGGCTCTGCTGCTGGCCCTTGTGGTACACTTTGCATTCAAGCCCCGTGAGGAGGAGGAAGATGACCTGGAGGAAAGCGATGACAGCCAGGCAACCGTGGACGGGCATCAATGATCCTGATGGCTTTAGAAATAATTTCAGCCGACAGGCTGTGCGAAAAGCACGGTCAGCCGGCTGATTTTTTTATGCTCTGCCCCGATGGGAGAGAAGCTTTTCGGCTTCGCTCATAACCATCGGAGTAAGAGAAAGCAATATGACAATGCCCCATTGGGTGAAGCTCAGGGGTACTGTCCTGAATATTGCGGCAAGTGCGGGAACGGATATCACCGACACCTGCATTATCACCCCAAGTGCGAAGGCGCCTACAAGCTTCAGGTTGCCGGATATCCCTGTCCTGAGCAGGGAGTGCTCACTTTTCAGGTCAAAGGCGTGTACAAGCTGACTCAGGCTGAGAACAGCAAAGGTCATGGTTCTGCCCACCATGGGCTCGGCGCCTGAGTCAAAAAACACCCTGCCGATGGTGAAGGCAAGAAATGACAGGGCACCGATCAGACAGCCTTCCGCAAGCATGCTTATCACCATGCGCCGGTTGAATATCCCTTTCTGAGCCTTGACGGGTGGCCTTTCCATGATCCCTTCCTCCACAGGCTCTACACCAAGGGCAAGGGCGGGCATGGAATCCGTGACCAGATTGACCCACAGCAGCTGCAGGGCAAGGAGCGGAGTCGGCAGCTTCATCAGAAAGGCACACAGTACTGTCAGTATCTCGCCGATATTGCAGGCCAGGAGGAAATGTATGACCCTCCGGATATTAGCAAAGATGCCTCGTCCCTGTTCAACGGCCTCGACTATCGTGGCAAAATTATCGTCCGTGAGCACCATGTCGGCGGCTCCCTTTGCGGCGTCGGTGCCGGATATGCCCATGGCACAGCCGATGTCTGAGCAGCGCAGCGCAGGAGCATCGTTTACACCGTCTCCGGTCATAGCCACGACGGCTCCCCCTGCCTGAAAAGCCTTGACTATCCTGACCTTGTGCTCAGGAGATACCCTTGCAAAAACCGAGTATGACCGGACACGCTCCTCCAGCTCCTTTTGTGAAAGTCTGTCGATTTCTGCTCCGGTCAGTGCGCCGCTGCCCTTCTGACATATCCCAAGCTCTGAGCCTATGGCGCAGGCTGTCATAACATGGTCGCCGGTTATCATTACGGGACGGATCCCGGCTTTTTTGCAGGCTGCTACGGCTGCCTTTGCCTGAGGTCTCGGCGGGTCGGTCATGCCGATCAGTCCGCAAAAAACAAGACCGTTTTCCGCTTCCTCACGGTTTTTGGGGATATAGCTGCAGTCCCTGAAGGCTACGGCTATCATGCGCATAGCATTTGACGCCATTTTGTCGTTTAAGGACATTATCCTTTTTCTGTCCGGGGGAGTAAGGGCTGCACAGCCAGAAGAGAGCTGGATTTTTGTGCAGAGTGAGAGCAGGATGTCCGGCGCACCCTTAGCTATGACGCGGTAGCCCCCTGTGGGAAGTGCGTGTATGGTCACCATTCTCTTGCACAGTGAGTCAAAGGGAAGCTCGTCCACCTGTCTGAAGCGTCTGTCGAGGTCGCCTTTGAGCTGTCCGGATTCTGCCGCAGCAATGAGTATGGCTTTTTCCGTTGGTGTGCCGGCGGCGGTAAAGCTGCCTTTGCTGCCGGTTATGCTGCCGCTGCAGCAGAGAGCCGCCATGGAGAGTATTCTTTCTCCCTCCGGGGAATGTGCGCTCACTGCACCTGACGGGTCGAAGATCCCACTCACGGTCATTTTGTTCTGGGTCAGGGTGCCGGTTTTGTCCGAACATATCACATTTGTGCAGCCGAGAGTCTCCACCGCAGGCAGGTGCCGGACTATCGCACGATGGAGCGCCATCTTTCTTACTCCGAGAGCCAGCACTATCGTCACCACAGCCGGCAGTCCTTCGGGAATAGCCGCCACCGCAAGGCTGATGGAAATCATGAACATCTCAAGGGGCGGGACCTTCTGGGTCATGCCGAGGACGAATATCAGAGCGCATATTCCCAGGGCTGCTATGCCAAGTATCCTTCCTGTCCTTGCAAGTCCCTTCTGCAGCGGGGTCTGAGGGCTTTCCTCACTGTCTATCATTTCGGCAATGCGTCCGACACGGGTGTTCATGCCTGTTTCGGTAACTATGGCGGTTCCGTGGCCTGTGGAGACAATGGTTGAGGAGTAGACCATATTTGTTCTGTCGCCGAGAGGGACGGTTTCTCCCAGCACTGCGTCGTGGTGCTTTTCTGAGGGCAGGGATTCGCCTGTGAGGGAGGATTCCTCTATGCTGAGGGCTGTGCTGCTGAGAATACGTCCGTCAGCGGGTATCATGTCTCCTGCGGAGAAAAGTATGATGTCTCCCGGCACTACCTCAGAGGAGGGGATTGTCGTGGCTTTGCCGTTTCTCATTACCTGAGCGATGGGGGAGGACAGCTTTTTGAGGGATTCGATGGCACTTTCGGCACGGCACTCCTGAACAGTGCCCACTATGGCGTTGACCACCACGATAAGCAGTATCATTATGGGGTCTGTCAGCTCGCCGCCGCTCATTATCGCTGTGACAAAGGAAACTCCTGCGGCGGCAAGGAGTATCAGTACCATAAAATCCGAAAACTGCGAAAAAAACTTATAAACTGTCCCGTGCTTTTTCTTCTGGTCAAGACGGTTCCTTCCGTATTTTATGAGCCTTTCTGAGGCTTCCCTGCTTGTGAGTCCTGCTCTTGTGTCGGTGCCGAGCTTTTTTGCACACTCTCCTGATGTTATGCTGTGCCATTCCAAGGTTGTTCACTCTCCTTTGATGTAGTCGCTTCCGTTCCTGCGGGAAAGTCCCCTTGTACAGGACACTCCCGATGTCTTATAATATATATAGTCCGCTCCCGGCCTTTATGACAGGTGATGAAACGGGATATCTCACCCGTTTGCGCATTTTGTCATATTATATACGGGAGTTGAGAAAATGGACTTTATCGGAATAATACTGCTCTCAGCCGCACTCAGCACTGATGCACTGAATATCGGTCTGACCTGTGGTGTGGGCGGCGTAAGGATAAGTAGGCTTTCAAGGCTCATCATCCTTTTGGTATCCTCAGGCGTGACCTCTGCTGCGGTGGTGGCAGGTGAGCTGCTCAGGGGAGTCGTGCCGCCGGTGGCAGGAAAGGCTGTGGGGGCGGCTCTGATGGTAAGCCTTGGGATCTATATGTCTCTGGGAGGAATAAAACGCTTCGTCAAGGGTCGTGCGCAAAAAAGAAAGCTCCACGGCAAGGACGGTCACGGCAAGATGGCAGGAGGAGTCGGGATGATTGAGCGTGAAGTGGCTTGTGACACTGACGGATCAAAAACCATCGACTGCAAAGAGGCTGTGATGATCGGTGCAGGTCTCTCTGCGGATTCCTTTGCGGCAGGCCTCGGTGCGGGGATCAGTACGGGTGCGGGACTGCTGCTGCCGGTATTGTGCGGAGTCTTTCAGATGCTTTTCCTCAGGGTGGGAGAGCAGCTTTCGGGCTGGATACGGCGCAGTGGCAGGCTTGATCCTGATCTGTTTGCTGTGGGGGCGGGACTTGTGCTTATTATCACGGCAGTGATAAGGCTTGCCCTGTGACGGTGATGATAACGCTGTTTCAGGGAATTTAGGGGGCCGCCGGGTGACGGCGGTTCCTTAAAAAAATTCAATTATTTTTACAATTATTGCACAAAATATGTTGTGAAATCTTATACATTAGCTTGAATTATTTCATCGGAAATTGTTTGTGTATTTTGACCGATTATTTTAATTAATTATGATTATTTGTTCTTTTCAGGAAAAAATATTACATATTATCTGAACCTCTGGGGATAAAATAAATAAAGTTACAAAGCTGTAATCGTTAATGCGCACAAAGATAAAATGTGAAATATTAACAGAAAAATACGCAGAAATTATACAAGCTAATCAAAACAGCAATAATGTGTTGTGAGATATAATAAAATAATGGATGCTCTTTTATGAATACTGATAAAAATGACAGTGCGCTGTTGAAATCAGCCGAATGCTGTGATATTATTATAACAGCGGCGGAGTATGCCGGGCTTTTGTGTTGCCAAAAAAACGAAAGTCCGTGTCTGTTTACGCCAAGGGCACGTCAGCGTGCAAAAAAAATTATAAGAAAGAGGGTCATTATTATGGCAAGTAAATCCAAAAAGGTCGTTGCACTTGTTCTCACTGCAATGATGGCTGTTACAGCTCTTGCAGGCTGCGGCGGTTCTGACAATGAGCCTGGCTCACCCAAGACACCCACAACCTCTAAGACAAGCACAACCTCTACAGAGGAAGCTAAGACTGTTGATCTCAACGATGCCGAGACAGTAAGCTTTATCAAGGGCAAGATAAAGGAAGAGGCTAAGAACGGCACTATCGAGCTGGTTCTCTGGTGCGCAGGCGATGACCTCGCATTTGAAAAGACTCTGGTTAAAGAGTTTAAGGAGAAGTTCGAGGGCGACGGCGTAACAATCAAGATCAAGACCACCACAAAGGGCGAGGATGAAGCAGGCGGAGCTATCATCGAAAACGCTAAGAAGGGCGGCGACGTATTCAGCTTTGCTGACGATCAGCTTACATCTCTCCAGCAGAACGGTGCTATCGCATCAGTTGCTAAGTATTATGAGCCCAGCGTAAAGGGCAACAGCAGTGAAGAGGCTATCACAGTAAGCTCTCTGGGCGACAAGCTCTATGCATTCCCCAAGACATCTGATAACGGCTACTTCATGTACTATGACAAGAGAATATTTGACGAAGCAGACCTTGCAAGCATGGATA
This sequence comes from uncultured Ruminococcus sp., assembly GCA_902768825.1. Taxonomy (GTDB): domain Bacteria; phylum Bacillota; class Clostridia; order Oscillospirales; family Acutalibacteraceae; genus UBA1213. Next base: position 16,729 of record CACXMR010000008.1, read on the forward strand.
CCATGATCGAGAAGGCTAAGGCTGCCGGCAAGAACGTATACTTCAACATGGGCAACGCTTGGTACAGCACAGGCTTCTTCTTCACAGCAGGCTGCACAATCAAGTATGAGAACAAGGTTCAGACCGCTACTCTGGGCACACCTGAGGGCCTCAGCGCTGCAAAGGCAATGGCTCACATCTGTGAGAGCCAGGATAACGGCTTCCTCGGTTCACCTGGACAGATCGGTGATAACGCTTTCGTAGCACAGGGCTTTGCTGAGGGCAAGCTCGCTGCAGCAGTTATCGGTACATGGGAAGGTCCTGCTATCAAGAAGGAAATCGGCGAGGAGAACACAGGCGCTTGCAAGCTCCCGACCGTTCTTATGGATGGCGAGCAGAAGCAGCTTGATTCCTTCGGCGGCTACAAGCTGGTTGGTGTAAACGTATATTCAGCATATCCCTTCACAGCACAGACACTTGCATTCTTCCTCACCAGCAAGGATTCACAGCTCAAGAGATATGAGAAAAGAGGCCTTATCCCCACAAATAAGGAAGCAGCTGCTAACGATAAGGTAAAGAGCGATCCCGCATTCAAGGCTATCGACGATCAGAGACCCTTCTCACACGCTCAGGGTACATCAGTTGGTGCTGTATATTGGGGCTCAGGTGCTGGCTCAATCGGCGGCGACCTCGTAACAGCAAAGGGCAAGATCAGTGACGACGACCTCATGGCTAAGCTTAAGGGCGTAGAGGCTAACTGTAAGTCAGCCTGATCTTTCTGACATTACTTCTCAAAAGATCTTAGTGACCGGTTGATATCAAACGGTCGGAGAGCATCCGGCCGTTTGTGTTTTCCGAAAGAAACAAGTAGATAAAAAGGAGTTGTATATGAATGGATTATCTTGACTATGTCCAGATGACCAAAGGGCAGCGCTTTGTCTACAAGGTTAAATCTTTCTTTACAGGTATCCCGAAGGCTATAGTAAAGTTCTTTAAGGCTATAGGATACTTCATCAAGAAGTTTTTCCTCGGCATCGGCAATTTCTTCAAGAACTACGGTTCAAGATTTGCAAAGGGTGATGCAGGAACAAAGCTCTCATACATAATCATGGGCGCCGGCAGCATTATGCATGGTCAGGTTATAAAGGGATTTATCTTCCTGGCCACAGAGATTGCTTACATAGCGTTTATGTGTACCTTTGGTGCGCACTACATTTCAAGAATTTATACCGCTAAGCTCGTTCTCCTTGACTCCGACGTAGACGCAGAGACCGGATACTATAAGTATGGTACCGGCGCTGTCGGTAGAGAGGTTATGATGAAGGATGAGGGAATGTTTGGTACAGAGGTTATCAACAGAGACACCATGGACGACTCTAACCAGATCCTTCTGTTCTTCATTCTCACAGTTCTTATTACAGTCGCATTCCTTGCAATCTATATTGCAAACACAAAGACCGCCTATAACACACAGCTCCTCCGTGCAGAGGGCAAAAAGCCTCTGAGCTTCGGACAGGAAATGAAGACCTTCCTGGATGACAGATTCCACATCACTCTTCTTACTTTCCCGATCCTGCTCCTCATGATGTTCACCGTGCTGCCGATTATCTTTACGATCTTCATGGCATTCACAAACTATGACGTTGACCATCAGGCACCTCAGAAGCTGTATCAGTGGGTCGGCTTCAGCAACTTCGCAGAAGTGTTCTATTCAGACGCAAAGAAGTCACAGACCTTCGGCCTCATCCTCATGTGGACACTGGTATGGGCATTCTTTGCAACCTTCTCAAACTTCATCCTTGGTATTATCGTTGCTCTTATGATCAATAAGAAGGGCATCAAGTTCAAGGGCTTCTGGAGAACAAGCTTCGTTATCACGGCTGCTGTTCCTCAGTTCGTAACACTCCTCGTTATGAGACTTCTCCTCGACGATAAGTCAGGTGCTCTTAACCAGGCGTTCGGTACAAGCTTCCCGTTCCTGACGGATTGGGCAAATGTTACGGTTATTATCGTAAACATCTGGATTGGTATCCCGTACACAATGCTTATCTCATCCGGTCTCCTTATGAATATTCCTGAGGATCTCTATGAGAGTGCTCGTATCGACGGTGCAAATGCTGTTCAGCAGTTTACAAAGATCACATTCCCGTACATCTTCTTCGTTCTTACTCCTTACCTCATTCAGACCTTCGTTGGCAACATCAATAACTTCAACGTTATCTTCTTCCTTACCAACGGCGGACCTGAAGATCCGACCAGATATGCGAATAAGGCCGGTAAGACTGACCTTCTCGTTACATGGCTGTATAAATTGACTAAGGACCAGAGCGACTTCCGACTCGCTGCTGTTATCGGTATTCTTATCTTTATCATCTGCGCAGTCGGCTCCTTGATCACATTTAATATGTCCAAGGCATCAAAGAATGAGGAGGAATTCTCATGAGTAAAAGTGCTTCTACAGATATGAAAGCAGGATACGCTGCCAAGAGAAAGGCTACCAATGCACTCGTGTATGTAATTCTTTCCGTAATGGTGGTTATCTGGCTCTTCCCGATCCTGTGGCTGGTATTGCAGTCATTCAACACGGTTGACCGTGTATCTACTCACCTGTTCCCTGAGGGATTTACCCTTGATCATTACAAGACTTTGTTTACAGATCCCGATGTTCCTTATGGCACATGGATCCTCAACACCTTTATGGTTGCAGTTTTCTCATGCGTGATCTCCACACTGTTCATCCTCATGGTCAGCTATGCGCTCTCACGTCTCCGTTTTAAGAGCCGTAGAAAGCTCCTCAACATGGGCCTTATCCTCGGAATGTTCCCCGGCTTCATGTCCATGGCTGCTACATACGCTATCATGGAGCTCCTCCACATGGAAGGACAGCTTATCGGTCTTATCATCGTTTATTCTGCAGGTGCAGGTCTTGGCTATCAGGTCGCTAAGGGCTTCTTCGATACTATTCCGAGATCTCTTGACGAGGCTGCTCAGATCGACGGTGCTACCAAGAACAGGATATTCTGGGTAATCATTCTTCCTCTTTCCAAGCCTATCGTAGTTTATACCGCTCTGACCACATTCCTTGGTCCATGGGCAGACTACATCTTCGTCAGCTACTTCATGAAGACGAATGAGCAGAACTTTACAGTTGCTCTCGGACTTTACAAGATGCTCGACAACAACCACATCAACAGATACTTTACAACATTCTGTGCAGGCGCTGTGCTTATAGCTGTACCGATCACGATACTCTTCGTAATCATGCAGAGATTCTATGTTGCCGGTGTTACAGGCGGTGCTGTAAAGGGTTGATCCTTTAAAATCAAAGCAGGGATGCATTCGCTCCCTGCTTTATTCTTACTCAGATAAAAGGAGAAATAATATGTCAAAGCTAAAGTTTAGTGCGATACTTTTGGCGGGGTGTATTCTTTCCTCGGCTGTGCTTGCAGGCTGCGGCGGCAAGGATGACAGCTCCTCCGGCAAACAGAGCACTGCCAGCACAACCTCCCAGAGCAGCAAGGCAGCCTCTAATATTCCTGAGGACGGCGGTTTCAGGACTGTAGAATATAAGAACTCCGATGATAAGTATAGGACCTTTTATGAGATTTTCCCCTATTCCTTCTGTGATTCTGACGGCGACGGAGTAGGTGATATTAACGGTATCACCTCAAAGCTTGATTACCTCAATGACGGAGATCCCAAGACTACGGACGATCTTGGCATTGACGGCATCTGGCTGACCCCGGTAATGAAGTCACCCTCATATCACAAGTATGATGTTATTGATTATTATACCGTTGACGAGGCCTTCGGAACCAATGACGACCTCAAAAAGCTCATTGACGAGGCCCACAAGAGAGGAATCAACATCATTATCGACCTTGTTATCAATCATTCCTCAAATCAGCACGAGTGGTTCAAAAAGGCCAAGGAGGAGCTGAAGGAGGGTAAGACCGACGGCTATGCTCAGTATTACCATTTCCAGGAGAACAACGCTATTGATGGCTGGTCAAAGGCACTTGTTGGCGACTGGTATTATGAATGTGATTTCGTAGCTGAGATGCCCGACCTTAACCTGAAGAATCCTGCTCTCAGGAAGGAGCTGGAGGATATCGTCAAATACTGGATCGATTTTGGTGTTGACGGCTTCAGACTGGATGCAGTCATGTGGTTTGAAAGCGTTGACGGCAAGAAGGGCGCCCATGACCACAATGGTTCCATTGAGGATCTCAAGTGGCTCTATGATTATGCAAAGACCGTCAAGAGCGACGTTTACATGGTGGGCGAGTGCTGGGCTGACAGTCCGACTACCATTGCCGATTACTATAAGTCAGGCCTTGACAGTATGTTCAATTTCGGCACTCAGGGTGCCCAGGGCAAGGTCAACAATTATATCAATACTCAGGACGCTGCAGGCTATGTAAAGTATCTTGCTAACTGGGATTCCCAGATTACGGCAAACAATTCCGCTGCCATAGACGCAAAGTTCCTTTCTAACCACGATACAAACCGCTCCGCCGCCTTCCTTCTTACCAACACAAAGAAGCGTCTTGCTGCGGCAATGTACCTTCTTTCACCGGGCTGCCCCTTCATCTATTACGGTGAGGAGATCGAGATGGACGGCACAGACAGCGACCCCAACCGCAGGAGAGGAATGGTCTGGTCTTTGACTGATGAGACCGGATATGTTAAGAAGGTTCCCGGAGCAAACAAGGGAGACGAGCCAACTGTCTCTGTTGAAACTGCCCAGAAGGATGACGCATCACTTCTGAGCTACTACAAGAGGATAATCGCTCTCAGAAATCAGAATCCTGAGATTGCAAGAGGTAAATTTACTCCTGTTACCTTTGATAAGGAGGCAGCAGCAGGCTTTGTTTCGACCTATAAGGATTCAAGCGTTCTGGTGCTCTATAACCTTGGTGAGACCTCTGCCGAGATCACCATACCTGAGGATACTTTTAAGGTAAACGAGGTCCGCGGATATGTGCTTTGCCATGATTCCAAGGATCCCGGCTTCGACCCGGATGACTACGACGACGCTATCACCCTTTCCGGACAGAAGCTGAAGATGCCTGCTCACAGTGTATTCGTACTCAAGTGAGCCTGGCTTAGTCCCACAAAAACAGAAAAAAATTTCGGAGCCGAGGTTATTTCGGCTCCGATTTTTGTTTTGTTAGATAATTTGTTTTAAAATAGCTTTTTAATCCGTTTACAATATCCCTCAGGTGCAAAACGATATACTTCGGATCCTGCTTCATGCCTGTCCGCACCCAATTTGAGACAGAGCCGGACACGCCGTAGGAGAGGAATTCTGCAATAAAAGTCTTGTCCTCAGGAGTGACATTCACCCCGTCTGTAATCTGATCGATAACGCAGTTAAAGATGTTTGTGACGCTCGACAACAAAAAGTGCCTGAATTCATACCCGTGGGTGGTGTTGAAAGCATTGGAGTAGAAGCGAGAGTTTTCCTTGATTAAAAAAAGAATATCCAGGAGCTTTTCGTTCCAGTTATTACTATTCAGTCCGTCTGAAAAGGGCATAATGATCTCGTGAAAAAGTATCCAGTTGAGCAGCTCATACTTGTCCTTGAAATGATAGTAGAACGACTGCCGGTTAAGGCCGCATTGATCGGTAATATCGGAAATGGTTATCTTCTCAAAGCTTTTCTTTGCCATAATACCCCTGAAGGTGTCGGCTATTATTGTTTTTGTGAGTATTGAATCCGACATACCTGTTCCCTCCGCCCTTCTGGATATCTGGTTACTATTATATCATATTGGGTAAAAAAATACAACAGCTAATTATTTAGTGCTGTGCTTTTGGAAGATCGTTCTTAAACCTTGAAAACAGGATGCTGCTTTTAGTCCAAAACAAGCCATCCAACGTTATTTGAAGGTGCAAAGAAAAAGGTACGGCAAACCTTTTCGTTTACCGTACCTGAATAATCCGATTATTGGTTCTTTTCACGCTTTTTGATGCGGTCAAAGAAGCTTGTCCCCTTGGGATAGTTTGAGGAGCTGCTGGCCTGGTCAAACTGCTTCAGGATCTCCTTCTGCTTGGTAGAAAGGGATCTGGGCACTTCGATGGTAATGCGGACATACTGATCTCCGCGGCCCTTCATGTTGAGGTGCTGTATGCCCTTGTCCTTGAGCTTAAAGATATCTCCGGGCTGGGTGCCGGGGTGCACTTTATAGCGTACCTTTCCGTCAAGGGTGGGCACCTCTATCTCATGGCCAAGAGCAGCCTGTGAGAAGGTGATCGGAAACTCACACCACACGTCGTCGCCCTTTCTCTCAAAGATGTCGTGCTTCTTGACATTCACATAGATGTTAAGGTCGCCGGCAGCACCGCCGTTGTAGCCGCTGTGACCGTGACCGCTGATGTTAAGCACCTGATCCTGGTTGATACCCGCAGGAATAGTCACGGAGACCGTCTTTGAGGTACGAATGCGTCCTGCTCCCGAACAGGTGGGGCAGGGCTTTTCTATAATCTTTCCCTTACCACGGCACTTGTCACAGGTCTGTGACGTATGTACCATGCCAAAGGGAGTACGCTTCTGAACCATGACCTGTCCTGTGCCGTTACAGTTGGGGCAGGATTTAAGCTGAGTACCCTTTGCCGCACCGGTGCCGCTGCAGTCCTTACAGGTGTCAACATTCTGATAGGTGACGTCTTTTTTGCAGCCCATAGCAGCCTCTTCAAAGCTGATGGTGACCGAAGCCTCAACATCTGATCCGCGGCGGGGAGCATTCTGGTTCCTGCCGGTCTTGCCGCCGCCGAAGCCGCCGAAAAAGCTATTAAAGATATCGCCAAGATCAATATCGGCGCCGAAGGGATTTCCACCTGGTCCGCCGTAGCCTGCATTGAAGTTTGGATCAACACCGGCAAAACCAAAGCGGTCATAGCGGGCACGTTTGTCCTTGTCGGAGAGAACCTCGTAGGCCTCATTAACCTCCTTAAATTTAGCTTCGGCTTCCTTATTTCCGGGGTTAAGATCAGGATGATATTTTTTTGCCTGTGCTCGGTATGCTTTTTTTATTTCGTCGTCGGAGGCACCACGCTGCACGCCGATGACCTCGTAATAATCTCTCTTGTTATCTGCCAAGTCAAATCACCCCAAATCGTCTTCGGGAGCGACCCGAAGAGTCAACTGTAAAAATATAACTGCGTAAGGATACAACAGATCCAAACACGATTAAATAGCTATACAAATATATAATAATACAAAACTGCCGGTTTTTCAAGTATAAAGTGATCGGTCAGAGATGTTTTAATTATCCGAACACAAAGGGGGAAAGCTCTGTCTGAACTTTCCCCGGAAGCGTCGGTTAGACTTCAATCTTAGCTGAGCTTCAAATATCAGTTGTTATTGTCGTCAACGTCTGTATAATCTGCGTTGTAAACACCGTTGTCGCCCTCAGGAGCCTGGTTCTGGGCTGCTCCCTGTGCAGCAGCGTCCTGATAGAGCTTCTCGGAAACCGCATACATATCCTTCTGGAGCTCGTCCTTGGCGATCTGGATATCCTCCATGTTGTTTCTGGAGAGAGCTGATTTTACGTTTGCGATCTTGCTGCGGAGGTTCTCCTTGTCAGAGTCAGAGATATGCTCGCCGTTCTCATTGATGAGCTTCTCAACGGCATAAACAAGGTTCTCAGCCTCGTTCTTCTTATCTACTTCTTCTCTGCGCTTCTTGTCCTCAGCTGCATAAGCCTCTGCATCGTGGATAGCCTTATCGATGTCGTCCTTGCTCATGTTGGTGTTGGAGGTGATTGTGATGTGCTGCTCTCTGCCGGTGCCGAGATCCTTAGCGGATACGTTAACGATGCCGTTAGCGTCGATATCGAAGGTTACCTCGATCTGGGGAACGCCTCTCATTGCAGGAGCGATGCCGTCCAGCTTAAAGAGACCCAGCTGCTTGTTGTCTCTTGCAAACTCACGCTCACCCTGGAGCACGTTGACCTCAACCTGAGTCTGGTTATCGGCTGCGGTAGAGAAGATCTGGCTCTTCTTGGTGGGGATGGTGGTGTTTCTCTCGATGATCTTTGTCATGATTCCGCCCTGTGTCTCAACGCCCAGTGAAAGGGGAGTTACGTCGAGGAGGAGGAGACCCTGCACGTCGCCGCCGAGAACGCCTGCCTGAATAGCAGCGCCGATAGCAACGCACTCATCGGGGTTGATGCCCTTGAAGGGTTCCTTGCCGATAAGGCTCTTTACAGCCTCCTGAACAGCGGGGATTCTTGAAGAACCGCCGACCATGAGCACCTTGTCGATCTCGCTGATCTTGAGACCGGAATCTGCCAGTGCCTGACGAACAGGACCCATTGTCTTTTCGACCAGGTCAGCAGTCAGCTCGTTAAACTTAGCTCTTGTGAGAGTGTAGTCAAGGTGCTTAGGACCTGTAGCGTCTGCGGTGATAAAGGGAATGTTGATCTGAGCTGTAGTAATGCCTGAAAGCTCGATCTTTGCCTTTTCAGCCTCGTCCTTGAGACGCTGCATAGCTGTCTTGTCGCCTCTGAGGTCAATGCCGTTGTCAGCCTTAAAGCTCTCTACCAGCCAGTCCATGATCTTCTGGTCAAAGTCATCGCCGCCGAGACGGTTGTTACCTGCTGTAGCAAGAACCTCCTGAACGCCGTCGCCCATCTCGATGATGGAAACGTCGAAGGTACCGCCGCCCAGGTCATAAACCATAACCTTCTGGTCGTTTTCCTTGTCAACGCCATAGGAAAGAGCAGCTGCTGTAGGCTCGTTGATGATACGCTTTACATCGAGACCTGCGATACGGCCTGCGTCCTTTGTTGCCTGACGCTGTGAGTCGGTGAAGTAAGCAGGAACGGTGATAACTGCCTGGGTTACAGGCTCACCGAGATAAGCCTCTGCGTCCTTCTTGAGCTTTGTGAGGATCATTGCGGAGATCTCCTGGGGAGTATACTCCTTGGAGTTGATCTTTACTTTATAAGATGTACCCATCTGTCTCTTGATGGATGCGATGGTGTGGTCGGGGTTAGAAACTGCCTGACGCTTTGCCACCTGACCTACGAGTCTCTCGCCGTTCTTTGCAAAAGCAACAACAGAGGGAGTTGTTCTTGAGCCTTCAGCGTTTGCGATAACAACAGGCTCGCCGCCTTCGATAACTGCTACACATGAGTTTGTTGTACCAAGGTCAATACCGATTGTCTTTGCCATAAAAATTACCTCCGATAATAATTTTATCTATACATTGAATGGATCAGGCAGGATAGCCTGTTTTGCACGTTATTACGGTCTTACTGACCGTTTGAAATCTGCACCATTGCATGACGTATGATGCGTTCGCCGATCATAAAGCCCTTCTGATATACTGTGGCGATATGATCCTCTTCGATTTCAGGATCGTCCACCCTGGATATAGCGTTGTGGTAATCAGGGTCAAACTTCTCCCCTCGCTCTCCAAAGGACTTGACTCTGAGCTTTTCAAGGGCGGAGTCAAGCTTTTTCTGGATAAGCTCCAGACCCTTTCTGAATTCATCGGGCATATTCTGTCCTGCGTCAAGAGCCAGTGCAAAGTTGTCCACCACCGGCAGGAAGGCTTCGACTGCCGCTGCCGTTGCGTTGTCATAAGTAGAGAGCTTTTCCTTCTCGGTGCGCTTGCGGAAATTATCATATTCTGCAGCCATTCTCAGGAACTGATCCTTCTGGGAATCATACTCTTTTTTCAGAGCCTCAAAGTCCTCTGCCGGTACCATATCAGCAAGCTCTGCTGCAGGCACCTCCTCAGAAATGATATCTTCTTCGGCTTCTTCGACCACGGATGTTGCTTCTGTTTCGTTGTCAGCTTTACTGACATTTTTCTTTTTCTTACCCATCGTGATCTCTCCTTTCACTGTGTTTTGTCATTTTATATGTCCTACAGCCCTTGCTGATGAAGGGGCTGTTCTGACAGTCATCATATATCCAGCAGCTCCGCAAGGGACCCGCCCACGATGTCTGCAACGCTTATCAGTGTTGAGACGATCCTGGGATAATCCATTCTCAACGGACCTATCAGAGCAAGCAAACCTGTGCACTGGGGTGCGGCGGTATAATTTGCTGCGATTATGCTCAGGTTTTTCAGTGCCGGGTGACTCAGTTCGCTGCCGATGAGCACGCCCGAATGTGCTTCTGCTGCAGAGATCAGCTTGTTCAGCTCCCTTGGCTTTCTCAGCAGCCCCATGACCTTCTTTCCGTCTGCGGGATCCAGCTCCGGCATAGAAAACAGGTTTTCCTGTCCCCTGATGGCTGTTCCGTCGGCGGACGCCTCCTTAGCGGCCTCGCTTACGGCAAGGAGCACGCTGGGCATTATCATTGACATATCCCCAAAGGAGATCGCTGTTGACTGTATGAAAGCAGGTGTAACGGCAGTCACGGGCATACCGGTGAGACGTTCGTTTATAGCCTTGTCAAACATCTCAAGCAGGGAAGGAGTAATGGTATACTCACACCGGAAAAGCTTTGGTTTGACTGAACCAAGTGAGGTTATCAGCACTGCCATAGCGGTGTAGTTGCCCGTGTGCACGAATCTTATATGTCGGATAAGGGCGTTTTCTCCCGGCGGGGAAGTAGCCACAGCCGCACAGCCGGTTATCCTCGACAGGATGTCCGCCGCTGTTTCCAGCAGTCTTTCCGGGGTATCGGCGCTTGTGCTGAGCCTATCCTTGATAGCGGTCAGTTCCCTTTTTCCAAGGGGCTGGGGCCTCATAAGATCGTCGATATATACACGATAGCCAAGCTCCGTAGGCACTCTGCCCGATGAGGTGTGAGGCTGTTCAAGCAGTCCCAGACCTGACAGCTCAGCCATATCGTTTCTGACGGTTGCTGACGAAACATTAAAATCAAGCACATCGCACACGGCCTTTGAGCCGATAGGATCGCCCGTCCTTATATATGCCTCAACAACCGCTTCAAGAATTTTCATTTTTCTTTCAGTCGGTTCCATATCAGCCACCTCTTTGTTAGCACTCTTGAGTGGCGAGTGCTAATCTATTAATAATTTACCATTATCTTATCCGATTGTCAAGACCCTTATACCTGGTTTTTGAAAATAATTTGATAATTCTTTCACCGCTTTTTAATAAAATCACAATAACTCAGGACCGGCAGCTTGCCGGGTGCGGGGTTCGCTCCACTCCGTTCCGCTCTGTGTACGAATCAAAACTATATAACTTTCTTCCCGCGGAAACAGAATTATAATGTCACGATGACTATCAACGCGAAATCGGCACCGGCGGCTCGCCGGGCGCGGGGTTCGCTCCACTCCGTTCCGCTCTGTGTACGAATCAAAACTATGTAACTTTCTTCCCGCGGAAACAGAATTATAATGTCACGATGACTATCAACGCGAAATCGGCACCGGCAGCTTGCCGGGCGCGGGGTTCGCTCCACTCCGTTCCGCTCTGTGTACAAGCCGAAACTGCACCCTCGCAGGCGGCAAGCTGCCGCTCCCCTGTTCGCGCTGCACGCTCCACTCCGTTCCGCTCTGTGTACAAGATGATAATAAACTAAGAACCGTGAAGGCGTAGTAACAAAACTGACTGCAAAAAAATACCCTGAGTCATTTCCGGGCTTCGGCTTTGAGATGACTCAGGGCTATTATTGTTTTATTGATTATAAAAGAATTTCTCTGTTGGGGTCAGTGTCGGCTTCATAATCTACGCCTTCAATACCAAAACCAAAGAGCTTGTAGAAGTCGCTGAAATAGCCGTCGAGGTCAGCGTGGGTGTCGAGGTTTTCCGTGGTGATGGTGCTCCAGAGCTTGTCTACCTCAGACTGTATCTCAGGCTGCATTTCAAGATCATCAAGACGAATACGTCCCTGATCGTCGGCAACGACCTCGCCGCTGTCATTGTAGAGCTTTTCGTTGAGGAGACGGTACATCTGCTCGATGCAGCCCTCGTGGACATTGTGCTCCTTCATTACCTTATAGAGGATCGAGATATACAGCGGGACTATCGGGATAGCGGCGCTGGACTGAGTGACAAGAGCCTTGTTTACGGAAATATAAGCCTTGACACCCTGGGCTGTGATCTCCTTTGATGTAGCAAACAGGTGATCCTTTGCCTTGCCGATGGAGCCGTCAGCATACATGGGGTGCGTGATCTCCGGGCCGATGTAGGAATATGCAACAGTAACCGCATTGTCCGAGAGAGCGCCCGCAGCCTTCAGTGCGTCTATCCATGCCTTCCAGTCCTCGCCGCCCATGACCTTGACGGTTGCAGCGATTTCCTCATCGCTGGCAGGGGTAACGGTGATGTCGCTTACGATGCGGTTTTTAAGGTCGATGGTTTTGTTTGTGTATGGCTCACCCACGGTTTTGAGCACTGAGGTATAGGTGGAGCCGTCAGCCATAGTGCGGCGGGGGGCGGCAAGACTGTAAACAACCAGATCGACCTTGCCGAGATCGTTCTTTATCATGGCGATGGTCTGCTGCTTGATCTCCTCAGAGTAAGCGTCTCCGTTGACGGTTTTTGCATAGAGTCCGTCCTCACGGGCAAGCTCTTCAAAGGCGGCGGTGTTGTACCAGCCGGAGGAAGCGGTCCTTGCTCCGGATGCGGGCTTGTCAAAGATTACGCCGATGGTTGCTGCTCCAAAGGAATAAGCCGCCGTGATCCTTGATGCCAGGCCATAGCCCATAGATGCTCCGATCACAAGCACCTTTTTGGGGCCGTCAGCGTGTTTGTGAGCCTTGACATATTCGATCTGCTCCCTGACCGCAGCTTTACATCCGTCGGGATGAGCGGTGGTGCAAATGAAACCTCTTACCTTGGGTGTGATTATCATAAATATCGCTCCTTACATAAAAATAATAGAGAGTGAAGCTGTCAGTTATCTGTGATGTGCTTCACCCTCATTTTAACATATTATTACCGTTTTGTAAAACACAAAGCAGTTATTATTCTATTTCACTATATTCCCTTGCTTCGCCGGGAACATTTTTAAAGACATGTCCCTTTCCGTCAGCCGAGACGTATATGCCGCCCAAAAGCTCGATGTGGTCGGTATATTCAAGCTTTGGGGTATAGGTGTAGCAGGGCAGACCGTTTATATCGGTAAGGGTCATGTCCACCTCAAAGACGTATTCTGTGATGCCTTTTTCAAGGCCGAGACCCTTTTCCTTTGCCGCCAGGAATGAAATTGCATCGTTGGGGCTTATAACGGCATCGGGACACCTGGCTTTCCAGTCCTTATCCATCTCGGCGGTGCCTTGCTGGGCAGTCTCATAGCCGCCCATCCAGTTCTGAGTGAGTACATTTGAGCCGTCGCAAGACACGAGGCAGTGGGTTCCCATCAGTATAGTCTTGCCGTTTGTTTCCACACAAGGATATATGGAGTAATACTTCTCTCCCTTATAGTCAATGATCCCCAAATTAGCCTTTTTGTGATCCTTCAGGCTCTGGCCAACGTAAAACTGTTCTATCCCGCAGGTGTCTATCAGCTCACAGGCCTTTTCAAAGCTAATGCTGCCCTCAGGGGCTTTTACGTCTGAGACGGAGCTTCTTTCCACAAGGTCACTCTGCAAGGGCTTTACGGATGTGTCCGAAACATAGATCACGTTGCTGTCATCAGGCGTGACATCCTTGTTGGTCTTGCTTGAGCAGCCGCAGAGAGCAAGAGGCACGCACAGCAATGCTGCGACAACAGCCTTTTTGACAATAGTAGCTTTTTTCATGGTAATCCTCATTTCTTTTATCTTTACAGGGCGTTCCCTGAGTTTATTTCCTGACAAGGACCCTTACCCAATAGTTCACGGTGAGTCTGAGAGAGTCCGTAGCCTCCAGCATTTCCCGCTTATCCTTGCGTATCCGCCAGAAGTGGGGCGTCATCATCAGCAGGTCCCGTAGGGAAGGATTGTCAAGCACCAGCTCATATCTGTATTCCTGACGCAAGGCCTCGTCAAAAAGCTCTGTGCACTCTGCGGGGTGCTTATCCTGAGGGAATACCTCATCGTAGATAATGCTTTTCAGCTCCCTGAGATGATCGCTGCCTACAGTGACCTCCACAACGCAGCCTCCCTTTTTGAGAACCCTTGCATATTCTTCGGGCAGCAGCAGCGAAAACATGGCGCATACACAGTCAAGCTGGCTGTCGGCTATCGGCAGCCGTGAGGCGGTGGCAACCAAAAATAGTATGCCCTTGTCTCTGGAGCAGGCCATGCGGGCGCCTTCCTTGGAAATGTCTATCCCTATGTAATCCCCTGGCATATCAGCCCTGAGCTTTGCGGTATAATATCCCTCTCCGCAGCCTATATCAAGCACACGGGGATTTTTGGGGGCATACTGCTTCATGGCGCTCAGGACGCTCTTACAGATAGTCTCATAGCTCCCGCCGTCAAGGAACCGCCTTCGTGCCTTCAGCATTTCTGCGGTGTCTCCCGGGTCGAGGGAGTGCTTAAACTGAACGGGCAGCAGGTTGACATATCCCTGTCTTGCCCTGTCAAAGCTGTGGCCGCCGCTGCATTGCAGAGTCTTGCCCATATCTGACAGTTCCCTGCCGCATACAGGACATTTCAGTTTTATATCCATTGTGGCACCACTCCTTGTGGAGATGTAGGGTCTATTTTATCCTTATGAGACTGCCTCCGCAGCGGCAGCGGTAGCGTGAGGGATGAGCCACCACAGGCGACAGTCTTGTCCGTGATATTTTTGCACCGCACTTGCGGCATTCAAGTATATATTTGGCAGCGCTCTCGCTTTCTACCGGAGAAATGCCCATTTCCTCAGGGGTATTCGTGCGGCTGATGGAATAGCCATAGAGCCTGTTCATTATTGCTGCATACCTTTTAAAGAGACTGCCGTGGTCGCCGCAGCCCTTGCAGGTGTGTATCAGCTCGTGGGCAAGGGTCTGGCAGCAGGAGCGTTCAGGTGCATTCAGCAGCACAGAGGACACCTCGATGGTGTACTGCCCGTTGCGGCAGATACACTGACCGAAACGCTTCTTTGCACGGGTATTTATCCTGACGTGACGGTCGGTATTCTCCGAAAAGGGAATGCCGGCGTTTCTTGCCTGTTCCATCACGATCAGCAGCAGTCTGTCGGGGTCGTTAGTTGATGTCATATTGCTATCCTCAAAGGTTAACTATGGTGGGTTCATATCCGAGACAGGGCAGTATCTTCTCCATGAGATCGGATGTCTTTATCCTCAGGCTGGAGGTGTTTATGCAGGGGTGGCAGCCAAAATAGTCAGCACTGAGAAGGTCTTTGTCTATGAGCAGTCTTACCTTGTGCTCCCTGTCGTTCATAAGTCCCATTACGCTGACCGATCCAGGGGTCAGGCCGAGAAGCTCCTGCATGAAGCCCTCCTCAGCAAAGGACAGTCGGGCAGAGTTGATCTGACTTGAAAGGTCCTTGGTGCGGAAGCCCTTATCGGCGGGCATCAGAAGGAGATAAAAGTCGGTTTTCTGACGGTTGCACAAAAACAGGTTTTTGCACAGCACCACCCCGAGGAGCTTGTCAACTGCAATACAGTCCTCCATGGTGCGGGCGGCGGTGTGGTCGGCTCTCAGGTATTCGATGCCTAATTTTTCCAGCATATCATAAACGGCAAGCTCCACAGGGAGCCTGTCGTCTGTTGGTCTTGTACTATAAATGGTTATATCTTTATTATCCATTGTTGTCCTCCGAGCTTTGAACTGTGTATATAATATCACAGCCGGCGGTGGATTTCAATAGCTTTGGGGATTTATCAGAGCATCGCAAGGGAGGGGAAGACGGAGCGGCCCATTTCCGAAAGCAGGCAGGCAATGCCGTCCTCGTCATTTGAAGCGGTGACATAATCCGCTGCGCTTTTTACCGTGTCGGAGGCGTTGTCCATAGCGACGCCAAGACCTGCATAGCGGATCATCGTGATATCGTTGAAGCCGTCACCAAAAGCGATGCACTCATCGGTGGAAATGTTTATTGCCCTGAGCAGTCTTTCGAGGGACTGAGCCTTGTCTACCGAGACGGGGACTATCTCAAGGAAGAAGGGTTCTGATCTGAAGATGCCAAGCTCTCCCTGGAAGCGGCGGGACAGCACCTGCTCAAGCTCGGAAATGACCTCCGGCTCTCCGCTCAGCAGGCATTTGGGCACGTCCTCGGTGACAGTGCCTTCAAAATCCGTTATGTATTCAAGGGGCATACGGTTGATGCGGGCCTCCAGCTCTGCATATTTGTTAAGCTTGTGACCCACAAGGATCTTTCCGTCGCTGTAGGTGTTGATGCCTACAGGATAATCCTTGATGACAGAGCAGATCTGCGGGATATACGATGCGGACAGATAATTGCGGTACAGGCTGTTTCCTGTCCGGCAGTCCACGATACAGCCGCCGTTATAGGGCATGATGTAGCCGCCGAATTCCCTGAGCCTGAGGTCTGCGGCATAAGGAGCGACGCCCATTGTCGGGCGTCCGGAGGCGAGAACGATCCTGCCGCCGTTTTTCTGGAACGTGATCAGCTTGCTCTTTGTGCGGAGGGAAATGGTTTTACGGGAATTTGTAAGTGTACCGTCAATATCCAGCGCAATGATTCTGAATAGCATAAATGATCAGACCTCTTTCCGAATGGTCGTGTCCGGCTTTTTGCTTCTGGAGCTAAAGCATGACTGTGTGATTTGTGCCATTTATTGGAAAAGGGACTTTTTTATGGGCTGTCCCTGCAATAAATGCACAATATTTTGTCAAGCCTTATTCTAAAAGAATATTGGTTCTCCGTCAATAGCATTAATGTCACATAATACATATCAATTTCCGAAATTTTTGTTTCTTTCGGAAAATAACATAAGCAAATATGGTCATATTATACAATTTTTTAAAATTATTAAAAAAATATATTGAAAATTTTCTCTTAAAGTGTATAATTATATTTAGTGTATGATATGAGTATAAAAGCCAGATCATAATATAACGGAGGTATTGTGTATGAAACGCAGACAGTTTACAGCGATTATTGCAGCGCTTGCTTTGGCGGTAAGCTCGGCAGCTCTCCTGACGGGATGTGTGGGTAAGTCATACTATTATAAGGTAAATGATGACGGTACCATGGAGAATATGGGAGAGATCAAGAAGCACACAGAGGATGAGTCAAGCGCAACTGAGGAGTCCAAGACCGAGGAATCCAAGACTGAGGAATCCAAGACTGAGGAATCCAAAGCTGAGGAATCATCTGAAGAGGAAAAGTCTGAAGAGCCTTCTAAGGCTGAGGACAGCTCCGATGACAATACTCTTGCTGTTCTCAAGGTTGAGATGCCCACTGACTGGGACGCACAGGAGGTTGTTTTCAAGATTTCTGACACCGCCGGCAAGACCAGCAGTCCTGCGGTCACCGATGAGGGCAGCGGCGTGTTCTCCTGCACCGTTTCTAAGTTTGCTGACGGCGGCGAGGCTTTTGTTGATGCAAAGTTCAATGTTGTATTCAAGAAGGGCGGAAGCGGCACAACCAAGACCACAGAGGATACTGTCATTACCGGCAGCAAGACCTATGTTGCTTCTCAGGACGGCAAGAAGTATGTCCTCACAGAGAAGTAATACATACCTGACAATGCAATAGCGTCAAAGGGTTGTCATTTCAGGACACGGCTTTTTTGTCGTGTCCTTTTTTATATCCTGTCACAGAGTGCATTTTCGTGAATAATACTGCATTACGGTGCAATACTAAAAGCGGAGGTGCATTTTATGAAAATGAAAAGGAGTAACGGAGAGCAAGGCTCAAGGAAAATAAAAAACAATGCCGGCTTTTATATTGCCCTGGGTGTCTGTATCCTGACGGTGGCTGCTGCGGCCTGGTCTACTTACGGCAGTATTTCATCGGATATGGGGGAAACAGAGTCTCAGGTCAGCAAGGTGGAGGCGGCTAACGATGTGAGCGGAGAAAGCTATGAAAAAAGCTCATTTCCGGAGCAGAAGGAAGGCTCGGACAAAAAGGAAAAAACCGTAAAAAACAGCGTGTCCGCAGAAGAGAGCAGTGCAAATGAGAAGCAGGAGGCGTCTGCTAAGGAGACTGCTGCGGTCCCTCAAAAGGAAAAGAAGGAAAGCAGGGCTGAGGAAGAAGGTCCGGTTTTCCCGGTGGAGGGCGCTGACGTGGTAAAGCCATTCAGCATCACAAAGCCCATATACTCCAAGACAACCGCCGATTGGCGCTCTCACAAGGGCATTGACATCAAGGTCAACAAGGGTGCGGCAGTGCGTTCCGTTTCGGAGGGCACTGTGGCGGATGTGACGGCTGACCCTCTTTACGGCAATACCATCGTTATCGAGCAGAGCGGCAGCACTGTCAGGTATTGCGGCCTCAGCGACAGGTCACTTGTGAAGAAAGGGGACCACGTCAGCGCCGGCAGCGTCATAGGTTATGCAAATCAGGTTCCCTGTGAGCAGCTTGACGACCCTCATATTCATGTGGAGGTCATCAGAGGAGAAAAATATATCGATCCGATGCTGCTTTTTGACAGTCAGCTCTCAAAATGAGCTTCATTCCGGTCTGCTTTGCCCGCCCCTTAGTGTTTTGCACAGGGCGGGCGCTGGCAGGTGGAGCTTTTCCGGCTGGAAAAAATCGGCGTTGTAAAAATAGCAAGAAAACTCTTTACATTATATATATAAAATAGTAAAATAGAGATGAGTAAAAAATCAACAGGAAGTGGTGAACTTGTCAAAGAAGATAAGCGCAATAATACTTGCGGCGATCATAGCTCTTTCGATGCTCGTGCTTGCGTCCTGCAATCAGAAAACCGAGGAAAAGGTGGACATCAGCACGACTCTTACCGTGGATGATTCCTTTGTGGGAAAGCGGACTATGGTGATGACCTTTCCCCAGAGCGTGATAAAGACCGGATCGGATGCCGAGACAAATCTGGAAAAGGTGGTCCAGAAGTATTGCCCCAATGCCCTGACCCCGTCAAAGGGCTATTCTGACGGTAAGATTCAGTATAGCTTTGAGCTTGCCTTTGAGTCAAAGCAGGAATATATAGAAAAGACCAGCCGTATCCTTGGTGCACAGTCCCTTGTGTCCTTTTCCCATCCAAATACTATAATGACCCAGGGCTGGAAGCTGGAGGAAAACTTCAGAAGCGAGCAGCTCCTGACTGACTGGATAAGCCAGGGTGCAAAGACCGAGGGCTTCAGCGGACTCGAATTCAAGGTGGAGGAGAAGGCGACCTCAGTATCTCTTAACGATGACACCCAGCGCTCCGAGCCGGTGATCTCTGTCAACTGCCTGGAGGGATATCCCCTGCAGCGCATCAGGATAGAGACGGTTAAGAAAAAGGGCAGCTATGACGACTCCAAGATATATTATGACCGTACAATAATATTCACTATCGCACAGTCAACCTTTGACAGTGACAGCGAGAATATCAGGAAATACTTTACGGATAATACTCCGCCTGCCTCGTCAGCGGAGTGGCCTATCTCAAACAACTCCTACAACTATACCATCAAGTTCAAGAATCTCGACCAGTCTCAGATGAGAAGCTATACACAAAAGCTGCTTCACACGGAATACGGTGAGGTGGATTATATGGACAGATCCATCGGCAGCACTATCCTTGCTGAACAGAACTCCTACAACGAGGAGCTGGACTTTTCCAACTACATAGGCAACAACAGTACAAACGTGCCGATAGAATATCTTTATTCCGTTTCGGGCACCACTGAGCTGAGCGAGTGCCAGCTTTATGAGGATGGCACATGGAGGATAGCCGGAGATTTCCTTGAGGAAAACCAATACGGCAAGCTCTCTGCCATCAAGTATAACGGCTCCTATATGAAGCTGAGGATAAACGACGGCAAGCAGTATAAGGCTGCGTCTATCGAGATCGAGACTGTGCCTCTTGAGGCTGACAATCTACGCAAGACCATAACATTGAAGTATGACCGTGGAGCCGGCGGCGATGAAGCTTCCGACTATGCAAAATCATTCATGGAGCATCTTGGCTTCGGAGCGGTGCAGTCGGTCATCAACAATGAATGTATGTGCACCTTCACCACCAGCGGTGCGCCGGAGGCACTCAACGAAACCTTCACCATGATATTCAGCGGCAAAAACTCAACCAAGTTTTCAAGCGAGGGTCAGTTTATGAGCCTTCGCACCATGAAGAACTATAAGGATCACCTTGATCTTTCCTCTGTCATGATCGGAAAGAATGCAGAGACGCCGGTTTATTACAAGCTCTCTGCACAGAGCGGCGATATCGTAAAGAGCTTTTCCTACACGTCGGAGACCTCCACCGATAAGGCGGATCTTTCAAAGACCGAAGACGGCGCCGTGTCGCTTCTGCTCACAGGAACGGAGTTTGACGTGGAATTTAACGTGACTTCACCGAATATGTCGGATATAATCTTCTTCTCCATCATTTCGGGCATAATCGTGCTGATCGCAGTAGTGCTCATACTGATAGTCAGGAACAAGCCGCTTCCATATTCTGCCCTTGGCGGCGGCTACAGCAGTCAGGGCCTGCCGGGAGCAAAGAGCAGCCTTGCCACTGTCAAAAAGCAGAAGAATACAATAAAAAAGAAATAAAAAGCTGCAGTCAATCGGGGGAGGTCTCTTGTTATGATCCGCCCCCGATGTTTTGCAATATAGAAAGGAAATATTATTATGATTAAGCTTTGCATTTTTGATCTGGACGGCACACTCATAGATTCCCTTGCCGATCTTGCAGGGGCAATGAACCATGCGCTGAAGTCGGAAGGGTTTGACACCCACCCGGTGGAGAGCTATCGGAAGATGGTGGGCAACGGGGTTTCGGTATTGGCTGACAGGGCGGCAGGCGGCAGGCTCACACCTGAGGTCAAGGAAAGGATCCTCGCTGCTTTTTCGGATTATTACGTCGAGCACTGCGTGGAACATACCCTCCCTTATGACGGCATTCCCAAGATGCTTGACAAACTGTCGGAAATGGGAGTCCTCTATGCGGTTAACTCCAACAAGCCGGATCTTTTTTCAAAGCTGATCGTCAAGGTCCTCTTTCCCTTGTTCAGCTTTGCTCAGGTCTGGGGCAAGAAGAAGGAATATGATCCCAAGCCCTCGCCGGACGGGGTGAAGGGCATCGCTGAGGAACTGGGAGTGAGTCTTGATGAGGTATTGTACATCGGTGACAGCGATGTAGACGTTTATACGGCAAAAAATGCTTCGGTCAGATTTTGCGGCGTGAGCTGGGGCTTCCGCTCGGTAGAGGAACTGAGGGCGGCGGGAGCGTCAGTGATAGCCGATACTCCGGAGGATATATTAAGAATAGTGAGAAGCTCAGGAGTAGAAAAATGAATAAGGTAAACTATCGTCTTATACTTGAAAAAACTCTCAGAGAGATCGAGGGGAGCCCAAAGCGCCCCTCACTTTTGCTCCATGCCTGCTGCGCTCCCTGCAGCAGCTATGTGCTGGAGTATCTGACAGGTTACTTTGACATAACGGTTTTTTTCTATAATCCAAATATCTCACCGGAGGAGGAGTATCGCCACAGAGTGGAGGAGCTGAAAAGACTCATAAGTGAGATGTGTCCTCAGGTAAAATTCCTTGAGGGAAGATATGAGCCCGGGGAGTTTTTTGATATAGCAAAGGGGCTCGAGAAGGAGCCGGAGGGCGGAGAACGGTGCCACAGGTGCTATCGTCTGCGCATTGGAGAGGCGGCAAGGGTCGCCAAGGACGGCGGATTTGATTATTTTACCACGACACTGTCCATAAGCCCCCTAAAGGACAGTGCGGTGCTGAATTCCATCGGCAGGGAGATAAGCGAAGAGTCGGGAGTAGCCTATCTGTTTTCTGATTTCAAGAAAAACGGCGGCTTCAAACGCTCGATAGAGCTTTCAAGGCAGTTTTGCCTTTACAGGCAGGATTATTGCGGCTGCGTTTATTCAAAGGCGGAAAGGCAGGCAAGAGTGGAGAAAATGGGGCAGCAATAATCTGACAAAAGCAGTGGTTTTCATTAGAAATAATGATTTGATATGCACTTGTGATAAATTTGCTGTGGATTATTGACAAAAGTGAACATTGATGATACAATAGCCTTAGATTTTTTAGTGTAAGTGTTGCTTTTTTGTATATCTTGACCTTGATTGGATCATGCAGTATAAATCTCAGCGTAAAGGAGCAAATAACCATGAGCAGAGTTATAAAAAAGAGGATTTGTATGACCATTGCGTTACTGCTGACGGTGCTTGTAGTGCTGGCAGTCGTGCCGTCAATGCCGGGCGGTACGCTGAGAGCGAAGGCTGCGTCATACTTCAGTGTTTATTTTCTGCCCGGAAAGGACAGCAACAGCGGCTGGAACAACCAGTACATAAGGGATAACGGCCTGACGGTATATCTCTATACCTTCGACGGCAAATTCAGAGCGATGACCGAGGTCACGCAGGATGTCTATTGTGTCGATACGACTTCAAAGCCGAACGGCATGATATTTGTCCTGAATGATAAGCCTGTATGGCCGACTGACAGTTATGAAGAGCATTGGAGACGAACAGTCGATGTCACAAATGTAGGCAACTCCGGCACCTGTTACTACATAAATGGTTTTGATAGCAGCACCAATAAAAAGACTGTTGCGATAGACGACGGCTTCAACATACCCGGTCCTTTGACCGGCGGTACACGGAGAATATACTTCGATGCGACCTTCTCAAAGCTCAGCTATGAGAAAGATGTCGGGAACAATGCCGTGAAGAGTGTAAGCGGCAATGCAATACCTGCTCCCGGAGGAAATGTGTATTACTATATGACCGACGGCGGAAATCAGAAGTGGTCTGGTCAGATGACACGAGATGGCAGCAGTGATTACTGGTATGTAGATATCGTTCCCGGGCAGCAGACCAAAATAAGATTTACAGGCTGGCCTGATCCAAGAAACGGGGATGAGGCTGCAAGCGGCAACGGCACAGGAATGCTTGATATTCCCACAAACCTCCAGAACCCCACCTTTGTCGCTGACACGGGCGATGCGTCTGTCTATGATGGAGGTAACAGAGGCGGCTACTGGGCTGAGAAGAGAACGCTTCGTGATGCCGAAAAGGCTAAGGACAAAGATGTGGTACCGATAATCAAAGAGAGCTTTACCGAGGCGAAAGACACACTCTATCTTAATTCTACCATGTACGATTACTATACGGACTACGAGCTTAACGGCAACAACCGTTCTACCTATAGTACCGGCAGTCCTTTCTCGTCTCACAGAAACTGGGTGCCCTTCAGGCAGTTTGCTCAGGCTCTGAGTGACTATTATAAGGAAAAAGGGGTGCCGTATAATAACACGATCTATACCGGCCACTTTCAGCCTTCTGTAAACGGCTGGGATTACCACTTCAGCGAGATCGGCAATACGCTGAACCTTTATGGCTGGAGTGAAAGCAATGCGGACTTCCAGGTAAACAACAACTCGGTTAAGTCAAAGGGAAGCAATGAAGTAACTTTCTACAGATATGCGACCCAGGGAATTGCTTCGAGCGCTCTCTCGGGCAGTAATATCACTATGGATACCTCAAACGGCAGCAAGGTTAATATGCCCTTCTTTGATGAGGCTTTCCTTTCAGGCACCAACTCGAAGAATGCAAAGCTTGGCGAGGTTTACTCAAATGTTGCATTCCCCTTTACAAAGGTTGACCGTGACGGAAACGGAATATACTACTGGTCATACGACAGTGCAGCTACTGTTCTGAAACTGCGTGAAAACAGCAACACGGCAAATAACGGCACCTTCAATTACTTCCTTAAGACGGTGCAGATGGCAACAATAACGGATGCGCAGAAAAGAAAAACGGAAGCTTCCCGTGCAGGGGGCCAAAGCATGAAAGACGGCGAATTAACAGACAATGCCCTCATAGACAGAAGTGTTACCGAGGCCATGAGCGGAAATGATTGGTCAAGGAACCGCGTCAGCTCAGGCGGTACAGAACTCCATGTAACCGGTATTGATGATGACCCGTCAAACAAATACGGATATCTTCCACTCAATGATGAGCAGCTCACGATAGGTAGTAATGCAGCCAATTATAACTATGGTTTTGGTACAAAGATCGAGTTTGAGTTTGGCCTTGCCAATGACGGTAACATTTCCATCACTAAGCCTGATGGAACAAAGCTCACTGCAGCAACCACGTTCAGCTTCTCCGGTGACGACGATATGTGGGTGTACATTGACGGCAAGCTGGTGCTCGATATCGGCGGCGACCACGGCAGAACATCAGGATGTATCAATTTCTCCAAGGATAGGAACTATGAGTATTTATATACATACAAGAAGGACGGCACAAACGAGGTTCAGCTTGTGACATCAAATGTTCCTGCCGGTGGGGTCTATGTCAGTGATGTAAAGAACAGTGCGAATCACAGCGGTGTATCAAGTCCCGCAACAGGCAGCATGTGGACTGCTCTCGGTCTTACAAAAACCGAGCAGCAGAACCAGTTCTATAAGGAAAAGCACACATTAACCTTCTACTTCATGGAGCGTGGTATGTGGGAGTCCAACATGAGGATCCAGTTTAACTTTCCTGAGCACGACACCTTTGAGGTAGAGAAGAATGTCGACACCTCTGATGTCAACAATGATATGAAGGACTTTTTCAATGACATATCCTTTGACTTCAACATCAAGAATCTGGTTACCCACTATGGCACCCAGGAGACGGAAGTGACGCCCGGCTACAGCATAAGTCAGGCAGATATCAGAGACTACGGCTCTGCAAAGGGTCCGGACGGACAAGCAGGTACAACTCCTACTCTGATGAATGCCGCAAATGCCAAGTACAAGTATAAGAAAAAGACAGCCAACGATGCTGACTATCCCACTACGTTAAATACCCTTGGCAACGACGCAAGGTTCAACCTCAAGGACGGACAGAGAGTGCTGTTTGATAAGCAGTTCAGACGAGGCAGTTACATATCCGTGACTGAGGTATTGTCGGATGATGCGACTCTAAAGGCAAAGCTCGAAAAGCTTTTCACCACCTCATGGACCGTAATGGACGGCGAAAACATCGGAGCATCCGGAATAGGCCTGACTATCGGCGATGACCGTGTGGAAAAGAAGGACTCCTACAGCGGCGGAAATATAAACGATTATACCCAGGAGGCTAACCCCGGCAATGCGATACTGTTCCGGTCCTACGAAAACGACAGTGCTGCGGTGGACGTTGCACTGGTTGCCAGATTTACAAATAAGGTCAACACCGGAAGTCTTGTGATAAAGAAGGCGAAGGCTCAAGGCTCCGAGGATCTGGACGGAACCTATAGCTACAAGGTGACATTCAAAAATATCGGCGGTGTAGGTCTTACTAACAACGGCAGTACCACAGTTGAAAAAACATACCCGACAGATGGTACAGGCATAAGTGTTAACGGCACGATCACCATTACAGGTATCCCGGTGGGCACCGAGTATGAGATAGTCGAGATTCCCTCGGACGGTTCCACCCTTGACAGCGTGACGGGCACACAAAACGACGCCACAGTCACACTTGGGGCCTTTAAGGTCACGGGCGTTATCAGCTACAAATCAGACGCCGGCACCAAGGGCGAGACGGACACACTGACCTTCAATAACAAGAAGACAAAGGAAACAGTGGACATCACAGTCGAGAAGAGATGGTACAACGTCAGTGGTGTGAAGCTTCCGCAGTCGGTGACCTTCCAGCTCCAGCGTATGCCCAACAGTGAAGGAAGCACATGGACACCTGTAACCGATTATGAAAGGGTCGTCCTCAATCCTAATGCAGATGACGTGACTGAGACAACCATACAGGGTACATCAAATAAGTCATGGACTAAGCAGATAAGCGGTCTGGATAAGACTGATGCAAATGGCGTTACATATTTGTACAGGATCGTGGAGTATTCCGCTGACGGAACCAGACTGCTTGGCAACGGCGACTATTTCAGCCCGAATTATAAGGTGAACATTACCGGTAATCCAGATATTACATCAGCCGGGTATAATTCACGAATAGTAACTATCAACAACGAGTATGAGAAGATCGTAATGCCCGAAACAGGCGTGACACCTCTGTTCAATTTTGCAATGATCGGTTTCTCCGCTATCGGAATAGCCTTTGTTGCATTACTGATATACAAAAGAAAACTGCAAAAAGCGGATGTAAAAACCGATAACAGAGGAGGTCATGAGGACTAAGATAATGATTTGGTAGTTCAATATGGCAGCACGAGAAAAGCACGGATCGACTGCCATATTTGGGACGCCGGACGGCTCCGCACAGCATAATGTGTCAGCAGCCTGGGGTTCCCCGGTGCGACCCGTGCGAAATTACAAACAAAATGGAGGTTATTTAAGATGAAGAAAACATTTAAGAGTGCAGGAATCGCAGTGCTTTCTATGGCAATGCTTCTGTCAATGGGCGCAATGGCAATGCCGGCATCGGCTGCAGCTCTTCCCACAGGATCAAAGATCACCATAAACGGTGCTACCGGTACTTACAACGTGTATAAGGTAGCGTCATCTGCAAGAAATGGCAGCGGCACGGTGGTTTACACGATCAATACTGCCTTTCAGAGTGTTCTGAGTGTTCAGGGCGACAACGGTGGTTATGTGTTTGTAAATGCAGGCATAGTTGGCAACACAGCAAAGAAGCTCAGCACTCTGGAATCCTACAGTGCTGATGTCGAGAAGGTAGCCGAGAAGCTTATGGATTTAGCTACTACTCCTGACGCAACAGTTGAGGTCAAAGAGGGCACAGGCGTGTTGGATCTTACAGGCGCCAACCTGGGTTCAGGCTACTACCTCATCATAGGTTCCACAGCTGGCAAGACCCAGCCTATCCTTGTTGACGTAGTTGAGAACGAGGACACTACGAGTACGGCTGCTGTAACAAAGACTGTAAAGGTCAAGTATACAGAGGTTCCTTTCGTCAAGGCCATCACTGCAATCAACAATGTAAACGGCACTGATAATGAGATCGGCACGGATGCAGGCGGCAATGTCGGCGGCACAGGTATTGCTGGTATCGGCGCTAAGGTCACCTATCAGCTGAGCACAGAGTTCCCTGAGTATGACGAAGGCATTGTTGCTTCAAAGACACTCACCGATCATTTCACGATCACTGATATCCCTGAGGATTCAATTGTGATCGACAATGATACAGTAGAAGTTACTGTCAAGGATGGCGGAACAAAAATTGACGATGGCACTCTCGTAGCAAGCACCGGCAAGTATACTGTTACCACAGGTATAAAGGAAGCTACTCTTGATAGAAAGTTCAAGGCAGAAAACAAGGACGATTTTGTAACTACTGTCACTACCGACGGCACAGGCTTCCAGATCGTATTTGACGATGAGTTCGTTCTGAATAACCCCGGCAAGAAGGTCTATGTTACTTTCGATGCGGTAGTGTCTCAGGATGCTGATATCGTATATGACGACAAGGCTGACGATTCAAACGACAACGGTGCAACTCTTTCCTACAGCAACAACTACTTCACCGGCAAGGGCAGCGTAGAATATGACGATTCCACAGGCAAGCCCAAGAAGGATGAGGATTTCCCCAACGATGAGGACAAGCCCAGCAACAAGACAAAGGTCATCGAAGACGACGCAATGGTTTACTGCACACTTGTTACCGCTAACAAGATAAACACTGATAACGAGGCTCTCCCGGGCGCAACCTTCGAGCTTTATGAAGGCAATTCCACAGCAGGCACACTTATCGCTACTTTAGGTGATACTGAAGCAGTTTCTGACTTTACCTTCAAGGGTCTTGCATCCGGCACATATACCCTCCATGAGAAGACCGCTCCTAAAGGTTACACAACCTCTGAGGATATCACCTTTACTATCGCAGCTGATGATACCAACAATAAGTACACAAACAGCTTCACCTTCACAAGCAATACTGCAGGTGTGGCTTTCAACGGCACCAACGGCAACAACCTGACTGTCATTGACTATCCCAAGCAGGAGCTCCCCGGCACAGGCGGCATCGGCACATATCTCTTCACCATCGGCGGTGCAGCTATGGTTCTGCTTGCAGGCGTTCTCTTTGTTATCTACATGAAGAAGAGAGAGACAGAAGAGGACTGATCTCATTAACTAAATAACTGTGATCTGCTCCCTTCGGGGAGCAGGTTTTCCAAAGAGCTTGGAAGCTTATCCGAGCTCTTCGGAAAGCCAATGAAAGGATCATCAGATTTGAAATTATCCCGAAAAAAACATATATTGATCCTGTCGGTCATCGGCGTGGTATATTTCTTTGGAGTGGCTGCTGTCATCTATCCTATGCTGGGAAATATCTACACCATGAGCAGCTCAGGCAGCGTCATCCGCTCCTACGAGGAAAGTGTCGGAGAAATGCCGGAGGCTGAAAAGGATGACAGGCTTATAAATGCGATAAAATATAATCAGGATATTGCAAATGGCATTTATGGTGACGGACTGGAAGGCTCACTGTGTGACGAAAACGGCATCATGTGCTATGTTGATATCCCAAAGCTTGATATATATATTCCCGTTTATTCAGGTGCGCAGCCGAGTGCGCTGGAAAAGGGCTGCGGCTGGGTGATGAATACATCACTTCCGGTTGGCGGCGAAAGCACCCACTGCGTCATATCTGCCCATACGGGGATTCCCACGGCGAAGATGTTCTCTCAGCTTGACAGGTCAGAATTGGGGGATATGTTTTATATCCATGTCCTCGATATGGTGCTTGCCTACAAGGTGGACAGCATCGTTACGGTTCTGCCGGAGGAAACAGAATATCTTGAGATAATCGACGGCGAGGATCACTGTACTCTGCTGACCTGCACGCCCTATGGCATCAATGACCACAGGCTCCTTGTAAGGGGCGTGAGGGTCGATGACAGCGCCCCAAGCGTGAGCAGCGAGGAAGGAGCTTCCGGTGCATTGGTCTCAAGGGACAGCGCAGGCGTGAAGGAGGATATGCAGGGACAGATAATCCGCAGCATTGTCTTGATAGTAGTTATCGTTGTGGCGGCGGTAGTGATATTTGCGGGCTTCTGTATCTGGCTGTCTATGCCCCTTAAAAAGAAAGCTCCTGCAAGGCCTTCGGCAAGGGAGAATGGCCATGGGGACACTGATAAGGAATAGCTTTGGTCCGGAGGAAAAGGATGGCAAAGAAAAAAGGTAAATTCAGAAGAAGGCTTCCCCTTGTGGGAATATTTGTGCTGCTGATAGCAGGGATATGCTTTTTTATGTATCCCATATTGAGCAGCTGGATAGCAGATAATTCCGCACAGGCTGTAATCAGGCAATATGATGAGCAGGTGCAGAAGATCGGTGATGAAGCGATAAACAGGCTTGCAGCACAGGCAGATGAGTATAATAAGGCTCTTGCAAAAAAACAGACCAACAAGGTCTCAGTGTTTTCCTATAACGAGATGCTCTCGGTAACGGATGCGCTCGGTTATATAGAGATACCCAAGATCGGGGTCTACACACCCATATATCACGGACTTGGGAACGTGGAGCTCCAGAAGGGCATAGGCCACATGGAGGGCACGTCTCTGCCGGTTGGGGGCGAAAGCACCCACTCAGTGCTGGCGGGACATACAGGACTTCCCGGCTCCAAGCTTTTTACCGATATTGATACCCTTACAGAGGGCGATGTATTCTATATCCACGTTCTTGACAGGGTTTTGAAATATCGTGTGGATAGGATAAGGACGGTGCTTCCCAACAATTCGGATAACATCGAGATCATTGATGGGGAGGATCATGTCACACTCGTTACCTGTACTCCCTATGGCATCAACGATCACCGGCTCCTTGTGAGGGGCACGAGAGTTTCTTACAAGCTCCCCGCACAGGAGGCTGTATCGGATCCTACTGTAAGCCCGGGAACTGAAACTCAGGTCAGCACTATCAAGAACGAAAAGGATGTGTCCGGTGTACAGGAGGCAGGAGACCATTCCTACAGCATTGAGGATGAGAATAAGATCGTTTTGCCTGTCAGAACCATCATCTGGTATATCGCAACGGGGGTTATCGCAGTTGTGATAGTGGGTATCCTTCTTATATTGTTGTTACCAAGCAAGCATAAAAAACACAAGGCCAAGGATAAGGCTCAGGTCCGGACGGACGAAAATGATAATGCCGGCGATAAACCGACAGATCTGGAGGATTGATCATTATGAAGAAAAGATATTCAGGCGGTATCATTGCTATGATGTTGATGGTCTGCATACTGTGCATGAATACGTTTGCCTCAGCAGTGACCCTAAGGTCTGATAACGGGGGCGATAAGGGCTCTGTGTGCATCAATGTGGCTGATTTTGCAAAGGGTACAGTGATCGCTGTCTGCAACGTCGGCACCTATGAGGACGGCGCCTATGTGCTTTTTGATGGATTTAAGGACTGCGGTGCGGATCTGACCGATATCAAGGAGGCCTCAAAGTCACAGGCGGCGGCTGCTGCCCTTGCTGAGAGAGCGGTCAGCGCTGACAATGGCATTATGGCCACAGTGATCGAGGAAGACGGCAAGGCTTACTTCAGCGACCTGGTTGCAGAGAACAGTCTCTATGTTTTCTTCCAGCTTGATAACGGCGATGTGGTCAGAATCAGCCCTATGCTGATTGTGCTTCCTTACTACGATGATAACTATGAGCCTGTAACGGATGTGGTCATCGATGCAAAGTATGAGGATGTCCGTGTCAAGGAAAAGAAAGGCGCTGTAATACTCAATAAGGTATCGCCAAGCGGAGAGCCGCTTGAGGGTGCTGAGTTCCGCTTTGAAGAGAGCGTTGGCGATGATGAGTCCGAGGGCACCTGGAATGTGATATCTTCTTCCCTCACCACTGACAAAAACGGTCAGATCGTCGTAAGAGACCTTCCCTTCGGGACATACCGCTTTGTGGAGACAAAGGCTCCTGCAGGATATGTCCTTTCCAATGAGATGATCGTAGTGGTAATTGAAAAAGAGGGCACAGTTAAGCTTTCGGGCAAGTATATCCCCGATGATGGCGAACCCTACGAGGTCTATTTCGAGAACAGTCCTGAGGAGAGCAGCGAGCCCCCCTCAGAGCCTGAGTCTTCAAAGCCTGAGTCTTCAAAGCCAAAGCCCAGTGAGCCTCCTACCCACACAGGTGAAGACATCACAAAGTTCATCGTTATAGGATGCGTTGTGGGCGGTTCTCTTGTGGTCGTGATAATCCTTGTTGTGATCACAAGCAAGAGGAAAAAGTGATAAATGAATTGATGCGGGTACCGCTTGGTATCCGCATTGTTTTTGCAGGAAGTGAAATTATGGACAGGGATATATGGCAAAAGCTGCAAACCACCTCAAGCCCCATAATCATTTACGGCACAGGCAATGGTGCGGACAAGGTGCTGGACGAAATGGCAAAAAGGGGCATTTCTCCCGCCGGGATAATGGCAAGTGATGATTTTGTAAGAGGTCAGAGGTTCAGGGGCTACACAGTAAAAAGTCTCTCCGACCATCTCCGGGTCATAGACGACCCTGTAATAATAATTGCCTTTGGCACCCAGAGGAGAGAGGTAATGGACAATATCCTGTCTCTTGCCGGAAGGTATAGGGTGCTATGCGCCGATGTGCCGGTCTACGGTGGGGATATTTTTGACCGGAGCTACTGCGATGAGCATTATGATGAGATCGTCAGGCTAAGGAATATCCTTGCAGATGAGCAGTCTGTAAGGGTGCTTGACGGCATAATTGATTTCCGGCTCAGCGGTGAGCTTCCGGCACTGACGGATATTTTTTCGGGCAAGGACGAGGCCTTTGGCGAAATTCTGAGGCTTGGCGCTCACGAAAGCTATCTTGATCTCGGTGCCTACCGGGGCGACACCATAGCGGAATTTCTTAACTATTCAGGGGGCAGCTATGAGCACATAACAGCCCTGGAGCCGGATATCAGGACATACAAAAAGCTGCGGGAATATGCTTCCGGCTTTCCGGATACCCAGCTTTTCAATATGGGCATCTGGTCAAAGGACTGCGATCTCATTCTCTCTTCGTCCCTGGGCAGGGGCTCATCATTGGCTGCAGGCACTGACTCGGCTTCCAGATCCCAGTCTCAGTCCCTGGCTGTTACCTGCATTGACACGCTCTATAAGCGGCGTGTGCTGACTTATCTCAAAATGGATGTAGAGGGTGCTGAGGAGCAGGCTTTGCTCGGAGGTGCCGGAGTAATTGCCCGGGACAGACCAAAGCTCAATATCGCACTCTATCACCGCACAGGAGATTTCTTCAGGCTCCCGCTGCTCATTCACAGCATTGCGCCGGAATATAAGCTCTATCTTCGTCAGCATCCCCACATTCCTGACTGGGACCTTAATCTCTATGCCGTATAAACGAAAAAGGACTGGCCTGATTTGGACCAGTCCTTGATTTATAATTCAAATGCGGGTGCAGAGGCGGCATTATCAGCTGCGGGACTTTTCACCCTTTTTGAAGCCGTCCTTAAGGGAAACGGCTCTGTTGAATATCAGATGCTCGGGTGTGCTGTCCTTATCGGCGCAGAAATAACCCAGACGCATAAACTGATAGCGGGAGGATGGCTCTGCCTTGGCAATAAACGGTTCAGCCTTACAGCCATCGAGGATAACCAGGCTCTCAGGATTGATGTAATCCAGGAAGTTCTTTCCGCCCACGTCCGGCTCGGGGTCAGTAAACAGGTTATCATAGAGCCTTACCTCAGCATCCAGGCAGTTGTTAGCGTCAACCCAATGGATAGTGCCCCTGACCTTCCTGCCGTCGGGAGTATCTCCGCCTCTTGTAGCAGGGTCATACTCTGCGTAGACCTCAGTGACCTTGCCGCTTTCGTCCTTTTTGCAGCCTGTGCATTTCACGATGTATGCGGACTTGAGACGAACCTCGTTTCCGGGATAAAGCCTGTTGTAGCCCTTTATCTTTTCCTCAATGAAGTCATCAGCCTCAATGAAGCACTCCCTTGTGAAGGTGATGGTTCTCATGCCGTCCTCAGGACGGTTGGGATTGTTCTCTATTTCAAAGGTCTCGGTCTGACCCTCAGGATAGTTTGTGATGATGAGCCTTACAGGTCTGATAACCGTCATTACACGCTGAGCGTTGAGGTTAAGATCCTCTCTCAGGCAGTGCTCAAGGAAGCCATAGTCAACCACGCTGTTGGTCTTGGCAACGCCTATGCGCTCACAGAAATTGCGGATAGCTGCGGGAGTATAGCCCCTTCTTCTCAGCCCGCAGAGGGTGGGCATACGGGGATCATCCCAGCCGGATACGAAGTTATCCTCCACCAGCTGACGGAGCTTTCTCTTGCTCATAACAGTGTTGTTGATGCCCAGACGTGCAAACTCGATCTGTCTCGGTACGCAGGGAACCGAGGTGTTGTTTATTACCCAGTCATAGAGAGGTCTGTGATCCTCAAACTCCAGGGTGCACAGGGAATGGGTGATGCCCTCGATAGCGTCCTCGATGGGGTGAGCAAAGTCATACATGGGATAGATGCACCATTTGTCACCTGTCCTGTGGTGACGGATCCGGTTTATGCGGTAGATAACAGGGTCACGCATATTAAAGTTGCCGCTGTTAAGGTCTATTTTTGCTCTCAGGGTCATGCTGCCGTCCTCAAACTCACCGTTTTTCATGCGTTCAAAGAGGTCAAGACTTTCTTCTATGGGTCTGTCACGATAGGGGCTTACTGCCGGGTGAGTCAGGTCGCCGCGGTTCTGTCTCATCTCATCAGGGGTAAGCTGGCAGACATAGGCAAGCCCCTTCCTGATAAGCTCAACGGCATATCCATACATCTGATCGAAATAATCAGACGCAAAATAAAACCTGTCATCCCACTTGAAGCCCAGCCATGAGATATCCTCCTTAATGGCATCAACATATTCCACGTCCTCCTTTGTAGGATTGGTGTCGTCCATTCTGAGGTTGCACATACCGCCGAACCTCTCAGCCATGCCAAAATCTACGCAGATAGCCTTTGCGTGACCGATGTGCATATAGCCGTTGGGCTCAGGAGGAAAGCGGGTGTGGACCGTCTTGCCCTCATATTTGCCTCCCTCTGCGATATCCTCTTTTATAAAGTCAAATATAAAGTTGCCTGCGGCAGCTTCGGTTGTGTTTTTGGTTTCCTCTGCCATTTCTTTCTCTCCTTTTGTTAGCTCAGTTTTTCAAGACCCTTATAAAGCCTGCGGAGAGACTCTTCTCTTCCGAGGATGTCAAGTATCTCCACTGCGCCGCCGGGAGTTACGCTCATTCCGGAGGCAGCGATCCTTACGGGCCACATGGCTGTGCCGTTCTTCACCCCAAGCTCTACAGCCAGACCAATAAGGCAGTCGTGTATGGAATCGTGATCCCATTTCTCCAGAGCCTCAAGAGCATTGATGCCTTCCTTGAGCAGTGAGGGCGAGTTTTCCAGGGTGGTCTTGCTCTTCTTGTTCACAAACAGCGAAGCATCATATTCCGGCTGCTCTGCAAAGAATGCAATCTTTTCGGGGATCTCTGTCAGCCTGACGGTTCTCTGCTGCAGGATGGACGCAAGCTTTATCCTGTCAAGCTGCATATCGCCCAGAGCCTTTCTGAAATATGGCTCTGCAGCAGCAGCAAATGCCTCAACGGTCATTGCCTTGATGTATTCACTGTTGAACCAGTCCAGCTTGTCATAGTCAAACACGGCGGGGGATTTGCTTATGCCGTCGATGGAGAAGCTTTCCACCAGCTCCTGCAGGGTAAACATTTCCCTGTTGTCCTTGGGGGCCCAGCCTAAAAGGGCGATGTAGTTGATGATGGCTTCCGGCAGATAACCGGCGGCTACAAGATCCTCAAAGCTTGTGGCGCCGTGTCTCTTAGAGAGCTTTGACACGGTTCCGTCATCGTTTTTGCCCATGATGAGGGGCAGGTGGATATAGGTGGGTATCTTCCAGCCAAAGGCTTCATAGAGCAGGTTATACTTAGGAGTAGAGGAAAGATACTCGCTTCCTCTGACCACATGGGTGATGTTCATTGTATGGTCGTCGATCACGTTTGCAAAATTATAGGTCGGGAAGCCGTCTGCCTTGATGAGAATCTGATCCTGCAGCTCGCTGTTTTCAACGGTGATAGACCCATAAACGGCGTCCTCAAAGGTGGTAGAGCCTTCAAGGGGCATTTTTTGACGGATAACGTAGGGCATCCCTGCATCGAGATTCCTCTGCACTTCCTCTGCCGGGAGATCACGGCAGTGCCTGTCATAGCCTGCTCCCGGCTCGTCTGAGCTTTCACGGAGCATATCAAGTCTTTCCTTTGTGCAGAAGCAGTAATAAGCCTGACCTTTTTCGATCAGCTTCTTTGCATAGGGGAGATACATATCCTTCCTCTCGCTCTGGACATAAGGACCATAATCGCCGCCGATGTCGGGTCCCTCATCGTGGATAAGCCCTGCTCTGCGCATGGTGTTATAGATTATATCCACAGCGCCCTCTACCTTGCGCTCCTGGTCGGTATCCTCGATCCTCAGCACAAAGGTGCCGCCGAGGGATTTGGCAACGAGATATTCATACAGTGCCGTGCGGAGATTTCCCACGTGCATAAAGCCCGTAGGACTGGGAGCAAATCTTGTTCTTACATTTGTTGACATTGTGATCCATCCTTTTCCTCAAAAGACCGTTTGCCGGGAGTCACGCATTGTTTTACGGTCTGTTTTGGCGTGTTTTATCTATCCTTTTATTATATCAAATAATGCATGATAGTCAACAAAAAAATGAAAAAAACAGCCCTCATCCGTGCAAATGCTTATATATTCCAAATCATTATTGACAATTATTTAGCTGAATTATATAATAATGTTATGAATATTTTATAATGTTGCAGCGACGCACGAATGGGGGCATTTCTCTATGAATAATATACAGGAGCTTATAAAGAAATTTGCACAAACACAAAACAAGGAGTTTATGCTTCAGATCATTGAGGAGATGAAAACCAAGGACAAGCTGTGGATAGCATATTCGCCTGTAACCAGAAACCACTATGTGGAATACTTCAACGGTGTGCCGACGGCTTATGTATTTTCTGATCTGAGCTTCTGTGAGGCCTTTGCAGCTTATCTTGAGACCAAGAAAATAGTGATAAGACCTCTTGAGAGTGAGAGCAGCACCCGTGTGCCGATGTTCAGCGACTTTTTCAGGAACGGCATTGAGCAGATCATTGTTGATAACGGCCAGACCTTTATCGTCATTGATCTCCTTGACATAATCAAGCGTCCGGATTTTTCGTCCTTGTCTGAGGCTGACCGTCCCCTGATAAATCCTTCCATGATGAAGTGCGCCAACATATTCTTTCAGTGCATGAACATGGATGAGCCTAACCCCAATGCCGAGAATAATCTTATGCGTGAGATATTCAACTCACGGTATCTTCTCCCTATCGTTTTTGGAGACAAGGCTCCCAAGGGTCTTTCGCTCAGACCTATATCCGTAGGCGGTGCAGCGATACAGCTTGCAGTCATACGCCACGGCGACGGGAAGGGTTATATTCCTGTTTTTACTGACTGGGTGGAGCTTGGCAAATACGACAGAGAAAGGCTTTGCTGCGGCAACATTGTGACCTTCAGTGATATTGAGACCTTCTGTGTGAACGGGGAATATGTTGCGATAAACCCTCTGGGCTTCAATATGCTGCTTGACAAGACGACGGTTGAGAGCATACGCAAGCGTTTTGATACGCCCGAGGAGAAGGAAAAGACCGACCGTATGGGCTTTTTCCCGGTAAACGATGCGCCTGCCCCCATGATGAGCAAGCTCCATGAGCTGTTTGACAAGGTGCAGGGCATTAATAACGCCTATCTCAAGGGGCTTCGCAGGGAAGGGAAGACCAGTTATCTTGTGGTAGTAGATTTCAGCGGCACAAACCCTGCTGTTTTCCAGCAGATAGCCCAGCAGGTAGGACCGCTTACCGGCGGCAAGGCACTGAATTTTGTAGCATACAACAGTGAGATCGGCAAAGCAGCCAGCGCAAACACATCGCCCTTCTATCAGCGTGTAAAGGTATCGGGAAATTGACCCGCTTGTTACGTTCCTGCACTTATTATCCTGCTGACGCCGGCAAGCTGCCGGTCCCGTGTTCGCGATGAAACTCACTCTGACATTAATCTTTACTGTCCGCGTGAAGATAGTAAGAATCGCGAGGGTGCAGCTTTGGTTCGTACACAGAGCGGAACGAAGTGAAGCGAACCCCGCGAAAATGGGTGCGGCGGCTCGCCGCCGCCGGCAAGAAAATTGCCTGATCCCTGTCGGAATCAGGCTTTTATCTTATATATTGGTGAGCTTCGCCCCCCAAGCCCCTGACCAAGGGCTCTGCCCTTGGAACCTGCAAGCTTTTGAAAAAGCTTGACCAAAACTTTTGTGTTGTTGTCCTCTTTCGGAAAAACTACGAGCTGCGAGCAGTTAAGTCTCAATTCAGTTTATCTGCCCCCGCGAACAAGGGTGTGGCAGCTTGCCGCCGGCGGTCAGGCTTTTGTACCGAAAATGCGGTCACCGGCGTCTCCCAGTCCCGGACAAATGTAGGCGTCGTTGTTCAGGCAGCGGTCAAGAGAACCTATATAGAGCTTCACATCGGGATGGGCTTCAGTAAATGCCTTGACTCCCTCAGGAGCGGCAATGATGCACATACACTTGATGTTTTTGCCTCCCAGCTTTTTGATCTCGGTCACGGCATCGGTCAGAGAACCTCCCGTGGCAAGCATGGGGTCTACCACCAGGATGAGCCTGTCCTCAATATAGTCGGGCAGGTTGCAGTAATATGCCTGAGGCTTGTGGGTCACCTCATCACGGCGCATACCGATGTGACCTACCTTTGCAGTTGGAACGAGAGCAAGTATGCCGCCCACCATGCCAAGCCCCGCTCTGAGGATGGGAACTACAGCGGGCTTCTTTCCCTCCAGAACCGGCTGGATGGTCTTTTCTATGGGTGTGGTGATCTCTATATTGGTGGTGTGCAGGTCGCTGAGAGCTTCATATCCCATCAGCATGGCGATCTCTTCCACTAACTTGCGAAACTCAAGAGTGCCGGTGTTCTCATTGCGGAGCATTGTGATCTTGTGCTTTATGAGCGGATGAGTCATGTAGATTACATTTGACATATACAATCTTCCTTTCGGCATTTTTTCGTCCTTAGTCTTTACTATATTATAATGCACTCTTAGCGCTGCTGTCAAGGAAGTCCGCATTAATTCAGCCCCGCTGGGGGAAGTTCCCTCAGCTCCGCAGAGTCTCAAAGATCAGCCAGGCTGAGGCGAGCAGGAGAGTGAAATTATATCTCGTCTGCAGCAGGAGCAAAAAGCCCCACAGCGCCATGGGAAACAGGAAGATAAGTGACACGATCTTCATTATGCGGTCACACATTTCGGGGTCAAAGCGTCTTTGCAGTATTATATTCAGTGCCTGGCCGCCGTCTAAGGAGCATACGGGCAGAGAATTGAATATTCCCAGGGTCAGGTGTGCTGCCGTAAACACCGAAAGCTCCTTCCAGCCAGTGGACAGAAAGACTATATATGAAAGTGCGGCAAAAAGATAATTTACCGCTGCCCCTGATAGAATCACTGCTAAATTCCTGCGGGTCCCACGCAGGGCTTTTTTGTTGTCAACGATGGCGATGTCAAAAAGGGTGAGCCTTATGGTGTCAGGTGGGGAATGCAGTAGCTCAAGTGTAGCTATGTGCCCAAGCTCGTGCAAGACTGCCGCAAGGAAGCATAGCAATACAGAATATGAGCGGTCAAGAATTATCACCGCTGTCATCAGGCCAACAAGGGGATAGCTGACGACAAATGTTATCCGCCCGAAGCGCAGCTTCATTTGTAAGCATCTCCTAAAAGCGGAGAGGGGTCTGCGTTTTGCCCGTCACGGATAAGCTCCAGGTGCAGGTGAGGCCCGTCGGAATCTCCGGTTGACCCTACCAGGGCGATCACGCTGCCTGCCTTGACCAGCTCGCCGGTGCTGACCGTCAGCTTTTCGCAGTGGGCGTACAGGGTCTTGCTGCCGTCAGAGTGGGTCAGAATGATATAGTTCCCATAGGACGGGTCGGTGTCTGCCGTTGTCACCTCGCCGTCCAGGATAGCCATGATCTCGCTGTTTTTGTCGGCGGCAATGTCAATGCCCTTGTGGAATTGCTGACCGGTCTCGTCATCTCTCTGACCATAGGGTGAGGTAATGGTTCCGGAGCTAAGGGGCAGAGACTTGCCTTGTGGGGATTTGGCGGTGCTGTCGGCGGCTTTGAGGCTGGTTTCACGGATGCTGACTTCATCTGTGAAGGTGTTGTTGAGAGCCTTGCCTTCGGTGAGGACAGAGCTGTTGAAGCGGTCAAAATACCAGCTTGCGGTGTCTGCGTAAAATGCGCCCCCTATGGCTCTTGCTGTAAAGGCAAATCCGAGGATCAGCAGGCAAAGGGCGATCCTTGCAATGGTCAGCAGCGAGCCCCTTATAAATGACGGTCTGTCTTTTGGCGGAGCGTCTCTCTGCGCAGCGGTGCGGGTCAGGGATGGGGATGTTTCCTCACTTATCTCATCTTCGGGTATGCTGCGTGATCTCATGGCTTATCCTCCCTTTGGTTCCTTTGATAATAGATATGCAGGTCCCTTTGGAATGATACAAAAAAGAGAAAATAGAGATTAATATGAATGATATGTAAAAAATCCCAAATATTTACATACAACCTGGAAAAAGTATGTTTTATTTGTGCGGTTTTTGTTGCTATTGCTTTGCAGTGATGATATAATTAGGTAAGATTGTTGTAATAAAGGGGGCATGCCAATGAGCGGAATTGATCTTTTTACTCTGAATTTCTTCCCTGTGATTGGCATCGGCTTTCTGATTATATTTCTCTGGAAGAACTCCAACATGGAGAAGAAGCTCAAGCGCCTGTTTTACAATCTGGCAGTGTTCATCGTAATTGAGGATATACTTTACAATATTGAGCTGATCCTGCCCTATACCGATTGCAGCAGGGAGCTTATGACCCTGGTGACTGCACTGGGCTATGTCCTGAGACCTCTGCTGCTGTATAGCTTCATAATGATCGTCATCCGGCAGGACAACAGAAAAAGGATCAGGCTGCCCCTGCTGCTGCCCAGCGTTGTCTGCGCATTATCTTCGTTTTCGGCATTCTTCACGGATATCGCCTATTACTATGATGACATGAAGGTCTTTCACAGGGGAGCGCTGGGCTGGACGCCCCATGTGGTAATGATAGTATACCTTGTGGCTATGACAGTCCTCTCCTTTACCCACAAGAGTCAGACAAACAAATTTGAGCGGACTCTGGTGCTTGAGATCACGATGATACTTATTGTGGCGGCCTTTGCAGAATCAGTTTTCGGCAACATCTATGTGCTGCGCACGGCTACCACGGCGGTACTGATATTTTACTATATGTTCT
This sequence comes from uncultured Ruminococcus sp., assembly GCA_902768825.1. GTDB lineage: Bacteria > Bacillota > Clostridia > Oscillospirales > Acutalibacteraceae > UBA1213. The sequence continues at coordinate 56,987 of CACXMR010000008.1, forward strand.
TTCAGTCTCAGCTTTACAAGGACGAGATCATCGAGGAGCAAAAGCGCAAGATCGAGATGGAGGCAAATTTCAGTCTGCAGATAGTCAAGACCCTTGCCGAAACCGTTGATGCCAAGGATCCCTACACCAAGGGACATTCCTACCGAGTGGCGGAGTATTCCAGAGAGATAGCCAGACGAATGGGAAAGGACGAGGCCTTTTTGCGCAGGATATACTATATGGGCATGCTGCATGATGTGGGAAAGATCGGTGTTTCTGACAACATCATCAACAAGAAGGACGGGCTTACAATCGATGAATATGAGTCGGTAAAGTCCCATACCGTCATCGGCGAGGAGGTGCTCAGACACATCACCGCAATGCCTGAGCTTTACTATGGGGCAAGGTGGCACCATGAGAGATTTGACGGAAGGGGATATCCGGACGGACTGAAGGGGGACGAAATACCCATCGAGGTCAGGATCATATCGGTGGCTGATATGTTTGACGCAATGACCTCCACCAGGAGCTACAGGGATCCTCTGCCTATGAACGAGGTGCGCACTGAGCTGGAAAACGCAAGAGGCACCCAGGTCGATCCTGAAATAGCAGATATAATGATGAAAATGATCGACGAGGCCATTAGTTGATGTGTGCCCTGTCTGCGGCAAAACCAAATTTGATAAAACAGGGATCGGTGGAAACTATTCTGCCGGTCCACTTTTCTTTTTGGGAATTATTTCAGTTTTGTTGATAAACTTTGTGCATAATGCTTGATTTATCTGTGGGAATATTATATAATAAATTGTTCGGGTTTAGCGTGGTATCGCTTTATCATACGAAAACACAATTTTTTAAAGAGGAGGATGCCGGTTATACGGCAGAGCAGAACGATGTCGAATTTAACAAGACCCAAGAGATCCTTTAAGAGCTTCATCGGTTCAATGCTGGTTTTTTCGCTGATAGCGGGAATGTTCGCATTTATGATTCCGATGACTCAGGCGCAGGCAGAGGGCAGAACCTTCACTGTGGGCTTCGACGCTGAGTTTCCGCCCTACGGGTATAAGGACAACAGCGGAGAATATGTGGGCTTTGACCTTGATCTTGCCCAGGAAGTCTGCAGCAGAAACGGATGGACCCTGAGGAAGCAGCCCATTGTCTGGGACACCAAGGACAGCGAGCTTAACAGCGGTTCTATTGACTGCATCTGGAACGGCTTTACCATCAACGGCCGTGAGGATAAGTATACATGGTCGGACGCCTATGTTGACAACTCACAGGTGGTCATCGTAAGGAAGGATTCCGAGATAAAGAAGCTGTCTGACCTGGCGGGAAAGACAGTGCTTGTCCAGGCGGATTCATCGGCGCTGGCGGCCTTCCAGGGTGAGGACGCAACTGACGAAAACAAGCAGCTTGCTTCTTCCTTCAAGACCCTGAGACAGTCTGCGGACTACAACACCGCCTTTATGGAGCTGGACATGGCTGACGCTGTGTGCCTTGACTATGGTGTGGCAAACTATCAGCTCAGTAGTCGGGGAGACACCTTCCGTATGCTTGATGAGAAGGTCTCCACCGAGCAGTATGGCATAGGCTTCAAGCTTGGCAATACAGAGCTGAGGGACAAGGTGCAGCAGACTCTCTATGAGATGAAGTCTGACGGCAAGTTTGACGAGATAGCAAAGAAATGGGGCCTGCAGGACAGTGTCGTGCTCAAGGCACCTGATAAAAAGGCCGAGGACGAGAGCGGAAAGAAATTTGTTGTAGGCTTTGACGCCGAGTTTCCGCCCTATGGCTATAAGAACGACCAGGGTGAATATGTGGGCTTTGACCTGGATCTTGCCCAGGAGGTCTGCACCAGGAGGGGCTGGACGCTTATAAAACAGCCCATTGTCTGGGACACCAAGGACAGCGAGCTTAACAGCGGCTCTATCGACTGCATCTGGAACGGCTTTACCATCAACGGCCGTGAGGATAAATACACCTGGTCAACGCCCTATGTGGACAACTCTCAGGTCGTTGTAGTGGCAAAGGATTCGCCAATAAAGAGTCTTGACGAGCTCAAGGACAAGATCGTGCTGGTGCAGGCGGATTCCTCGGCTCTTGCCGCATTCAAGGGCGATGACGCCACCAAGGAGAACAAGGCTCTTGCCGAGTCCTTCAAGTCACTTCGTCAGACGGCTGATTACAATACCTGCTTTTTGGAGCTGGAGAGCGGCATGGCTGACGCTGTGTGTCTTGACTATGGTGTGGCTAACTATCAGCTCAGGAGCAGGGGCGATTCCTTCCGTATGCTGGAGGAAAAGGTCTCTACAGAAAAGTATGGCATAGGCTTCAAGCTCGGCAACAAGGAGCTGAGGAACAAGGTGCAGGAGACTCTCCTTGAGATGAAGGCTGACGGCACCTTTGACAGGATCGCAGAAAAATGGGGACTTGCAGACAGTGTGTGTCTCAGTGCCGAGGATAAATACATCGACAAGACCGAGCAGACCATTCTTCCCGGACAGGGCAGCGAGGGTGTGGACTGGGGCTCCATGTTCAGACAGCTTGGCGAGGGCATGAGCAAGACCCTTCTCATCTTCTTCCTGACTCTCCTCTTTGCTATGCCCCTCGGACTCCTGGTCTCCTTTGTGAGAATGTCAAGGTTCAGGGTGCTGCAGTGGATCGCAAGGATATATATTTCAATCATGCGAGGCACGCCTCTTATGCTCCAGCTATTGGTTGTGGGCTTTGCGCCCTATTATGTATTTGGCATAAGACAGGATGAGAGCTATAGGTTTATTGCTGTAATCATTGGCTTTTCTCTCAACTATGCGGCCTATTTTGCGGAGATATACAGAGCGGGCATACAGGCAGTGCCCAAGGGCCAGCGTGAAGCAGCGTCAGTGCTGGGCTATACCGGCGGCCAGACCTTCCGCAAGATCATCTTCCCGCAGATGGTCAAAAACGTCCTGCCGCCTGTCACCAACGAGATCATCACTCTCGTAAAGGATACTTCCCTTGCGTCAGTGCTCACCTATCTTGAGATGTTTACTATAGCAAAGCAGCTTTCCGCAAGCTATACCAATCTGATACCCTTGTTTGTAGCCGGTGCCTTCTATTATGTGTTCAACTTCCTGGTGGCATTCATCATGGAGATGATCGAAAAGAAGCTAAGCTATTATAAGTGATGGAGGTGAAACACAATGAAGCTGCTTGAAATAAAGAATCTTAACAAAAGCTTTGACGGCAGGACTGTGCTGGAGGATATCAGCCTGACTGTCGAGCAGGGCGAGGTGATATCAATTATTGGTCCTTCCGGCTCCGGCAAGACGACCCTTCTGCGCTGTGCCACCTTCCTTGAAACGATGGACAACGGCGAGCTGAGCTACTGTGAGAAGCCTGTGGTAGTCAGCAAGGGCGGCAGGTCGGTATACCCGTCAAAGTCTGAGCTGAGGGATGCCAAATCAAAATTCAGCCTGGTGTTCCAGAATTTCAATCTTTTCCCGCACTACAACGTCCTCAAAAACGTGACGGATGCGCCCATTCATGTGATGAAGCGCAGCAAGGAGAAGGTCATTGCAGAGGCCAAGAGGATACTTGCAAAGGTAGGTCTTGAGGACAAGCTGAAGGCCTATCCCTGTGAGTTGTCCGGCGGTCAGCAGCAGCGTGTAGCCATAGCAAGGGCATTGCTGATGAATCCGAGCATGCTGTATTTTGACGAGCCCACATCGGCTCTTGACCCTGAGATCACTGCGGGCATACTTCGCATTATGAAAAGGCTTGCAGAGGAAAAGATGACAATGGTGATAGTCACCCACGAGATTGATTTTGCCAGAGCGGTGTCCGACCGGGTGATATTCATGGACGGCGGGCACATCATAGAGCAGGGTGCGCCCAAGGATGTCATCGACAATCCTTCAAACGACAGAACCAGAGCCTTCCTGAAAAAGCTCTCCGTCGAATGATCAAAAGATCCATTACAGATGTTCAGATGAGTCAGGGTCGGGGGGGCTTTTGCGAAAAAGTCCCCCCCAGGTCTCGCCTGTCGGCTCGGTCGGCGCTTCTGCCTTCGGCAGAGGTGTCCACCGGAGACCCGCGCCCCCGAAAACGCTGTTCGCGGGGGCAGATAAACTGAATTGAGACTTAACTGCTCGCGGCTCGTAGTTTTTCCGAAAGAGGACAACACAAAAGTTTTGGTCAAGCTTTTTCAAAAGCTTGCAGGTTCCAAGGGCAGAGCCCTTGGTCAGGGGCTTGG
>CACXMR010000009.1 GCA_902768825.1 uncultured Ruminococcus sp.
TGTGTTTTTCATATTTAAACATCCTTTCGGAAAAGCGCAATTTGTTTCCTGAATTTCAATAGCAAAAGTATAGCACAGTTTCACTCAATTATCAAGTATTATTCTTTAGCGCACTGCCCATGGTCTTTACAGCACTGCCGCCAGCACCAGCATTTCCCTCAGTCTGCGGTAGATATCCTCGGCATCAGAGGCGGGCAGAGGGTTTTCTCCATGTCCCATTTCCACGGTGAATGCAGGTCTCCTGAATTTTCCCACAAACCAATCCTTAAAGCCTCCGCCGCAGGCAAGACCCTCCGGCTCAGATATTGCATAACCGCTGGAATAAGACAGCATCCTCGCCATCTTCAGTGCTTCGGGATCGTTGTAGTCTCCGTAATTCCAATAGATTTCCTCGCCCTGGCTGTGAAAGGCAAGGGCGTGGGTTATGTTTCCCGTCCGGCAGTAGGATGCAAGAGTCCGGCTCTCAGGCTCGCTCTCAGGAAACTGACCTCCATATCGTGTGGGAGCAGGCGAGTCGATACCGTTTTCCCTCTCGGCTTTTCTCAGCTCTTCCCAATCGGCGGAAAAGTTGTGGTTAATGTCAACTCCTGCGGCATTGGCCTGCCAATGTGAGGTATCTCCCCCACTCACCCTCCGCACCAGATCCGAATAGTCCCCTGCGCTCTCATAACCGTGGAGCTGTATCTCTACCCCGTCAGGGTTTACACATGGTACTATGGCAAGCCCTCTCCGGTTAAGAAATGCTCCCACCTTCACGCCGCACAGACTTTTGCCCTGCAGCACCGCATCACACAGCTCGTCCATAAAACGAAGCAGCACAAGCGTCGTTATCCATTCCATACCGTGGAACGCCCCCGCAAAAAGCACCTGTTTCCTCCTGCTGCCAATGCACAGCAGATCTATAGGGCGTGAACAGCGGCTCTCCCCTATGGTCTGCCGTGAGACAAAGCCGTAATCCATAAGCAGCTTGCCTATGATGATCTCCCTTGTTCTCCTGTCAGCTCCTTTTGACAATATGTCCATGTCAGGCATCGTCCTCCCTCCTGAAGCTCTGATCTTTAGCTGATCTGTGTGTCAGGTTAATTATATATCCTCCGTCACAAAAAAGCTGTCGCAATATATTATCACCCGAATCCAGCCCCTGTTCCCGGCGAAAGATGAGAGGGAAGGTCTTTAGCTGCAGGAGGATTTTTTTCTTGATATGACAAGCCGTGTTGTGGTATAATGTATTTTGTCATATTGTGTAAATCTGAAAGGACTGGTAAATACGAAATTTATTTCTTGGAACGTAAACGGCCTGAGAGCCTGTATGCAAAAGGGATTCCTTGATTTTGTAAACAGTCAGGACGCCGACTTTATATGCCTGCAGGAAACAAAAATGCAGGAAAACCAGGCCGATGTGCCCCTTGACTGCGACAAATATTTCAACAGCGCAGAAAAAAAGGGCTATTCGGGCACTGCACTGTTTACAAAGCACAAGCCCCTGAGCCTGACCCTCGACGGCATGAACATTGATGAACATTCACACGAAGGGCGAATGATAACCTTTGAGGCGGAAAACTTCTATCTTGTAAACGTCTATACCCCGAATGCCCAGGACGGTCTGAAAAGACTTGACTACCGCATGAAATGGGAGGAGGATCTCCTTTGCTACCTCAAGGCGCTTGACGAAAAAAAGCCCGTGATCTACTGCGGCGACCTTAACGTAGCTCATAATGAGATCGACCTGAAAAATCCTAAGTCCAACCGTGGGAACGCAGGCTTTTCGGATGAGGAAAGAGAAAAGATCGATACCCTCCTGAAAAGCGGATTTACAGACAGCTTCCGTTTCCTGCACCCCGATGAGGCAGGGCGCTACAGCTGGTGGTCATACCGCTTTAATGCAAGAAAAAACAACGCAGGATGGCGCATAGACTATTTTATCGTATCAGACAGGATAAGGGATAAGATCACAAGAGCCGATATTCTCTCGGATGTCATGGGCAGCGATCATTGTCCAGTGGTCCTTGAGATCGATATTTGATCGGAGGTAGAAATAATGATCCAGGTCAGAAATGTCAGCAAGCGCTACGGACGACACCAAGCGCTGGACGACATCAGCTTTGAAGTCAAAAAGGGAGATATACTGGGCTTTTTGGGGCCTAACGGCGCAGGAAAATCCACCACCATGAATATCATCACAGGCTACATATCCTGCGACAGCGGAGAGGTGCTCATTGACGGGAAGAATATCCTTGAGGACCCTAAGGCGGCCAAGTCAAGGATGGGCTATCTGCCGGAGATACCGCCGCTGTATAATGATATGACAGTTGAGAAATATCTGGAGTTTATGTTCAGGCTCAAAAGAATAAGACTGCCCATGGAGGAGCACATCTCAAAGATACTTGATGACCTCAACCTCTCCGATGTGAGCGAAAGGATCATCGGACACCTCTCAAAGGGCTATCGCCAGCGTGTCGGGCTTGCTCAGGCGCTGCTTGGCGATCCTCCGGTGCTGATACTTGATGAGCCCTCCGTAGGACTTGACCCTGCACAGATAATCGAGATGAGGAACCTTATCCGCAAGTTAGGAGAGAATCATACCGTCATACTCTCCTCTCATGTACTCACGGAAATACAGGCGGTGTGCGATAAGATAGTAATGATTAACAACGGCAAGATCGCAGCCAACGGAAAGATCGATCTGCTCATGGGCACCGGAAAGGGAACCAAGATCATCAGACTTGTTGCAGAGGGACGTGAACAGGGTATTCTGTCCGCACTGAAGAGCATTGACGGCATCATAAAGATAACAAGCCTCGGAGAATCCGAAAGAGGCTGCTATGAGTTTCGCATCGAAAGCAGGAAGGACATCCGCAGGGCAATCTCCCGTGCCTTTTCAAGGACGGATATAGCAATAATGCTCATGCAGCCTGCAGGTCATTCCCTGGAGGATATTTACCTTGAGCTCATCTCAGGAAAACAAGGCTGACAGGAGGTAATCAACTAATGTACGCAATTTTCAGACGAGAGCTTGCCTCTTATTTCACTTCACCGGTGGGATATGTGGTGGCTGCTGCATTCATGGTGTTTAACGGCATATTCCTTTATGTAAACTGCCTGTTTGCCGGCACCTCCAATATGTCCACAGTGTTCCAGAGTATGTTCTTTATCATACTGTTCATCATTCCACTCATTACCATGCGGCTTTTTGCCGAGGACAGACACAACAAGACGGATCAGGCACTGCTTACATCCCCTGTAAACGTAGGCTCCATTGTATGTGCAAAGTTTTTTTCGGCTCTCTTACTGTTTGCAGTATGCCTTACAGCCTTCGTTATTGACGGCATTATTCTTGCCTTTGTCGGCTCTCCGGACTGGGGGGTTATCATCGGCAATATCCTTGCCATGGCTCTTATGGGCTCGTCCTTTATCGCTATCGGCATATTTATTTCCTCACTGACAGAAAGCGTCATCATCGCAGCAGTGGTATCCTTTGCGGTGAACATGGTCATAAGCATGGTTGACTCTATCGCATCGACTATTCCCTGGGATTCCTTAAAGAGCCTTGTAGCCTCACTCTCCTTTCAGTCAAGATACGCAAACTTTTCCCTTGGCATAGTGTCCTTCTCGGATGTGGTATTCTTCCTGAGCGTCACGGTGCTTTTCCTGTTCCTGACCGACAGGATCGTTGACAGAAGAAGATGGGCTTGACAGGAGGTGCAGATATGAACGAAAACAAAAGCAGTGTTGACGAGCTTAAGGACGAGGAGCTTACGGCGGAAGAAGCAGCTGCACAGCCTGAGACGGAAAACAACAACGTTGACGACACTCCGGCAAAGACCGAAGCCTTGCCTGCTCCTGACAAAGAAAAAAAGGCCGGAGCGGCAAAAGCAGAAAAGAATAACACACAGAAGCCCTCATCCATGAGCCGCAAGATGAAAAGAGGACTTATATCCGCAGTCATTACGGTGATGGCAGTGATAGTTGTGGTAATCGCAAACGTGACAGCCTCTATCATGACAAGCAAGCTGCCCGCCCTCACCGCAGACATCACAGGCATGAAGAGCTTCGAGATCAGCGACAAGACTAAGGAAATAGCACAAAACCTCAGCCGCAAGGCCACCATATCATTTCTGTCCGACAGAGAGACCTATGTCGCCATAGACCCCTACTGCAAGCAGACGGCAATACTTGCTGAGGAGATGGAAAGATGCTCAGACGGTATGCTGACTGTGGATTATGTGGATATAGTCAGGAACCCCGCCTTCACAAAGGAATATACCAGCGATGATCTGAGCACCACTGATATCATAATCAGCAGCGGCACAAACAGAAGGATACTCAAGGTTGCGGATCTGTTTGATTTTGACAGCTACTCAGGCAGCTACAACTATATTACCGCATCTCACGCCGAACAGGAGATCGACAACGCACTGATTTCGGTAACCTCAAGCGAGATGATCAACACGGCGGTTATTGCAGACAATTCCGGTGAGGACCCCAGCTATTTTGAGTCCACTCTCAGTGCCGACGGATATTCCGTCACAGAAATAAACCTCAGCACTCAGGATATCCCTGAAGGCACTCAGATGGTGGTGGTCTTTACACCAAAATCGGATCTCAGCGAAAGCTCGGTCCAGAAGCTCAGAAGCTTCCTGGAAAACGGCGGAAATTACGGAAAGAATATGCTCTTCATCCATTCGTCGGATGATACCGGAGTGCTTAAAAACCTGGAAAAGCTGATGCTGGAATACGGAATGACCATCGATCAGGGCTATGCCTTTGAAGCCGACGGAAGCAAGATCAACAGCAGCAGCCAGAACTTTTTTGACGGCGTGCTGTGCAGCTATGCAGCTGACCTTTACACCAGCGGCATCAGCGATCTGAGCAGACCTGTCATCGCAGGCTATGCAAAGCCGGTTGTTCCGGCAAATGAAGGCATTGCTACCGCTCTGCTGAAATACTCCGAATACTCAGGTATCTGTCCCTTTGACGCTGATGACAGCTGGTCATATAAGGACTCTATCATAGGCGATGTCCCGATACTTGCCCAGGGCACCATCGGCAAGGACGGAAAATATTCCTCAATGATCGTTTCCGGTTCCGACAAGATCTTTAACCGTGCATATTACGGATCGGACTACAGCAACAAAGCTTACCTTTCGGAGATGCTTGCCACCGTCAACGGACGCACACAGGATCGAGTCACCGTCTCAGAAAAGGTCATTACCGCCTATGACGTACAGATAGACCGTCAGACGGCAGTTAATCTGGGATTTTTGGTTTACGCTCTTATCCCCATCATAATTCTGGGTGCAGGCTTTACAGTTTTTCTTATCAGAAGGAACAGGTAAGGGAGGCTCACCATGAAAAAAAGCAAAACAACGATCATTATTTTCCTCGGATTGATAGCTCTTCTTCTGGTCGGGCTCGTAATAGCCCTGCTAATCCCCTCAAGCAAAGACATCACAAGCTCCGACAACGGCAGCATATTGCTTTTTGACAAGCAGGGACTGGTGCCAGAATACATCTCTGTCAAAAACGACAGCGGTGAGTATGAGCTTCTCGGATTTGCCTTTAATGAAGGCTCACCCGTCTCCGAAGGCTCAGAAGAGGCATCCCACTCCCTTCCCGACGGCACCGATATAGTCTATACTATGCAGGACCATTACAAATATCTGCTGGACAAGGAAATCACCGATTCTCTCGTAAAGCAGTGCAGCATCCTTTATGCAAGTGAGATCGTTGATAAAAGCAGCTCCCGTTATGGAGAGTATGGTCTTGACAATCCTGTGGGAAGCTTTACCGTAAGCTTCAGCGACGAATCCGTTGTGAAGGTGGATATTGGAGATTTTGCGCCCGACAACAAGGGAATTTACATCAGGCTTGAGGGAGACTCCAAGGTCTATCTTGCCAACACCTCTGATCTCAGCTCGTTTTTTATAGAAAAGCTCCAGCTCTTTGACAAGGGCATTACAGGCACTATCAGCGAGGTGACCGGCTTCACTGTCAGCGGAGAATTCTATAACGAGGAGATAAAGGTCAAGGAAAACAGCTATAAGTGTTATCCCTACAAATTTATGCTGGACGATGACGCAAGAAACTGCTGCAGCAACTCTGTCACAGAAACCATCTTTAAGGGTGTGCAGTCTCTGAAAGGAGAGATGGTTGCCGCTGTTGATACAGACGAGGAGGAGCTTGCCCGTCTCGGACTTGACAAGCCATTCATCAGGGTACAGGTCACAGGAAAGGGCGGTCAGTCCATCGACATCATTGCCTCTAAAACTAACGAGAACGGCACCTTCAACCTGATGGAGGTGGGCAAAGGCATAGCCTACACCTTCAGCAGAGACAACGCCTCCTGGTATGCAGTCCCAAAAAATGAGATTCTCAGTGAATCCGTATTTAGTGTGGATTCCTCTGAGATCAAGCTGCTCAAAACCACAGCAGATAAGGACTCCCAGACCTACAACATCGAAAAAGAGATAATTCAGGTATCAGGACTTGTGGACAACGAGATCATCACTGTTAAATGCGGCGATAAGATAATACCCTATACCAACATCTCTGTGTTCATGCTGGACCTTTCAAGACTCGCAAGGACAGCAAGCGTTCCTCAGGACCTGAAGGGTTTTGACAAAACGATCCTTGAGGTACAGCTCGGATATTTCAGCTATCCAGAAATAAACGATGACCTGAAGCTGGTGAGAAACAGCGACGGCATTACCGCAGCGGTACTTAACGGCACAGTCATCTGCCTCGTAAACAGCAGTGACGCTGACAAGCTGGCAGATCAGGCAAAGCTCATATCTACATCAAATAATCTTGAACCGGTCATAGAACAATCATAATAACGCAAAAAAGCGGCGGATCACATTGATCTGCCGCTTTGGTTTTTTTATCAGATATATTCGTGGAAGACTGGTTTTTCCATGAAGCTGCGGATGTCGCCTACCGGAAGATTGACAGCTAAAAGCAGCTTTGTGTATGCCGCTTCATCAGAAATGTGCTTCAGCGGTATTGCCCCGCTGCGAAGCAGTGAAAAGGATGTCTCATAGAGTGTGTCCGTCTCCGGAAACGAGGCAAGAAATAGCCCTGTGTCCCTTTTATTGCATTCATTTAAAAGCGAAAGGATGCTCCCCCTGCCGTCGGTGCAGGCAGAAGATGAATGATATGAGATAACCAGTACAGCCTTGGTGTTTGTTCCGAAAGTAATACATGAAGCATCCATGCCGGGATATGGTCTTATCATAAGAACATCATTTTTTAGAGACAGCCCGCCTCCTGTGGGTATGATCTGCGGATAGGAGTCCGTCTCTGTCAGTGAATGACCTTCTGTGAGCACCAGACCTCCATCAATGACCTGGGCAAAGGGCGCCCCGTCAAAGGACGAGAAGCATCCACTGACCCTGTCTGCCTCCACTATCCGGGTAGCAAGATAGACCGAGCAGTATTTGTCAGAAGGATTGCGGTATACCGTGTAAACGCCATGCTCAACGGCACCTATTACCGCAGCGGCACCACGGATATTGTCTGCGGCGTTGCTGGCGGGATCATCAGGGACACGGTCGGCAGCAGTCAGGACTACAGGCACACCCAGAGCACAAAGGCAGAAGCCCATCATGGCAGATGTGTATGACAGCGTATCACTTCCGTGAGTGATAATAACACCGCAGTAGTTTTGCAGATCGGCGGACAGCAGGTAGTTGGCCAGAGTCTCCCAGTGCTGCTTATCCAGGTTTTCACTCAGGATATCCATAAGCGCCCTGACCTCAAAGGAAAAGCTTCCCCCAAGACATTCCCGCAGGAAACCCTCAAACCTTTCCCTGTTTTTCTGCACCGAGATAACTCCACCGCTAACGCTGCTTCCGATTGTTCCTCCGGTCGTGATAATGAGTATTTTTTTCATAGGACGTTATTCTCACCTGTCGTATATTTTGTCGGCTACCTCACCCTGCTTCTTGTAGATGCTGTCGGGAGGAACTATGCCCCTGACCATGGAGAGAGGATAAACATTAGTCCTCCTGCAGATGACAGTGCCGGGGTTAAGCACAGAATTACAGCCTATCTCCACATTGTCGCCTACTATGGCACCAAACTTTTTCAGCTCAGTATCCAGCTTTTCGTCCCCTGTACGGATGGTAACCATGCTCCTGTCGGACTTCAGGTTAGATGTAATGGCTCCTGCTCCGAGATGTGCCTTGTATCCGAGAATGGAATCTCCGATATAGTTATAGTGAGGCACCTGTGCACCGTCAAAAATTATGCAGTTTTTCAGCTCTGTGGAATTTCCTATAACAGAGCCTCTGCCCACTATAGCGCTTCCTCTGATAAACGCACAGTGGCGCACCTCAGCGTCGGGACATATTATCAGCGGACCATGCAGATAAGCGCTCTCTGCCACCTTTGCACTTTTGGCTATCCAGATATCCTCGCCTCTCTGCTCATATTCATCAGCCGGCAGAGCAGGACCCAGCGCAAGTATAAAATCCTTTATCAGGGGCAGTGCCTCCCATGGATATACAAGACCGTCAAATATCCCTGACGCTATGGTTTTTGAAAGATCAAGCAGTGCTTCTACTCTCAGATCAACATTCATTTCTAATTTCCTTCCTTTCCTGAATTATCGTATTATTTCCGGTGCTGTGGGGTGAGCAAAACACCGGATCATTCATCAGCAAGCTGATAAAAACCCCACTGATCGTCACTGAATCTGCCTGCAACAAATTTTATTGTCCTGGAGCCTGTGACGACCTGATACACCGAAAAGCTGTAGGGTCTTTTATTATTTGGATCCAGCACTATCTCGCACCTTCCGAGAGACTGCCATTTACACGCAAAAACATCTATACCCGCAATGCAGAAGCGGTTGCCGCTGCTCCTGCCAAGAAACTTGTGAGCCTTCATGTTAGTTCTCCCTTCATAACAGCTTTTTGAGCTTCAGACACGAAATGATCAGATCCGCAGTGCCATCCGGCCCGAGATAGGAGCTATTCAGGCAGAGGTCATAATTTGCAGGATCGCCCCATTTGCCGGAAGCGTAATTGTTGTAGTAGTTTTCTCTGGATTTGTCATTCTTCTTTATCATCGACGCCGCTTTTTCGGGGGTCAGCTTGTATTTCCATGCAATATGCTGAATCTTTGCCTCCATATCTCCATAGACAAATACTCTCAGAATATCATTCCTGTCCGCAAGCACATGGTCAGCGCATCTCCCCACGATCACACAGGATTTTTCAGCGACCCTGCGTATCATGTCGTATTCAAGCAGATAAAGCTTTTCTGTGACAGGGGTTTCGGGGAGCTTGCCGTATTCGCTGCTTATGGTAGCCGATGCACCCAGAGAAAGCGAATAGAGCAGGCTGTTGGTAACCTTCTCGTCATATCTTTCCATGACCTCGCTGCTGATACCGCCCTCCTTTGACACAAGCTCCAGCAGCTCCTTGTCATAGAAATCTATGCCGAGCTTCCGTGCAAGCAGGCTGCCGATATCGTGTCCGCGGCTCCCAAACTGTCTGCTGATAGTAACGACCATAATATAATCACCTCTTTTAATGATTTATCCCTACTGCAATTATATCACGCTTTGACCCAAAATGAAACATCTGTTTAAAAAAATAGCTCAACTGCTGCCTGAAATCTGATGCTTGACATTATAAATAAATAATAGTATTATTACCATAGGATATTATGTATTTTGCAAGAATATTCCGGACAAAGAAAACGACAGAACGAGGATTGTCCGCAGTTTCTCCGCTCTGCCCTGGACGCAAGGAGGTAAAAATGAATAACGAATCAAGAGAAGCCCAGCAATTTCATTGTCCGAATTGCTTCGCTGATTTGAAATACTCACCCGGACAGCATTTGTTTACCTGCGAATACTGCCGCAGCTCCTTCAATGAGCCTGAGGTGCTGGAATTCCAGCGCAAATACATGGATCAGGAACAGAATTATGACCCCTTTAAAGGTCAGACACCTCCCGAAATGAACATGAGCGACGAGGAAAGACGGGATCGTGAAAAGTTTAACGAGGAGTCTCAGCTTTATTCCTGTCCCAGCTGCGGCGCCGAGATCATTTCAGACGCAAACACTGCCGCAGCCTTCTGTTATTACTGCCACAATCCGGTAATACTCAAGGGACGTGTTGACGGAATGTACAGACCCTCTATGGTGCTGCCCTTTGACTTTGACAGGGATACGGCTGTGGAACACTATAAGCAGTGGGCAAAGAAAAAGTGGTTCATTCCAAAGGATCTGATGTCATCCTCACAGATCGAAAAGCTAACGGGGCTTTATGTTCCCTTCTGGGTGGCAAGAAGCTCTACTACCTCCATGATGTCTGCAATCGGAGAGAATATCAGGTCATGGACGTCAGGCAATTATCGCTACACCGAAACCACACGATACAGGGTCGAGCGTGAGGCTACCGTCAGATATGAGGGCATCCCCGCAGACGGATCACAAAAAATTGAGGATCTGCTCATGGAATCCATTGAGCCCTTTGACTATAATAAGGCACGACCCTTTAACATGGCCTATCTCAGCGGCTTTTATGCGGATAAGTATGATGTGGACAAGGAAGCAGTGCTGCCAAGGATACAGCAGAGGATGTATTCCAATAACGCTCAGATCCTTGACTCCACCACCCACTACACGAGACTCACCTCAAGACGGCAGTATGACAGAACGGACAACCTCAGCTGGGACTATATGCTGCTGCCTGTCTGGTTTATGACGTTCAACTATAAGGGAAAGCTTTGGGAATATGCCGTAAACGGTCAGAGCGGCAAGGTGGCGGGTGAGCTGCCCATCTCCAAGGGTAAGCTGGCGCTTTTCTGCTCCATACTCGCTGCACTCATTGCGGTTGCTATCTTCATCGGAGGTTATTTCCTGACATGAAAACAAAAACAATAACAAGAGCAGCCGCTCTGTATATGGCTGTGGTCACCCTAATGCTATGCAGTCTCACTGTGTTTGCAGTCGAATCCTACAAAAAGCCCGGTGCCTATGTGGCAGATTATTTTTACATATATGACGAGACCATGGATCTGGACGCAAGCTCACGGACGCAGCTGTCAGACACGATGCAGAAGCTGTTTGACACCACCGGCTGCTGCGTAGGCGTATTCTTTGGCAAAAACTCCAGGACTCACGAAGAGGTGGAAGAGCTGGCAAAGGACGGCGCCGAGGATATGTTCCTGACCTATAGCACCGACGGAGCCTTCTTCATTTACCTTGACTATGACAGCAATAACGACGTAAACACCGACTACATTTACTGTGCAGGCAAGGCCTCTGACCTGCTTCCTGATGAACAGGACGCTGTAAATAATATACTCAAAAGCACGAAGAAAAACTATACCGACAGCTCTCAAGGCGGAGTCTCCTACAATATGGTGCGCAAGGCCTCTTATGTCATCCTCCTTATTGACAACTATTGCAGTGAGCCTCCACAGTTTTCAAATATCGAGACCGTCTCGGAGTACAGCGAATACCTTGACAATGCAAACCCGGATGAATACATTCTCAGTGTCATTGACGACACCAGCAACGGCTCTTATTCTACCTCAAAGTCAGGCAGCTCTAAGGAATACA
Organism: uncultured Ruminococcus sp.; assembly: GCA_902768825.1. Lineage (GTDB taxonomy): Bacteria > Bacillota > Clostridia > Oscillospirales > Acutalibacteraceae > UBA1213. Next base: position 11,578 of record CACXMR010000009.1, read on the forward strand.
CCAGCGACCGTGTATACATCTATGACGAGGGCGGAATGTTTTCCGATGCTCAGGCACAAAAGCTGATGACCTCCTTTGAAGGTACCGCCCGTGAGATCGGTTTTAACCTGATCCTGTATGCCGCAACAAAATCACGCTCCGACTCATCAGTAGAGAGCAAGGCAAAGAGCCTTGCCAGGATGTCCTTCCCCAAATCCGGCTATACAGGCAGTGTGTGTCTGTATATCGACCTGGACGGCTATAAAAATGCCTATGACTATATGTTCTGCTATAATGATGCCTTTCTTTATTACACAAACGGCGATGACGGAACAGAAGACAGGGTAAAAAAGATACTTCATGCGATGCAGGCATATTTCCCGGCAGGCGGTCAGAAGATCGTTATGACGGATATCATGTCGGGTCTTGAGGAATATCTCAAACAGCTTGTCAGCTACAAGGCAAAGGGACTTGTAGAGGGCATCTACTACACCGACCCCACCACAGGCGAATATGTCTATGCTTCCGGAGAAAAGATAGTCCATAGCAACAGCAGACCCTACAAATACTGGTGGGCGGGTCTTCTTATCGGTCTTGCGGCAGGTGCTATCGTAGCTGCTATAGCAAGCACTGTGGTCAAAAAACGCTATAAGTTTAAGTCCTCGACCTCAGCATCTGTCTACACTTCCCGTGAGAAAATTTTCATGCGCAACTCGCAGGATATCTTCATCGGCAGCCATGTCAGCAAGGTAAGGATCCAGTCCAGCAGCAGTCACGGCGGTCACGGCGGAGGCGGCGGTCATGTCGGCGGAGGAGGCGGCGGAAGCCACAGATGACCTGAACAAATCTTTTTATTTGCCCCAGGCACTCAGATAATTGATAACAGAGGGACTGATTCATGGATCAGTCCCTTATTATTTGCCTATTGATTTGTTGAGGTGAAAATGAAAATAGTCATTTTCTGAGTAGGAATAATAGCCTCCAGAGCGTACAAATAAAGCATTATCACTAAAATAAATTCAAAACAAATAGTGATTTTTTCTATATAAATCCAATATAATTCCAATAAATAACTTGATTGATGGAATTTTAAATGATATAATGATTTTATTAAGAATTGTGTATCATATATGGAGGTAAAACGATGCCTAAAGGTAAGAACAGTCTGAAGATCCTCTATGTCCTGGATATACTAAAGGACAATTCGTGCCAATACGAAAGAAATAACCCATCAAGATTTATTAACGCCAATAGGATCATTGATAAGCTCAGAGAAATAAGTATTAAGGACGGCTGTGATGAGGAGCTTTCTGCTGACAGAAAATCTGTTTATACATACATAAAAAACCTCTCCGCATACGGCTATGATATTGAGACGGACAAGAGAGGCTACTATCTGGTCGGGATGAAAAACGACAGACAAAGCACTGCAGAAGACGAGGCTAACAGATTTCAGCTTGCAGAGCTGAGACTTATCGCAGATGCGCTCAATGCATCGAGATTTATTCCTGCAAACAAGGCCGACAGCATTATACAAAAGCTCGTGACCATAAAGGACTGCGAGGGCGAGGATCTCGGTGATCTCAACGATCTGAGAAGGCGCAGGATTTTTCAGGGCAATCCCTTCCGCAGCGAAAACAACTCCGTGATCTACAATATCGACAGCATTCACAGAGCAATTAACTCTGACAAAAAGATAAGCTTTAAATATTTACATACAGTACCCCAGACTGACGGTAACGACGGCAGCCTGATCTCCGTGTCGAAGAAGGACAGTGACGGCAGTGACAAGCTCTATGTGATGGACCCCATAGCTCTTGTCTGGAAAAACGAATACTATTATGTCCTGTGCTTTGATAAGGAAAAGGAAATGCCAAAGACCTTTCGGGTTGACAGGATGAAGGATGTTTTCGATCTGGAGGATCAGCCCAGGGACTGCAAGGTCTTCTACAATGAAATGGATATTTCCAGCTATACTAACACCGCTTTCTCCATGTTCAGAGGAGAGAACAAGAGAGTCACACTCAGGGTCAGCAATGACCTTGCCGGTGTTGTTGCCGACCGCTTCGGATATAACACGCATATTCTGAGTGACGAGAGAGAGGGCTTTTTCAGATGTGAAGCCGAAGTACAGATAAGTGACCAGTTCTATTCCTGGCTAAGCGGTTTCCGGGGTGATCTCACTCTTGTTGCACCGGATGACATAAGGGAGGATTATATCTCCTATCTCAGGAAGCTTGTCAGCTGCTATGAGGACATGAAATAATGCAAAAACAGAGCCGAATTGGCTCTGTTTTTTGTTTCTAAATATCAAAGCTGACGCTGCCGTCACTTATGTGATAGACCGCACCCACCACCTTGAGGCCGTGCTCCTCTTCCCTGTGTATCTCAAAGCTTTCTTCAATAACCTCAATGCTGTGTCTGACATTGAGACAGCAGGCTCTGTAGGGATCCTTTTCATCACCGATACCCTTCCTTATCTCATCGGTGATGAACTTTATGTAGCCGTCAGGATCATGGTTTACGGCGGCATCTACTGCCCCGCATCCGTCGTGCCCGAGAACCAGCACCAGCTTTACTCCAAGGTGAGAAACAGCATACTCCACCGAGCCAAGCTGATGATCGTCCATTACGTTGCCGGCGACACGTATCACAAAAAGATCTCCTATGCCGGCGCTGAATATGCTTTCAGGTATGACCCTCGAATCGGAGCAGGATATCACCACAGCATAAGGCACCTGACCCAAAAGAGCCGTCTCACGTCTGCGCACAGGCGAAATGTCCCCGGTGCTGCATTCTGAACCGATGTATTTCTCATTTCCAAGCCTGAGTCTGCTAAGAGCTTCCCCGGCGCTGATGTTTTCGATATTCATAATATGTCACCCCTGATGTTTATTGTCATCTATTATACGGCGGAACTCTTCCGTCTGATAGAGCATAGATTTGCCAAGGTCATAGCCGTCAGAAAATGTGGAAAGGGCAGGAAGTCTCCCCAGCATATCCTCTCTCAGAGCCTTGATGTTTACCTTGCCGTTATCGCAAAGCGGGAAAGAACTGTAAAGAAAAATGTGTGACGGAATTTTGTAGGAGGATAACCTGCACCTCATTTCCTGCATCACATTCTGGATGAAGCCGGATTCACTGTCCTGAGCTATTTCCTCCTCAGGGACAACGCAGGCCTCTACGCTCTCTCCCCAGATCCTGTGAGGAGCGCCCATCACCTTTGCCGTGCGGACACCTCTTATATCCATCAGCGCCTGCTCCACCTCTGTGGGCGAGACATTCTCACCGCAGCGGACGATGATATCCTTGATCCTGCCCGTCAGCTGCAGCATATCCCTATCGATCAGGCGCCCGATATCCCCTGTGTGGAGCCAGCCCTCACTGTCAAAGGGTTCTGAAGCCCTGTCAGAGCCGTAGTAGCCGTTCATGGTGCAGTAGCCCTTGATAACGATTTCACCCAGCTCGCCGTGAGAGACAAAGCCTGTGCCCTTCCTCCAGACACGGACATCTATGCCGGGAAGGATATGACCTACAGACACCGCCCTCAGCTCAAGTGGGTCATCCGCAGACTCCACCGCTACTACCGGTGAACACTCGGTCTGCCCGTAGCCGCATAGTATCTTTGCCCCGCCAAAGGCCTGCTCCAGACGCATCATCTCTGCCGGGGTGGTAAAGCCTCCCCCAACGATGCACACATTAAGTCTGCCGCTGACCATATCCTCAAAGCCGGGAAGTCTTGTCATCATGGCATAAATCGCACCCACTGACGCCATATCGGTTACATCACCCTGAGCAATAAGATCTGCTATAGCCTCAGGCTTTACTGACCTGATGATGTGAGTCCTCCTGCCGCTGATGATGTAAACGTGCAGCACAAGCAAACCATAGCTGTGGAACAGAGGAAGTGCAATGCAGAGAGAATCCTTTATCCTCGGCTCTAAAACCCGAAGTGCTCCGGCGGCGTCATTGAGTATTGAATAGGCTGAAAGCTGAACAGCCTTCGGGCCTGAGGTGGTGCCCGTAGTAAATATTATCACAGTTGTTGACCTGCTGTTTTCCTCCAATGAGGTAAAATCCGACCTGATCTCGCCGGCATGGGCATCAAACAGACTCTCGATAGTGCTGACCCTCTCATGGTTTATTCCTGCCCTGTCAGCAGCCCTGAGGGGAGCAGTGCTGTCAACCATCAAAGCACGGTTCATTGAGTAAAGAAGCCTTGACGCACCCACCATACCGGAAAGTTCTCCGGCATCCTCCGGGGATATACCGTAATTCATCAATACGGCAATACCTCCCGCAAGTATCACCGAATAGAAGGCAGCTACCCATTCAATGCTGTTAAAGCCCCAGATAACCACCCTTTCGCCCTGTTGCAGTCCGTTCTTTAAAAGTGTGCAGGCGCCTTTTTGGGCAAGTCTGTACAATTCCCCGAAGCTTACGCACCTGTCATCGCAGATCAGAGCCTTGGCATCCGCACATTTTTCACTCTTTTCCCTCAGAAGCTCCCCGAAGGTAATGTCCACAAATCCCAAGCCCGTTCCACCGTCCTTTTCATTAACTACGTTACCTATGTTATCACAAAACCTTCCCCAATTCAACCCCTGAAAGTCTCAGGACAGGGAAATCACTTTTGTTCCGGTGGGACTCCTCGGGGGAAACCCTTTGTTTGAAAACAAAGGGTTCTCCCCCGAACCCCCTTCCTAAAAAAACTAATTTTTGCGGTGTAATAAAATAGCCTAAAATCAAATCAAAACTCTATATTGTCAGATTTTCTTACCAGAATCAGTGAAACGTCACAAAAAATAAAGCTTTAGATTCTGACCCAGGGATTCAGGTATCATTTTTTATCCTGTTGTCACGATTTGTCATGGTGTCTCAAACAAATAACCCTTCTCATAGGGAACATCATTCAACAACAGAACACAGGCAGCAGCGCAGACGGGATACAGGGGTATTTCTTCCGGACAGCGGACCTCGATCTCGCTGGGATCAATGACCTTTCCCGAAACTGTCCTGACAGTCCTTTGCAGACTCAGGATGACCCGACCTGCGCTGCGGCAGGAAAGAGTAAGTGTATCCCTCCCCGAAGAGGAGCAGCCGATAACGGTAATTCCCGATTCTATCAGGGATGAAAGAATCCTCCGGCAGCCGCTGTCAGCAACAGCAATACACCCACTGGCTTTCAGGTCAGGACAGCACCCCCGGTCACCTTCACCAAAAACGATCACACCATTGCAACCTATCCCGGAGATATGTTCCCTGCATAGAACCATAAAATCCGGCTTTTCTGATGTTTCGTATAGTCCTGAGCTGTCGATCACAAGTGCACCCCCGTAGGCAGTGCAGGCAGAAACCACAGTCCTCGTCAGCAGCCCTCTACTGTCATCCCCAAGAATGATCACTTTTTTCATAAAGCCTACCCCTTTTTGCTTGTTTTTAATAGTATTCCCTGAGAATATGCTGTCAAAACAAAAAAACTGCGGGAAATCCTCGTTCACACCAAGCTCAGTATTGACCGTTGGTCTGAAATATGCTATACTTTAGGACGTTAAATGATGCAATTCTTTAGATCAAGAGGAAAAAACAATGGATACATTCAAAACAAGAAGGATAGTCGTGAAGGTCGGTACTTCGACTCTCACATACGAAAACGGTAAGGTCAATCTCAAAAGGCTTGAAAGACTCTGCAAGGTCCTCAGTGACCTTTGCAACAGCGGCAAGCAGATCATACTTGTCAGCTCAGGCGCTATAGGCGTTGGCATGGGCAAGCTCAAAATGAAGGAAAGGCCCTCCGAAACCCGCTATAAGCAGGCTCTTGCGGCTGTGGGACAGTGCGAGCTGATGTTCCTTTACGATAAATTTTTTGGCGAGTACAATAATTCCGTGGCACAGGTGCTGCTTACCAAAAACGTAGTCATCAACGACCACTCCCGCCAGAACGTAATGAACACCTTCCAGACCCTGCTGGAAATGGACATCATACCAATAGTCAACGAAAACGATACTGTGGCTATCGATGAGATAGTGGGAGCTAACTTTGGAGACAACGATAATCTCTCGGCCATCGTCGCAGACCTGGTCGGCGCCGATCTGCTGGTGATTCTGACGGATATCGACGGGCTGTATGATTCCGACCCAAGGAAAAATCCTGATGCAGTAAAGATACCTGTAGTGACCCACATAGACGACAACATCAGGATAATGGCAGGAGGCTCCGGCTCAAACAGAGGCACAGGAGGCATGGCTACTAAGATTACCGCTGCTGCCGCCGCCACTCAGGCAGGCATCAACTGCTGTGTTATGACAGGAAAGGATCCCGAAAACCTCTATCGGCTTATCAACGGCGAACAGATGGGTACAATGTTCCTGGCACAGGAGGGGCGGATCTGACGGGCTACCCAAAAACGACAAAGGAGACGTATAACATGAGGATCATAGACGAAATGGGCATGAAGGCAAAGCTTGCATCAAGAAAGCTTGCTACCGCAGGAGAGCTGAAAAACAAGGCTCTTATCGCCATAGCTGACGCCCTTATGGCAAACAAAGACAGAATAATCGAAGCTAACAATATCGACCTTGAAAACGGAAAGAATAACGGACTCTCTGCTTCTCTGCTGGACAGACTGAAGCTTGACGAGGGACGCATAAAGGGCGTAGCTGACGGTGTGCTGGAGGTAGCTGCCCTCCCCGATCCCATCGGCACGGTTATTTCCGGCAGCAAAAGACCCAACGGAATGGAGATCACTAAGATCCGTGTTCCGCTGGGTGTCATAGGTATCATATTTGAGGCTCGCCCCAATGTGACGGTGGATGCAGCCGTGCTTTGCCTGAAAAGCGGCAACGCAGTTATTCTCAGGGGCGGCAAGGAGGCTATCAACTCCAACAAATGCCTTGCCTCAATAATGCAGGACGCTGTGGAAGCAGCAGGTCTTGACAGAAACTGCATACAGCTTATCGAGGACACCTCAAGACAGTCATCAGTGGAGCTGATGGAGCTTACTGATTACCTGGATGTGCTTATCCCCAGGGGCGGCAAGGGCCTCATCCGGGCTGTGGTAGAGAACGCTAAGGTTCCCGTTATAGAAACAGGTGCAGGCAACTGTCATGTATTTGTGGACGAAAGCGCCGATATAGATATGGCTGCTAACATTATCTACAATGCAAAAACCTCAAGACCCTCAGTCTGCAACGCAATAGAGACAATCCTCGTGCATGAGAATATTGCTGAAAAGGCACTGCCTGTCATTAAGGCTCGCCTTGACGAAAAAAATGTGGAGCTGAGAGGCTGTGAAAAGACAGCGGCCATTCTGGGAGACTGTATTGTTCCGGCTGATGAAAGCGACTGGGAGACCGAATACGGCGACTATAAGCTTGCTGTGAAGGTCGTCTCCTCTATCGAAGAGGCTATGGATCACATCGCAAAGTACTCCACAGGTCACAGCGAATGCATCGTCACCAGCAACTACAAAAACGCAAAGCTCTTTACCTCTTCTGTTGACTCGGCAGCGGTTTATGTCAATGTGTCAACGCGCTTCACCGACGGCGGAATGTTCGGACTGGGAGCCGAGATCGGCATTTCCACACAGAAGCTCCATGCAAGAGGTCCGATGGGCCTCAACGAGCTGACGTCAATGAAATTCATCATAGAGGGCGACGGTCAGGTAAGATAATCGGCCTCAGATCAGCAGATACATAAGTGCCATCAGCAGAGCATTGTCTGTCTTTTCGTCCATCAGAAGAAGAATAAGCCCGAGAATGAGGGTCTTTTCCTTGTCTTTGAACAATGCTTCAAAAATGCCGCCTGACGGATGTCCCATAAAGACCTCCGTCACAGGCTGTTCAATTTTACGTTCATCCCTCTCATGCGCTGACTCTTCCGCCGGCGAAGCTTTCCTTACAGGCTGGTTATGGTCCGCTGCGGCGTCACGCTGCCCCGTAGAAGGCTCTGTCTGACCGACAGTATTTCTTTGTTCCCCGATTTCCTCTCCGGAGGAAAATCTCACTGCATTAGCTCTGCGCTGCATCTCCAGGGTGCGTCTGTAGGCCTCCTCCTGCATTCTTCGCATTTCATTTTCGGTCATATCAATCACCGACTCTCTTTCAGAAAAGCTCCAGGCCCATGCCCTTTAAAAGAGGCAGCAGCCTCATTATGCTAAGAAGCCTGATAGCCCCGTCAAGACGCTTCAGTCGCTCCTCGTGAAGGAATGGTCTGAGAGCCTGGAGCAGCCTTGTGCTGTCGTCATCACGGTTTGCAGAACTGAGCAGCGGAGCAAGCTTCATCATCATTCCGATCATGTTGGGATCAGGCGAGGCAGTCTGAGAGACAGGCTCAGGTGCTCTGTCATGCATTGTCTGCTGTCTTGTCCCCTCATCTCCAGACTTGCCTGCCCCAAACATTCCCGCCAGCTCTCTAATCTGTTGCATAGCCGAAGGGTCACTGAGCAGCTCACCTATCTTTTTGGAGATATCCTCCATATCCTACCTTTCCCCCATCAGCTTTTTGAGCAGTGCCTGAGCCTGAGGAGTCTTCATTATCTCCTCCGTTTTCTGCTTGTCGGCAAGAATGCTCTCGACCTTTTTCTTTTCCTCGTCCGAGAGCTTATTAAAAAGCTCATTCACATTCTTTTTATCCATACACTCACCACCTCTACATGAATATGTAAGCAAGGAGGCAATTATGAAGATCCTGGTTTTTTCAGATTCCCACGGCAACGAAAAATTCCTGTTAAACGCTGTCCGCAAGCACAAAAACGCTGACATCATAGTTTTTTGCGGTGACGGGCACCGTGAAATCAGCGACCTGCAGCGCACCCTTCCAAACAAGGTCTATCTTGCCGTGCGGGGAAACTGCGACTGGAACTGCAGTTATCCCATGCTTCTGACATACACCGCAGCCGGCAAGAAGCTGCTTATCACCCACGGTCATGCCCATTATGTGAAGGAGGGCCTTAGCCGTCTTGTCGCACTCGCACACAAGGAGGAGGCAGATATCCTGCTTTTCGGGCACACCCACCATCAGCTGACCACTGCTGACGGCCGTATGCTGATAATGAATCCGGGATCGATAGGCTTCGGGGGGCAATTCGGAGTAATAGAAATTGACGAAGCCACCGGCAGGATCACCGCCACGGAATATCCCGACTCTCAGTACGGGCCTGTCATCATTACATAATATGCAAAGATAAAAACCGATGGTACTCTGCTAAAGAGCCATCGGTTTTTTTGAAGTAATCATATTAGTTTCAGGCAAGGAACTCGCTTTCGTCCTTCACGGTCTTGTAGGTAATATTGTGTTCTTTACAGAAGCTTTCCATGTAGGAGCCGGCAGGAGTATAGATCACTATCTTCGGGCTTTCATAGAATTCACCCTCATAATCTCCATCGACCTCTTTTACTGAGGCGGGCACATATACTTTCTCCAGGTTCTCGCAGAAGGTGAAGTTTCTTTCCCCAAGATACTCTGTACCCTCGTGGATGATAATCGTCTTTGTGTCTGTAAGAAGGCTCAGGGTGTCGCTGCCTATTTTCCTGACGCTTGCAGGTATCTCTAATGTCTCGATATTGATATTGCTCAGCAGATAATCATGAAGCTCTGTAACATCACTGGCAAATCTGAGCTCCTTTACATATGTGCCAAAACACATACTGGCACTGTTCTTTGCCACCTCTGCGCTTATGTTGATGGAGCCAAGATTCAGCCAATAGAATGCATTTCCGCCAACAAACACCACTGAATCTGGTATCTCTATGTCAAGGGGCTCCAGGTCCTTATTGCTGCCGCTGTTATAGAACGCAAGACCTGCGATCAGCCTCGTACCCTCTTTAAATGTCTTTTTCTTAGTGGCTGACAGCTCCTTGATCTTATCGTGTCCTCCGTCCATGGCATCGGTGTCTACCTTGTAGGCATAATAGACATTTCCTATGTAAACATCCCCCTCAGGAGCGTTGTTATAGAAAGCAGTATTGTTAAAGACATCATATCCACAATAAGTCATTTCTGAAGGAAGGGTGATCTCGCTAAGACTTGTGCAATCCATAAAGCTGCAGCTATCAAGGCTTGCGAGCGAGTTGGGGAACTTGACTTCTTTAAGGGAGCTGCAGCCTTTAAAGGATTCACCTGAGATAATTGTTACACCCTCAGGTATCTCGATGCTTTCAAGAGCAGTGCAGTTCTCGAATACATTAAAGTCGATTGTGGTGAGCTTTGAGGGGAGCTTGACGCTTTTCAGAGCGGAACAATTCTTGAAGCAGCTATACTCGATTCTTGAGATATTGTCATTGATCTCAACCGTCTCCACAGCAGTACCCTCAAAAGCGCTTGCTCCTACTGAAACCACTGGCTTGTCCTCTATCTTTTCCGGGACAGTCACATCCTTTCCGCTGCCAACGTACTTATCAATGACAATTGCGTCAAAGAGGTTATTGTTTTCGTCGTAACGCTGAACAGTAGAATATCTGAAGTCACTGTTGCCGGCGGGGGCGGGAGCCTCAGATTCCTTGGAACTCTCGGTGGATGGCACAGACTCCTCGGACGCAGTGCCGGAGGAAACGGTTGAAGCGCTGTCTGGAACAGAAGATGTATTGCTTTCGCCGGAATTGCCGCAGCCTCCGAGGACAGAAGCAGTGATCACAGCACACAACAGAACTGCACGTGCAGGTGCAATGGGTCTTTTCAATTTAACTCTTCCTTTCGTTTTGTTATTTCACGGTGGAAGTGTGCTTTTCTCTCAGATAGGTAGATTCCAGATCTGCAAGATGAAGCTTGACCGCCAAGGGATATTTTTCAAAGGCGAGGCTCAGAGAAAAAGAACCTCCCTTGACCGACTCGTCAAAGCCTCCCATGTGCCAACGGATAGCTATAGCCTCCGCAGGCTTGAGGCGCATAAACCGTTCTATAAGATAAACGGATTTTTCTCCGTGACCGTAGGGAAAGGCATCATCCACGGAATAAAAGGGCTTCTTCTCCCATTGTCCGGTCTCATCGTTTTTGACATTCCTGGTGGAAATCTTATAAAACTGTGCCTTGCACAGATCATGGAGCAGACCGCATATCGCAAAGCTCTCGGCACTGTCGTTTTCGCTGTCAAAATACCTCTCCATCAGCGTGTTATAAACACTGATGCTGTGCATGGCAAGTCCCTGCTCACAGGCGCAGTGAAATTTTGTGCTGGCAGGAGCCGTAAAGAAATCCGTCTTTTGCATCCATTCCAGAAGCTCGGCACTGCCCTTCCTGTGTATGTTTTCGTTGTAGATATTAATAAATTCTTCTTTGGCGTCCATATTGCGCCTCCTTATTTCAGATCGTCATTGTAGTGGGCACGTTCGCCTCCGATGAATTTCGGCCTTGTCCTTGCTGCGGTAATATTGGCTTCACCTATTTTTCTCACCGATAGGATCAATGGTACAGCTACCTCCTTCAGGTGCATTCCGATCAGGACTCCGCCTACGTCAATGCCCGCATCGGCTCTGATGTGCTCCAGGGCTACCGGCTGCTCCAACGTATTATAGGTGATGGTGGCAAATGAACCTCCGGCCTTCGGCTGAGGCACCACATTGACCTCCTCACGGTGCTGCTTTTCAGCAGCCGCTCTTTCGGTAATGATAGCTCTGTTGAGGTGCTCACAGCACTGAGCCGCAAGAAATATCCCCCTGTCACGCAGCACCGGATATATTCCTTCAAACACAGCCTTTGCCACGTCCATGCTCGATGCCTTTCCATATCCGGAGCCCACCACAGTGCTGGATGAACAGCCTACGACAAAAATATCCCCCTCTTTGAGCTTTGCCCTCTCGACCACTTCCAAAGCCGCACTTCTCGCCTGCTCTGTTATTTCCTCGTACATAGTATCTCTCCTTATTGACCGTTACTCGATTCTTGACTCTCAGATCAAGGCTCTTACAAAAACAGGGCACCTCTTGCGAGATGCCCATAATATCAAGCTGATTAAAAATTTTTACTCGGCAGTCTCGTCTGCGGGAGCCTCCTCCTCAACGGGAGCTTCCTCATTGAGAAGAGCCTTCATTGAAAGGCTGATGCGCTTTGCATCAAAGTCGATAGCTGTGATCTTGACATTGACCTTCTGACCTACAGAAAGAACGTCCTGAGGCTTCTCGACTCTCTCGTTGGAGATCTGTGAAACATGGATAAGTCCGTCGATACCAGGGATAATCCTTGCAAAAGCGCCAAAGGGTGTCAGACCTACGACCTCAACCTCACACTCTGTTCCCACAGGATACTGATTCTTGAGGATCTCCCAGGGGTTATCCTCGCTCTTTCTGTAGCCAAGTGAGATCTTGCCCTTTTCAGCATCAAGAGCCTTGATATATACCTCAACTGTGTCGCCCACATTAACGACCTCTGAGGGATGCTTGATCCTGTTCCAGGAAAGCTCAGAAATGTGCACCATTCCGTCAATGCCGCCGATGTCAACGAAAGCACCGTAGGATGTGAGGGACTTGACTGTGCCTATGTATTTCTTGCCGACCTCAGCCTCTGCCCAGAATGCCTCTGATTTTGCCTTGCGCTCATCGTTGAGTACGGAGCGGATAGAGCCGACTGCACGCTTTCTCTGCCTTGTGGTCTCAATGATGCGGAAGGAAACCTCCTTCTTGAGCAGTCCGTCCAGACTCTCGCCTCTGGTAGCTGTAGCAAGAGAAGCAGGGATAAACACCTTCACACCGTTGGTGACAGCGATAACGCCGCCCTTAACGATCTCAGTCACAACACCTGTAACGACTGTCTTTTCTTCTTCAGCCTTAACGATCTCGTCCCAGCCCTTCTGAGCATCGAGAAGTCTCTTGGAAAGGAGAATGGTTCCTTCCTGATCGTTAGTCTTCATGATAATCAGGTTGATCTCATCGCCAACCTTCACAATATCCTCAGGCTTTGCCGTGGGATCGTTTGAAAGCTCTGCAAGCGGAACAATACCTGTCTGCTTTCTGCCGACATCAACACGAACCTCTGTGGGAGTGATACCTACAACTACACCGGTTACTCTGCCATCTGTATTATAATTTTTGAAGGACTCCTCCAGGAGAGCTTCAAAATTCGGCTCAGCTTCACTTTCTTGAGTATTTTTGATTTCTTCTGTCATGGTAACAAGTACCTCCTTTATTATGCTTGCCGGGGTGGACGCACCGGCTGTAATGCCTATCCGATCCGCATGGACGACAGCATCGCGCGGCAGCTCCTCAGCAGTCTCGATAAGATATGTTTCATCACACTTTTCCTTACAGATATGAAACAGCTTATTGGTATTGGAGCTATGTCTGCCGCCTATCACAAGCATCATGTCCGACTCTGACGCAAGGATCTCAGCCTCCGACTGTCTATCAGATGTGGCATTACATATTGTATCAAATATTTTAGCATTTGTACATAGTTTTTTCAATATTTTTCGAGAATTTTTCCACTCGATTCTGTTAAAAGTCGTCTGGACCACAACGCAGAGATTATCTGTCTTTAAATTAGGACAATCATCCACCAATTTTGTCAATTCCTCTGCGCTCATAAAGGTATAGCACTGTGAGAAACAGTGACCGATTATTCCCTGCACCTCCGGATGGTCCCTGTCGCCGGCTATCAGGACGATCTCTCCGTTTCTTGAGTGCTCCGACACTATATTGTGGATCTTCAGCACAAAGGGACAGGTTGCGTCCCTATACTCGGTTCCCAGTTCACGCAGCCTGTCAGTAACGGAAGCCGCAACTCCGTGGGATCTTATCACCAGGATCTCTCCCTCAGCCACCTCTTCAGGCGACTCAACGATCCTTACGCCTCTGCTCTGCAGCTCCCTGACCTTCTGCGGATTATGGATGATCGCACCAAGAGTGCACACTCTCCTGCCCTCGTCCGCAAGCTTTTCAACCATAGACACAGCCCGGCTCACTCCAAAGCAGAAGCCTGCTGTTTTTGCAACTCTGATGCTCACAGTTTTTCCTCCGACATTCTTGTTATTATATCCCTGTAACGTCTGTTCAGATCTCTCGCTGCACCAAGTGAACCGTCAATGGCACAAAGCGGCTCTCCTATGCTCACATATATCCTTGCAAAAGGTCTGATCCTGCCATTCGTCCTTATCAGCACCGGAAGCAGCGGAACTCCGTTTCTCGCCGCCAACAGCGCAGCTCCCGCCTTTGGCTCAAAGCTTTTTGTACCTCTGCGGATACCGCCCTGAGGAAAAACACCGACTATCCTGCCCTTTTGCAAAAGCCGGGAAGCCCTGTCAACGGCTCCCCTGTCGGCAGTGCTGCGCACAACAGGAAAGACTCCGCACAGACGAAGAAAAGCGCCGGCAAAGGATCTCCGATCACCAAACAGCTCTGACTTTGCCATGAAGAATATCTTCCTCGGAAAGCCCATGCCGAGACATACCGGGTCAAAATAGCTGACATGGTTAGACGCAAGGACAAAGGCGCCCTTGGGAAGATTTTTCCTGCCGGAATATTTGATTCTGTAAAACGGGCGTACAAACACAAACGACAGCAAACGAAGAAATTGGTACATTCTCAGCTCCTGACCTGCTCTCTCATAGCCTTGATCTCATCCATTATCCTGCGGCTGGCATTGCGGAACTCAGTGGGAGTGCCTTCTTTAAGGCCAAGCTCCTCAAGAGAGAGCGGCTTGCCCCAGGAAACCGTCACCTTCCTGAACTTTCTTATCTGCTTGTCCTGCGGTGTTATGCACACAGGAATAACCGGCGTATTTGTCTGAAAGGCCACCATAGCTGCTCCCGACTTTGGACGAAGGAATTCGCCGGTCTTTGAGCGTGTGCCCTCAATGAAAATTCCAAGGAGTCTCCCGTCCCTTACTATCTCTTCGGCCTTTTCGATGGCCTGACCGTCACCGCTGCCCCTGTCAACAGGAAAGGCTCCAAGCTCGGTTATCATTGCAGAGGCGATCTTATTCTTGAAAAGCTCGGCCTTTGCCATGTAATAGATCTGGCGCTTCTGAGTCATCGACACAAGGATAGGGTCATAGTTTGAAAGGTGGTTGCTGCAGACTATATATGCGCCCTTCTTGGGCAGGTTCTTCTTTCCCACCACCTTGTAGCGGAAAAGGGTTTTATAGATCGGTATTGTAAAAAACCTTCCGATAATAAATACAAGACTTCTTCTCTTCATAATGCAGCGGTCTCCTTTATGATAGCCGTGATCTTCTCCACCACCTCATCGAGAGTCAGCTCTGTGGTATCCACAGTCACGGCGCTTTCGGCAGCCTTGAGGGGGGCTGTATCCCTGTGGGTATCGTTGTAATCACGCTGGACTATATCAAAGAGTATTTTGTCAAAATCAGCCTCCACGCCGCTTTCCTTCAGCTGGAGCACTCTTCGTCTTGCCCTTATTTCGGGGGACGCCGTAAGGAATATCTTGACCTGTGCATTGGGAAGGACTACAGTGCCTATGTCTCTTCCGTCCATAATAACATTGTCGGTCTTTGAAAAGCTGCGCTGGAGCTCAAGCAAAAAAGCTCTCACCTCAGGAAGCGCCGAGACCCTGGATGCCGCCATGGACACATTCTCATCACGGATAGCCTCTGACACATCCTTATCATTGAGCAGGATGTGCTGTTCTCCGTTAAAGAAGATGATGCGGATATCAATTTCAGGGAGAAACGCCTTGACCGTTTCCGGCTCTCCGATAGTGATGCCATTTTCGATACAAGCCAGAGCTACAGCTCTGTAAAGAGCACCCGTATCCACATATATGAAGCCAAGACTCTCGGAAACTTTTTTTGCAATAGTGCTTTTGCCTGCCCCTGCAGGACCATCAATCGCCACCGCTATCATAATTTTTCCTCCGTTTCAGCATATTATACAATCATTATACCAGATAATTTTAAAAAAACAACCTTTTCTGTTCTCAATTTTACACCTCAGGAACGGCACATTATAGACAATTATTCATATCTATGGTAGAATAATAAAAAACAGGTATAAAATTTCTGCACTTCATGTAACCTTTTTGCCTCCTGAAGGATTATATAGGTGAAGGGACATTTGAGATGCAAACGGAAACTGATCTTTGGAATAACATAAAACCATGACAAACTATAGAAAGGCGTGACTATTATGAAAACAAAGAAATTACTCGCAATAACACTTTCAGCTATTGCTGCACTTACCATCACATCCGGTTGCTCCGGCAGCGACCAGCCCGGACAAAGCAGCTTTAACGGAAACATTTTGACTCCGGGCTTACAGTCGGGCTATAATTCCGTCGCTCCCACCGGGATAGACGCTACCCTCAAGCTCACCTCCGGCGGCTGGAACAACCTCCAGTGGCAGAATTATGAGCACCAGTACGCTACACTCCAGGTGCCAGTAGGCTGGAAGGTAGAGGTGACAGACCTCTATCAGGGCGGTGCCACCGGCTCGGGCACAATGGTATCCATCAAGAGTCCTGACGAGAGCGTGATGCTTGCCTATATCGACTTCTACAGCGTACCCCAGATGATGATGAAGTCACCCACGGTAGAGTCCTTCCTGACAGACGTGGTTGTGCCTGCCAACAACGGCAAGATACAAAACTTCGTCGTCACGGGAACCAACCAGACCGATCAGCATAAGGCACTTTATGATAATGCTGCGCTGGGCACCTACGATGCAAAGATAGTAAGTGCGGATTACAATTTCAACGGCAAGCCCTATGAAGGCTTCTACAGTGCCGCCATCACCGGCAAGGACATGGCATCCACAGGATTGTACATGGTCGTCAGCGTAGTAAGCGTAGACACGCCTAAGGGCGAGATGCAAAACTGGGAGCCGGTCGTTGTAAAGATACTGGGAAGCATTCAGTGGACGTCTGCCTGCATTTCAAGGTACGGCGGCACGACTGTTGGTTCCGCCGGTTCGGCAGGAAGCGGAAGCACCTCTGACATGATAATGGACTCATGGAACAAGCGCAACCAATCCGAGGATATCATGAGCCAGAAGCGTTCAGATGCCACCCTTGGTCAGGAGCGAGTGGTGGATAACTACACCGGAGACATTTACAAGGCTGACAACGGCTTCTACGATCAGTACAGCAGCATGGGCGGCACCCGCTATTCTCCCATAAGCGATGATCAGTATACCCAGGGTTATTCCGGATATATCGGATTCTGATTACGATACAGAAACAGACATTCCCTCACTGAGAGCCAGTGAGGGAATGTCTGTTTGATGACCCATATTTATAATATAGTCATCTTGGGTAAGCTTTTTTGCCTGATTCCTCCCGGAATCAGGCTGAAGCGTTGAGATATCAGAGGGCTACGCCCTCCGAACCACCCAAAGTATTTCGCTGTCTGCGGACAGCGAGCAGGGACGCCGTCCCTGCACCTTGCAAGCTTTTGAAAAAGCTTGACCAAAACTTTTGACTTGTCGTTTTGGATAGACTATCAGTCGCGAGCGGTCAAGTCGGAAATCAGATATTCTGCCTACGCGAATACGGGAGCGCAGGCTCTGCGCTTGCAAGCTTTTGAAAAAGCTTGACCAAAACTTTTGACTTGTCGTTTTGGATAGACTATCAGCCGCGAGCGGTCAAGTTGGAAATCAGATATTCTGCCTACGCGAATACGGGAGCGCAGGCTCTGCGCTTGCAAGCTTTTGAAAAAGCTTGACCAAAACTTTTGACTTGTCGTTTCGGATAGACTATCAGCCGCGAGTGGTCAAGTCGGAAATCAGATATTCTGCCCACGCGAAATTGGAACCGGCGGCTCGCCGGCGCCGCTGTCGAATTGCAGGTCTATTGTCTTGCCGTCATATCCGCACTCGGCGGCAGGATAAATCTCAGTAGCAGCGCTGAGTCCCTCCTCAGGAACAGCAAGGGACGGGCTGTAATGGGTGAGCCAGAGTCTGCGGACATTCGCCCGCTTGGCAAGGAGGGCGGCCTCCTGAAAAATCATGTGCTTTGTTTCAAGCGCCCGTGCAAGCTTGTCAGGCTCGGAAAACATTCCCTCACAGATAAAGAGATCTGAATCGGCAGCATTCTGAACGATACTGTCCGTGGGCCGTGTGTCGGTGGTATATGTCACCCTCAGTCCTTTTCTCGGAGGACCCATCACCATATCCGGAGTATACAGCTTTCCCTCATACTCCGTGGCGCCCTTTTTTTGCAGTGTGCTCCAGAGCTTCAGGGGCACATTGTTCCTTGAGGCAAGCTCAGGGTCAAATTTTCCTGCTCTGTCCATGTCAAAGCGGTAGCCAAGACACGGCACCCCATGTCTCACCGGAAAAGGAGTTATCCTCAGAGAATCAGTGCAAAGGGATTGGTCCTCATTCGGGGAATACTCAACGCACCTTAGCTCGTAGGTGAGATTCGGCGCTATCATACACAATGCTCTGACCACTCTGCTAAGTCCCGCAGGTCCGATAATCGTCACAGGCTCGGTCCTGCCCTCGCTGCACAAAGTGAGCAAAAACCCCGGAAGACCGGAAATATGATCTGCATGGAAGTGGGTGATGCAGATTATGTCAATCGGCTTGAAGCGCACACCTGCACATTTCATCGCAATCTGTGTGCCCTCTCCGCAGTCCACCAATACGGAATGACCGTTTGTGTTTAACAGACAGGAGGACAGCCACCTGTTTTTAAGCGGCATCATCCCTGAGGTCCCCAAAAGGGTCACGTTCAGCATGGTATCACTCTCCCTCCTCCATGAGAGCATAAAGCTCGTCACGGGTCATAATACAATTCAGCACATCCAGCAGAGAATTTGACGAAAGCTTCTCCGGAAGTCCGAGTCTTTTTTTCAGGTCGTCCCGCCTCTCGGATGCGCCGGGAATTCCGTTCAGTCCCAGCTCATAGAGATCGGTCTTTGTTATGTCCTGAGCGCTTCTGACAGTTCCTCCGGTGATCTCACACTGTGCGCCGGAACGGGCAATGGCATTGCACAGCACCTCCTCTGACAAGCCCTCTACTCCCAGCTTGCCCTCCTTTGAAGGTAATGCCTTGCGCCTTTCCTTTCCAAAAACATCGGGAATATAGGCGTGCTTTACTCTGTCAGGGGGAACCGCACCCTTGAGGAAGTTCCTTATCACAAAGCCTGCGCCGTCGCTGTCTGTCAAAACAAGTATCCCTCTCACCTTTGCAAGGTGACGGATAAGCTCAAGCTTTTCTCTGTCCTTAAATACCCCGAAGCCCTCCGTGGTAATTATCAGTCCGTCAATAAAGCCGGAAAGCTTGATCTTGTCATACTTTCCCTCGACTATAACGGCCTCCTTTATCTTTATCACAAGCGTTCCTCCTGTTATCAGCCGTTGTTCATCCTGATGTTCTCACTTATCAGTCGTGCGATCAGGGTCTCCATAAGTATCTGCTTATCTACCGGCTTGCTCTTCAGGGTCATATCCGTTTCCAAAACTATATCAAGTATCCTTCTCAGTGCCGAGGTGGTATACCTTGAAGCCCTCCTGCCGGCATTCTTCAGCAGGAATTCCCTTTTTCCGTATCTGAACTCCGAAGCCGCCTGAGTTAAAGGAATCCCGCTCTCCCCAGCCACCTTTGCCCTGTACATATCAAGATAAACCGAGCTGAGAGTTGACAAAATCACCTCAGCCTTTTCGTTCTGCTCAAAAAGACCGTGAAGCTGTTTGTAGGCTCCGTTGTAATCCCCCGAACCAAGGCAATCCGAAAGAGCGAATATCCTCACCTCTGTATTCCTTATCGTCAGCAGGCGTATTATTTCCTCGGTTATCTCGGCACCGTCCGCATAGGCAGTAAGCTTTGCAAGCTCATTTCTCAGTGTAGTCAGATCTGTGCCGCATTGCTCTATGATCCTCGAAGCATTGCGTGAGGATAGCTTGCAGCCGCTTTTTTCCGCCCAGCCGATAAGAAGCTTTTCAATGGAAGAATTGTCCTTTTTAGCAAGCTCCAGAGAGCTCCCATACTTCTCTGCAGCGGACGCCAGCCTTTGCATAGAGGTAGCCTTTTTGTCACCCTGTTTTTTTGGAGACTGCGCAAGAGTGGGCATTGAGAAGATCAGCACTGTCGAGGGTGAAATATCCTCGCAATATCCTAACAGCAGCTTCATATCCGCTTCCGGAATTGCGTCAGTATCCATGTCAGACACCAGAACACACTTATACTGAGAAAACAAGGGGAGCTGCTCGCAGGCCGAAAAAATCTCCTGGATTCCGGTGCCCGACGGGAGCCTTACAAAGTCAAACTCTGAAGGGTTCTTGCCCGCTATCTTTTCGCAAAGCCTTTCAGTATAGTATTTTACAAGATATTTCTCCTCGCCATAGATCAGATAAACCCTGTCGGGCTCACCTGAAGCAAGCTTTTTTTTAAATTCGCTTTCTGTCAGCTTAGCCAATTTCTTTCCCTCATTTCAATCAGTTGATCTTCTCCCCTGAGCCTGAAGCTTATGTTTCCGTCCTCATAGGTCCGCAGCACTCTGTCGCCGTCAAGCTCCCTGTAGGTGATGTCGCTGTATTTCTCCCTGTCTGATATTATCAGCGTGTCATAGCTCAGCAGACCGGTGTTTTTAAGCTCACCGTGCACAATAAGCATATCATTAACCAGCCATTCCTGAGGAAGCCTGCCGCAGTCCGTTCCGTCACAGCACAGCAGCAGCCTGTAGTTCTTCACAATTAACCTAACGGCACATACTCCCTTTTCACGAAGGCTTTCTATCCTGCAATGCCCTATCTCAACACAGCTTTCCTTCCCCTCCGCCGAGGAAAAACTCAGCACTCTGCCACAGGTTTCCAGTCCTGCCCTTACCTCATCACTAAAGCGTTCCTCATCATATATTCCCGCTGTCTCTACCCCGAATTCCGTCATCAGCCTTGCTGCATAGCCCGACACACTGCCGTTCTTGTTCATCAGGAGCAGATAGCTTATTTTGTCCGATGGGCTGTACCTTATGCAGTCCACAGCCTCTGTAGTGTAGGTTTTTTCGCCGCCGCAGGCAAGCACTACGGTCTTGTCACCGTCCCTTATCACCGCAGTGATACCCTGCCCCACATGAGGGACGTATATCGAGACGGCATCCCTCTGAGAAATGAGGCTTGCCGTACAGCCGGAAACAAAGGTCAGCAATGCAGTCAGTGCAAATATCCTGACACGATGACGCTTGTCCTTCCTCAGATAGAGCGCTGATGCCAGCACTACGCAAAAAACAACCCAGACCGGAACAAACCGATAATACAGGCTCACCTGTGAAAACAGCAGCCTTGAAACCAGCCCTGCAACTGACAAAATCTGTCCTGTCAGTATGCCTGCAATAAAGGCAAAGGGTGAAGCCAAAGCTCCCAGCACTGTGGTCATGCTAAACAGCAGCATCAGCAGCACACTGCCCATAAGCAACGGCACTGTTAATACCGTCAGGAGAGAGGACAGGACTCCGTAGACCGGGATCTGACGGAAATATAATATGGTCACAGGCAGCGAAAAAAGCACCGCCGAGAAGGACACCGTAATTGCATCGATCAGAAACATCCCCGCTGTACGGATAAAGCTTTTTCTCCTGATGGAACGATGCTCCGGAGAGGGAAACAGCCTTCCGGATATGTACTCTGACATAGGCTTCTGAGCCATTAGTATGCCAAGGGTGGCAGAGAAGGACAACAGCAGGCTGATATCCGCCGCTGCATAGGGCTTTGCTATGAGAATCACCAGAAGTGATAATCCAAGCGCCGCCATAGGATCGCTGCGCCTGAAAAACACCGTACACAGCAGCACCACAAGATGCATTATTCCCGCCCTCACAACACTGGGAGTAAAGCCCGTCAGCGCCATATACAAAAGGAGTGCAAGGACACATATCAGCGCCGAGGTACGTTTTTTGAGCCGCAGCACACCTGAGAGAAGAATCATCAGCAGATAAGTGATTATAGTCACATGAAGCCCCGAAACAGCAATGATATGGGAAAGCCCCGCAGAGCGCAGGACTGACACGGTTTCGTCGCTGAGAGAATAACGATCCCCCAAAAGAAACGCCTTGACAAAATCCGCCTGTTCCTCCGGCAAAAGAGAATCTATTCTCTCAAGCACATGGTATCTTAGCTTGAGAGCGTAGTAATTGAGCGGCCTGCTCTCCGGAACATTCACACTTGCCACTTGGGGATATGGAAGATACGCCCGATAAATGATACCCTTTGCATTGTCATAGCTGTTTTGCCGTGCAGAAAGACGCACCTCGGTCTTTATGATATCATAGGGTGCTGCATCAAGGGGTTCATCACAGTATAAAAGCAGCTTCACATCATGGTATAGTGTACCGTCCCTTGCCTTCAGCTCCCTTGCGTTTACCGTGTAATAATATTGGTCGTACCTCTGATAGGGCAGGTCGCACAGCTCCGCTTCAATTATGACCTGCTGTCCGGAAAGTCCCTGAACAGGGGTAACACTTGAAGCAGTGTATACTCCCACAGACACAAAGGCCGCAAGAGATGTTATCAGCACTAAAGGGACAATCCCGCCCATCCTGAGCCTTGTGCATTTAAGAGAAAACGCAGCACAAAACAGCAGGGCTGCACCAACGGGAATCAATGCGCTCTGACCCAAAAAGACAGCGGCCGCTGATGCAGCCAGATATACGAAGCCTGTTACTGCAAGCGGTCGCTTCATAGTTTTACCTCCGGAAGCTTATCACTGATCTCAGGATAACGCCTTCACTGATCGGTACTGCCCCATCAGCACATCTCGACTTTGAGCTTTGTGCCCCCAAGCAGGTGGAAATGCAGATGGAACACTGTCTGTCCGGCGTCTGCACCGCAGTTTGATACCACACGATAGCCGCTCTCGGCAACTCCAAGCTCGGAAGCGAGCTTTGCCGCTACCTCGTAGATGTGGGCGATAACCGCACTGTTCTCGGGTGTCACCTCATTGATGGATGAGATGTGCTCCTTGGGAATGATGAGAACATGGACAGGTGCCATAGGGTTGATGTCATAGAAGGCATAGACAGTCTCGTCCTCATAGACCTTCTTTGAAGGTATCTCTCCGCTTACGATCTTGCAAAAAATACAGCTCATAGTAATTACTCCTTTTGATTTATTTTCCCTGAGAAAGAAGCTCCTCAGCATAATCCAGTGTTGCCTTGGTTATTTCAACTCCGCCGATGATGCGGGCAAGCTCGCTTCTCCTTCCCTCGTGATCGAGAAGGGTCACGCCCGTATAGGTCTTGCCGCCGGAAACGGTTTTTGCAATCTTAAAGTGACTGTCCGCAAGGGCTGCTATCTGTGCCTGGTGAGTCACACAAAGCACCTGCCTGCTCTTTGATACCTCCTTGAGCTTCAGGCCCACCTTCTGAGAGGCACTGCCGCTGATACCCGTATCCACCTCGTCAAAGATCAGAGTGTCGATATCGTCCGTATCCGCAAGGACGTTCTTGATGGCAAGCATCATTCGGGAAAGCTCGCCGCCGGATGCGATTTTTGCCACAGGCTTGGGAGCCTCACCGGGGTTTGCGGAAATAAGTATTTCAATGCTGTCACAGCCATTGGAGTCAAGCTCACATCTGTCTTGTCTCACCACAAGCTCCACATTTGGCATATCAAGATAGGACATTTCCTCCCTGACCTGAGACGCAAAGCGCTTTGCCACTTCTCTCCTCTTGTCCGAAAGACTTTCTGCAAGAGCCTTTGCCTCATTATAGGCATCCTTACATTCCTGTGCAAGAGCCTCCCTGTTTTCCTCGTATTTTTCCAGATATTCAAGCTCTCCCCTTGCTTTTTCCAGGAATTCCAGCATCTCTCCTATGGTAGAGCCATACTTCCTGCCAAGCCTGTGTATAAGATCTATCCTGTCCTCGATCTCCTCAAGGCTGTCAGCCTCGCTCTCTGCATCGTCCGACAGAGCCACCACCTCATTATAGCAGTCCTCGATCTCATATACGGCATTTTGCAGGCGCTGTGCAATGCTCTCGGCATCCTGATAAACTGACGTAATGCCGTTTATGGAATCACAGGCATTTTCAAGGGACTGTATAGCGCCATCGCTCTCGTCTCCACCGTTGAGAAATTCCCTTACCTCGCTGAGAGCAGAGGCTATCTTCTCTCTGTTTTCTATCATCATACGCTGCTCAAGCAGCTCCTCATATTCGCCCTCATACAATTCAGCTCTTTCAAGCTCGTTTACCTGATAGCTGAGAAGATCGACTCTGCGCTCACGCTCTGCCTCGTCATATTTTGCCTTGTCAAGCTCTGACTTGAGGGAACGATATTTTTTATAGGCCTCCTGATAGCTTTTTATATCCTCCGAAAGCCTGCCCAGCTTGTCAATATAATTGATATGCAGCTCAGGTGACATAAGCTCATAGCTCTCGTGCTGGCCGTGAATGTTTATCAGATATACCCCCACTGCCCTCAGCACAGCAGCGGTAGCAGGTCTGCCGTTGATGCGGCACTTGCCCTTGCCCGAAAGGCTGAATTCACGCTGGAGCAGCACAGTGCCGTCTTCGTCCTCAAAGCCGTATTCCCTAAGTGTTTCCAGCGCTTTTTCACAAGGATCGGAAAACTCCGCACTGACAAAGGCGCTCTCGCAGCCGTTTCTGATAAGATCCTTTGAAGTCCTGCTGCCGAGAATAGCATTTATGGAGTCTATGATAATGGACTTTCCTGCGCCGGTCTCACCCGTCAGTACATTCAGACCCTCACCAAAATCAATAGCCGTCTTTTCAATAACGGCGATATTTTCTATATAAAGATTAGTTAGCATAGTATAACCTCACGGAACAAAATTATTGCCGCTCTTGTCGTTCATCAGCCTTTTCAGATCATTCACAAGAGAGACTGAAACAGAATCGGTCCTTGTTGCCACGAAGATGGTGTCATCCCCTGCGATAGTGCCCAGCACTCCCGCCCTGTCAGTAGCGTCAAGGGCGGCACAGACAGCCTGCGCCATGCCCGTCCTTGTCTTGATCACCACCAGATTGTGAGCACTCTCAACGCTGGTCACAGCAGTAGAAAACAGATATGAGTGAGATTCCCTTTCATCGTTTTGTACCATCTCGGTGGCGTATTTGTAGGTGCCGTTACCGCTAAGGGTCTTTATCAGGCGCATCTCCTTTATATCCCTGGAAACGGTGGCCTGCGTCACATGAAAACCGTCCTTTTTAAGCATTTCAAGAAGCTCTGACTGAGTTTCAATATCCTTTTCCCTGATGAGCTCAAGGATCCGCTCTTGTCTTCGTGTTTTCATAGCTGCCTGCCTTTCTCCGTGAATTTGTCGTTGAGCACCTTGTAGAAGGTCCTGTCCTTCAGCTTGATGAACTCAGTCTCCGCCCCTGACTCAGAAACGATGAGTGTATCGTTTTTTTTGACAGTCACCGTCACCGCGCCGTCAATAGTCAGAAACACCTCCGTATCGTCATCACAGGAGGCTGTGACCTCCAGCCTTGAATGATGGCTAAAAACCACAGGTCTTGCAAAAAGAGAATGTGAGCACACCGGAGTCATCAGTATGCACTTCATAGTGGGCTCAACAACTGGTCCGCCGGCTGCAAGGGAATAAGCACTGGACCCGGTGGGGGTAGAAAGTATCAGTCCGTCAGCACGGTAGCTGCATATATAGCCCTTGTCTGCGGCAAGGGAAACATCTATGTCGATAAGCCTTGACAGGGAGCCTCTTGAGATAACAGCGTCATTCATGGCACGGAACTCTCTCTCTCCGTTATCGCCCTTGTGGATTATTTTGAGCATCATCCGTTTTTCGATGGTATAGCTCCCGTCCTTCAGGCGTGAGAGCATATCAAGCTCATCAGTCTCCAGCTCTGCGGCAAAGCCCAGTCTGCCTGTATTGATGCCCAGCAGTGGCTTATTATAGAATGAAGCATGGTATGCAGCGTGGATGATCGTCCCGTCTCCGCCGATGGTCAGCACCATATCAGCAGCCTTGTAAAGCTCGCCCACCTTGTCAAAGAAGTCTATCCTGCTGCTGGCAAAAAGCTCCGAATATTGAGATGACATCATCACAGACATACCCAGACGGTGCAGACGGTCAATGACACTAAAGGTAGTCTCTGCCGCATTCTTTTTTGTCAGGTTAGGTATCACAGCGACCTTCACTATACTTTTCATACAAGCACTTCTTCCAAGTTTATTTGTCAAGCTGACTGTGGGATTCGGAGACGACTCTCTCTATGTCTATGCCATCAGCGGCTGATGGGGCGTCGCTGCGCCTGATATGGAGTAGATATTCGATATTTCCTTCCGGCCCCTTTATCGGGGAATAATCCAGCCCCAGCACATCAAAGCCGCCTGCAAGACAGAAATCATATATTTTCTTAATGACTGCAATATGCACGTCCCTGTCACGCACTACTCCGTTCTTTCCCACGTTTCCCCTGCCTGCCTCAAACTGCGGCTTGATAAGAGTCACAGCCTCTGCTTTTTCCCTCAGCAGCGGTCTCACCGCCGGCAGAACAAGTTCCAGCGAAATGAAGCACACGTCAACGCTAAAAAAATCTATCCTGTCAGGCACCTGCTCCTCTGTGATGTATCTCACGTTGGTGCGCTCAAGATTAACCACACGGTCATCGTTCCTGAGCTTCCAATCAAGCTGACCATAGCCTACATCCACAGCATAGACCTTTGTTGCTCCGTTTTGCAGCATACAGTCCGTAAAGCCTCCCGTAGAAGCCCCTATATCCATAGTTATCATGCCGTCAAGTCTCAGCGAAAAGCTTTTCATTGCCTTTTCAAGCTTCAGCCCGCCACGGCTCACATAACGGGGTTTTGCACCCCTCATTTCCAGCTTTACCGTTTCGGGATAGGTCGTGCCCGGCTTGTCGGACTTCTGACCGTCAACATATATTATGCCGGACATTATGAGTGCCTTGGCCTTTTCACGGCTCTCCGCAAAGCCGGCCTCAAACACCATCAGATCCAGTCTTTTTTTTGAGGGCATCAGCCTTTCCTCCCCTGGTGACATCATTTTTTATCTTTGTCTCTATCATTTTTGCATCAAGCCCCGCCTTATGGAGGGCATCCTCTGTTTTTGCCTGCAAAACACAGCCCCGGAGACCCACGAAGGAAAACCTTCCGGCAAAGCCTGTCTGATAAAGGCAAAATCCGAAATACTCTCCCAGACCTCCGTTCCTGACCCCTTCTTCAAAGAAATAAACACTCTCAAAGTGCTTTGCCTTCATGAGAGTACCTATCGGCAAGGGCAGGATAGTATTGAGCTTGAGAATACACACCTCTATCCCCTGCTCGGAAAGTCTTTCCTTTGCAATGCACGCCTGAGAAAACTCCCTTCCATAGGTGACGATCAGGATCTTTGCATCCTCGCTTCCGTAAATAGAAAACGGCTTGCCGCTAAACTCATAATCCTCCGGGAGAAACAGCTCTCCTCCACGGGGATAGCGTACCGCAGCCACTCCCTCGGTATCAAAAATCGCTTTTCTCAGCGCAGCCTCCAGTTCCCTGAAGCTGGATGGAGAATAGACCGTAACATTCGGTATAGTGCGCAGGAATGCCACATCATATATTCCCTGATGAGTTTCCCCGTCTTCTCCTACAATGCCCGCCCGGTCTATGCACAGCACCACATGAAGCTTCTGGAGTGCAGCATCGTGGAGTATCTGATCATAGCCCCTCTGCAAAAAGGTGGAATATACCGCAAAAACCGGCAGCATTCCATTTGCGGCAAGACCCGAAGCAAAGGTTATTGCGTGTTCCTCCGCAATGCCCACATCGTAGAAGCGGTCCTTATATTTTTTTGAAAATGCGCTGAGCCCTGTGCCTATCGACATAGCAGCCGTGATAGCGCATAGCCTTTTTTCCTTTGAAGCAAGCTCACACATGGTCCTTCCGAAGATGCTTGAATAGCCCTCGCCTCCGGAGCGGGGCTCGCCTGTCTCTACATCGAAGGCTGATACACCATGGAAGCTCTTGGGATCGTTCTCAGCATAGCCATAGCCCTTGCCCTTCTTGGTGCACACATGGATGAGCACAGGAGAACGCTTGCGCTTTGCGGCACTGAGAGCCTCCTGGAGCTGAGTGATGTTATGCCCGTCATAGGGTCCATAGTAGGCAAAGCCAAACTGCTCAAAAAGGTTGTTCTTCTGGCCAAAAAACTCATCCCTCATCCAGTCCTTGACGTGCTTCATTCCGCTGGTGATGGGTCTGCCCACCACAGGCACCCTTTCAAGGCGGTGAACCTTTGTCTTTGCCCTGAGATAGCCCGGACGTATCCTCATTCTGGACAGGGACCTTGCCATTGAGCCTACATTATTGGAGATGGACATTTTGTTGTCGTTGAGTATCACAATGAGGTTCTTCCCGGAACGTCCGGCATTGTTGAGTCCCTCATAGGCAAGACCTCCGCTGAGAGCACCGTCACCGATCACGGCTATGGTATAGGCATCGCTTTTTTTCATGCTCTCGCCGCAGGCAATGCCCAGCGCAGCAGAGATGGAGGTGCTGCTGTGACCTGTATCAAAACAGTCGTATTCGCTTTCGCTTCTCTTTGGAAAACCGGACAGGCCGTTTTCTGTGCGTATCGTATCTATACGTGAGCACCTTCCGGTGAGCATCTTGTGAGCATAGCACTGATGTCCCACATCCCAGACTATCTTGTCCTTAGGGGTATCAAAGACGGTGTGTATCGCAATGGTAAGCTCAACGACACCGAGATTTGAGGCAAGGTGCCCTCCGTTTTGCGCTACCGTCTCCACGATTTTTTCACGGATCTCACCCGCAAGCTTTTCCAGCTCCGATGATGTCAGTTTTTTTATATCCTCAGGAGAATTGATATTCTCCAGTATTGTTTTTTCTGTCATAAATCTATCACCACACAACGTTCACAAAGCAAACGTATGCTACAGGCGCAGACAGTAATTGCCAAAACACCTGTAATTCTTCTTCCTTTATTTCAAGGCAGCATCCATGGCTCAAAAGAATGATCCTTTCTTCTTAACTTAAACGGAAATGCTGCCGGTATTCCTTTTGTATGTATAATTATACAACATATTATCCGATAATGCAAGCAGACCCTCAGCTTCGGCGGTCCCGCAGAGCCTTGGCAAAGGAGGACAGAAAGTCCGTGTCTCCTCCAAAGACCGACAGAGCACTGATCGCTTCATCCGTAAGCTCTGATACAAGCTCTCTGCATCTGTCAAGCCCCAGCAGTGAAACATAGGTAGACTTATTATTTCCCTCATCGCTGCCGATGGGTTTGCCGAGAGTCGCTTCATCGGAGGTCACGTCCAGCATATCGTCAACTATCTGGAAGGCAAGTCCTATGCACTCGGCGTATTCCGAAGCAGCCTTTATCTGAGCCTCATCTGCCCCTGCCGAAATACAGCCCAAAAGGCAGGCACATCTGATAAGAGCGCCGGTCTTGAGCTTGTCCATAAGACGGAGACGTTCAACGGAAATGCTTTTTCCTTCGCTCTCAAGGTCGATTATCTGTCCGCCGATCATTCCCTCTGCTCCTGCACAGGAGGCAAGCAGCCTGCCGGCTGAGACGCATTTTTCGGTGCCGTTGAGAGAAACGGCCCTTTCGGAAAGCACGGTCTCAAAAGCAAGAGTCAACAGTCCGTCACCGCCCAACACGGCAGCGGCTTCGCCAAAAACCTTATGGTTAGTGGGCTTTCCACGGCGCATATCGTCATCATCCATGCATGGCAGATCATCGTGTATGAGAGAGTAGGTATGTATCATCTCAATGGCACAGGCAAAGGGCATGGCAGCTTCCTCGTTACCTCCGCACAGCTTTGCAAACTCCAGCACCAGCACAGGCCTCACACGCTTTCCGCCGGCTGTCAGGCTGTATTCCATTGATTTTATCACAGTCTCGATGCTCTCGTTTCCTTTGGGAACAAAGCTCATCAGGGATTCTTCTATTCTTCGGATCTGATCCTCCATTTTCAGTCCTCCTTATCACTATCCGTCAAAGAAATAGTCGTCAGTCTCTGTTCGGCACTATTGAGCGCCTCATAGCATACAGCTGATAGTCTTGTGCCCTCCTCAAGAAGCTTCATGCTCTCTTCAAGGGGTAGCTCTCCGCCCTCAAGCAGACCTACTATCTCTTCAAGTCTTGTAATCGATTTCTCATAATTAAAGCTACTATCCATTGTCCTTTTCCCTCCGGGCGCAGACGGCACAGTCAAGGCTTCCGTCTCCCATAATTATCTCTATCCTGTCATCCCTCTGCACTTCCTTTACGGAGCGCACCAGGAACCCATTCTTTTTTACTGCGGCATACCCTCTTGCCAGCACCTTCAGCGGACTCAGTGCATCCAGTCCGGCACTAAGCGAACCAAGACGTGCCCTTTCTCTGTCTATGCAGCCCCTGCCGCTGTTTTTCAGCCTGTCATAAAGGCTGTCCAGCCGCATCCTGCGTATGTGCACAAGCTCCTTTGGGGATCTCATAACAGCCGATGCTCTCAGTGCCGATAGTCTGAGCTTCTCCATGGCTATCCTTGCAGCCACGGCTGAGATCATTCTCTTATGGCAGCGCTGCAGGTGTTCAAGCATCATATCCTTATCCGGTGAGACTATCTCAGCACCCGCAGAGGGTGTTGACGCCCTGACATCCGCAACGAGATCGCATATTGTAAAGTCAGTCTCGTGACCCACCGCCGACACCACCGGTATTGAGCAGGCGTAGATCGCCCTTGCCAGCGATTCATCGTTAAAGGCTGACAGATCCTCAGCGGAACCGCCACCCCGTCCAATAATGATTACATCGGCGCACTGCCTTTTATCAAAAAGCCTTACAGCTGCGGTAAGCTGGGCAGCAGCGTTTTCACCCTGAACAAGCACCGGACACAGCACTACCTCCAGAGCAGGGCACCGCCTTTTCAGTATCCTCAGAATATCCTGCAGAGCCGCACCCGTAGGAGAAGTAATGACGCCTATCCTGCGTGGATAATCAGGAAGTGGCTTCTTGTGGCTCTCATCAAAGAGTCCCTCCAGACGGAGCTTGTTTTTTAGCTGTTCAAAGGCAATGCTGAGAGCACCCGCACCATAGGGCTGCATATCCTCCACATAGAGCTGGAAGGATCCTGCTGCGTCATAAAGGGTGGCACGGGCACGCACCAGCACCTTCATGCCCTCCTTCGGGCTGAATTTGAGCATTCTTGCGCTGTTTGCAAACATCACCGCCTTTACGGCGGCCTTCTCATCCTTCAGGGTCAGATAGATGTGTCCGGAACGGCTATGCACCGTAAGATTGGATATTTCCCCCTGCAGCCAGAAGGATCTCAGATGCTTGTCGGATTCTATGAGCATCCGCACATACATATTGAGTCCTGAAACGGTTAATATATTATCACTCATATCACTTAATCAAACCTTATCTGTCCGTCCTGTGCATCGGGCAGCTCAAAGCCCATGTGCAGGCAGGCGGCTCTTGTTATGCAGCGGCCCCTGGGAGTACGGTTCAAAAAGCCTATCTGCATAAGATAAGGCTCTATTACATCCTCAATGGTCACTGCCTCTTCACCTATCGCTGCAGCAAGAGTTTCAAGCCCCACAGGCCCGCCTCGGTAAAACTTCACTATAGCTGTGAGCATCCTCCTGTCGTTGGAGTCAAGCCCCAGCTCATCAATCTCCAGACGTTCAAGGGCGACCCTGGCCGTCTGAAGGGTTATCACCCCGTTGGACATTACCTGAGCAAAGTCCCTCACTCTTTTAAGCATACGGTTGGCTATTCTCGGTGTTCCTCTTGAACGTGAGGCTATTTCCAGTGCACCCTCATCGTCTATGGCAATGCTTAGTATGCCCGCACTGCGCTTGATTATCAGCGCCAGCTCCTCGGGAGTATAAAGCTCAAGTCTCAGGGAAACTCCAAAACGGTCCCTGAGTGGTGCTGTGAGCTGACCTGCCCTTGTTGTCGCTCCTACAAGAGTGAAATGCGGCAGGGGCAGATGATATGAAGCCGCCATCTGACCCTTACCTGTGACAATATCTATGGCAAAGTCCTCCATGGCAGGGTAGAGTATCTCTTCGACTGCCCTTGAAATGCGGTGTATCTCATCAATGAACAGCACATCTCCCTCGTTGAGGTTAGTCAGTATAGCCGCAAGATCTCCGGGTTTTTCGATGGCA
The DNA here is from genome assembly GCA_902768825.1 of uncultured Ruminococcus sp. Classification (GTDB taxonomy): domain Bacteria; phylum Bacillota; class Clostridia; order Oscillospirales; family Acutalibacteraceae; genus UBA1213. The sequence goes on from CACXMR010000009.1 coordinate 43,548, forward strand.
GGTCCGGAGGTGATCCTGAGATTTACATTCAGCTCGTTTGCTATTATTCCCGAAAGAGTGGTCTTTCCAAGTCCGGGAGGTCCATACAGCAGCACATGGTCAAGGCTCTCACGGCGCTGCTTTGCCGCCTCGATAAAGACCGCAAGATTCTGCTTGACCTTTTCCTGACCTATATAATCCTCAAGCCTTCTCGGTCTCAAAGGGTTATCGCTGTCGCTGTCCCCCATGATCTCTGTGGGAGACACTATCCTGTTTTCAAAATCAAGCTCTTCCATATTGTTTTCCTTTCCGTCCTGTGCTTACTGACGTCCTATCGCCCTGAGAGTTTCCGAGATTATCTTTTCCACCGGAAGAGACGGGTCTATGCCTTTCATAAAGGGCATTACCTCATCCGGCGTATACCCAAGCACAGCCAGAGCTCCTATAGCCTGAGCGAGATTGCCTCCTGCGGCAGGCACAGCCGGAACTGCCTCACCAAAGTCTGCGGCAGGCTCGGTTATACCCAGCTTCTTGATCTTGTCCTTCAGCTCAAGAATTATCCTCTGAGCCAGCTTATTTCCCACTCCGCCGGCCTTTGTGAGAGCCTTGCTGTCTCCCAGGGATACAGCCAAAGCCACCTGCTCCGGGCTGAGCACCGAAAGTATTGACAGAGCCACCTTTGCGCCCACCCCGCTGATGGACATCAGCATCCTGAAGCAGTTCATTTCCGCTGTGGTAGCAAAGCCGCATAGCTCTACTGCGTCCTCTCTGACCAGCATGTGGGTGTATAGCATAGCATTTTCACCGACTCTCGGCAGTGACCTGAGCGTATTCATGGTAGCCATACACTTATATCCCACTCCCCCGCACTCAATGACCACAAAACTTGGGTCGGTATGTATTATTTTCCCGTTAAGACTGTATATCATCGGTTTGTTATCTCCTTTGTCATTTGACACCGTGGAATTCCTTGTGCAGACTGAAAAGCTCCTCCATTCCGGTGAGAGTCTGCCCCTCAAAATCCATTCGCAGTATATAGGGCATGAAGTCGATTATGCGCATAAACTGCTCGAAGCCGAATTCCGGACGGTAATGATTTATTATCGTAGAGAGGGCTGTCCCATGAGTCCCCACAAGAACAGTCTCGCCCTCGTATTTTGAAAGTATATCCCTGACGGCTGCCACATTTCTTTCCTGAGTTGAGCCAAGGCTCTCGCCCCCCTCCTCATGGAAGTCAAAATCAGCCCACCGCCTGCGAAACATATCCCGAGTGTTCCCGCCCTGGTTATCACGCTCACGCAGACGCTCATCAAAGGTAAGCTCCAGGCCCTTGCTCTCCACTATAGGCATTATCGTAAGCACACTTCTTGTATAGGGGCTGGACACTGCTCTGTCAAACCTCACTCCTTCAAGTACCTCCGCAGCCCTCATCCTGTCATTCATGCCCTCCTCCGAAAGCACAAAGGTGCTGTTAACACCCTGACGATAATCGGGCTGGGCGTGGCGCACAAAATAAAGAACGGTCATCAGGTATTCCTCCTTTTGTTAAGCAACGAACGCAGGGCCGTGCCCGAGCACTGGGCATGACATATGGCAATTGCCAGCGCATCAGCTGTGTCATCAGGCTTGGGAAGCGCATCAAGCTTCAATAGTCTCCTGGTCATCTCCATGACCTGTGCCTTATGAGCCTGTCCGTAACCCGTAACCGCTGTTTTGACCTGCAGTGGTGTATACTCACTGACAGGCAGGTTATTGTTGACTGCGGAAAGGAGTATTACCCCTCTTGCCTGTGCCACGTCGATGGCGGTCTTCTGATTGTTCTGAAAGTACAATCGCTCAATTGCCACCTCGTCAGGATCGTCTTTTATTATCACCGATAACAAGCCGTTGTAAATCTGCTGCAGCCTAAGCGGAAACGGTGTGTCCGCCTCCGTTATTATTGCGCCGTGATCCACAGCATAATATCTGCCTCCGCTAAACTCTATCACTCCATATCCCACAATGGCATATCCCGGATCTATCCCTAAAATTCTCATATCTATGCTCCGTCTATCTGTCGGCTCTCTTTTACTGTAAGAGCCTGCAACTTATCGCTCTATATTTTAGCACAATTCCCCACAGGTATCAAGTATAAGCCGCCTAATAAATCAGGCTCTTTGATCCTCAGCTCCTGACTCCGAAGCTGAGAAAAAAAGCTGCCGCAGACGTTCACAGACGGTGCGGCAGTGATTTTACGGCGATTCATCTTTTTGCAGGCTGTTCGGCCGAAGGCTTCTGTTCTCTGTATGTGTAGCTCACCTCTGTTGACGGGGTACTTTTCATAAACATATCCTTACGTCCTTTATTCATTCTTGCGCACTGCATACAGTAGATAGCTCTTCCCAGATTAAGACAATCCGCACATGAACTTTCCTCAGTCATTTCATTACCTCCTCCGCTGTGTTTTTCGGTATGTTGCATAAAGCGATCCAAATGATCATTTAGTCCGAAGTGTATTCTACCATATTCAAAAGAGAAAAACAACCTTGACAGGCTTTTTGATGTCCAGCATTATGCCCAGAAAAAAACTTTGTTAAAAATCACCATTAGTGATGGAGCTGTTTTATGAATAATTACCCAGAGAGTGGCTATTCTCTTTGCATGAGAAATATTCAGGGATTCCGAAAGTGGGTGTTAATTCTCTCATAAAATAATGAGAGAATTAACATCTTTGTCAGGAAATATACATAAATTATTCATTATTATCATGCTATAATTATGCAATAATCAATCATTATCTGTATTCGTATAATTTCTCACCTGCTGCAAAGGAGATTTTCCTCAGACAGGAACGCATCAAAACACAAGATCAAGGAGCGGAAATGTATGGAGTATGTGTTTACAGAGAGAGCACACCTCATGTGCCCAAACATGAATTTTGGTATAGCGCTGAAGGTAAAGGCCCCGTTTGAAGAATTGAAAGCAAGGAGAGCATTCCGCACATTGGCAGGAGCACATCCCTTCCTGAACGCAGTGATCGGATATGAAGGGGACAAAAATGCCTATTATTACGACGTCACCGATGAGCTGAAGGTGGATATCATCATAAAGGAAAATGAGCTTTCCGGAATCGAAGCCCATGAAATAATCTCTGAATATGATAAGCTTACCTCCTACGACTGGAATCTGATGAAGGAAGGCATGCTGAAGGCTGTGGTATGGAAAATGGGAAAATACACCTGCTTCCTGCTGGTGTTCCATCATCTGCTGACCGACGGCAGAGGTGCACTCAACCTTGCAAAGGAGCTGGCAAATCTCTATTCCGATAACATCATGCCGGAGGACTCCCCGGAAAAGCTCATATCCTCCGCAGATCAGCTTCCCAAGGATTCAAAAATGTCCCTTATCAATAAAATGCTCATCAACAACGCAAACCGTGACTGGTCAAGAGAAAACCACAAGCCCCTGTCCTATCAGGAATATCGAGAATTCGCTGACAGGTTTGTCAAGGAAGATCATGTAGCTCACTTCCTCAAGAGGACCGACAAAGAGGAAATGTCAAGAATAATTGGCACCTGCAGGGACGTGGGTATCACCGTAAACGACCTGCTCATGGCAAGGATGTACCTTGAGGATAATATCGACAAGATCATAATTGCAAGCGACCTTAGAGAACGGTTTGATTTCTGCACAAAGGGTTCTCTGGGCAACTTCTCCACAGCCTTCAGTGTTGTTGTAAAAAAGAAGTCAAAGGATCCCTATGTGCTTGCAAAGGAGGTACACAAGGCTGTGCAGAAGGTGATTAGCAAGCCTGCCGATCTTTTTCTGGTGCTGCAGTGCTATGCAAATATCGATCCCGCTCTGCTTGACGCCACTTTCATGGCAAGCAGAAACGAATATAAAAGCAAAGCCGCAGCCTTCATCGGCAAAACGCTTTTCGGCTTTGAGTCTGCATCCGGCTACAGCATTTCAAATCTCGGAAGGATCGAAAGCAGCAACATTTCCTCCGCATTCTTTATTCCTCCCGCATCACCTGCCATCAAAAAGACCCAGGGCGTTTTGACTGTCAACGGAAAAATGATGATCTGCACCAGTGAAAGATAAAGCCCCACTAAAAAACAATTGCTCCGCCGGAGTGACCCTCAAAGGATCAACTCTCAGCGGAGCAAATTTATTATAGAACCTGAATCCATGAACCTCACAAAAGAAAATAGTTCATTTTCGGTGGGGTGCAGGTCTCCGTTGGAGAACTCTGCCGAAGGCAGAAGCACCAACCAAGGGCAGTGAAACAAGTGCCCTTGGGGTGCCGACAGGCGAGAGGCAGCGCATACGCACCCATTGGGTGATAATCAAAGAATAAAATTTGATGTAAAGCTCTGTTTCTCCTGCTTTCAGTTATTTTTACTATTTGAGTTGCACGGATTCATTAGAAGTAATGCTATGTCGGATCAGCCCGCCCCGAAGAAGCTCAGGATATTAAAGCCTGTGGGCAGCGGGATAGTGCACATATAGACCGTCGCCAATACAACGCCGACTATTGCTATCACAAGGACAACTGCACGGTTCGGCAGGCTCTTGAATACTCCAACGATACCAAGCATAAACAGCACCACTGAATAAATCACGTTAACAAGGTTGTAGGCATCGCCGTGGGCATTGTCTCTCTTGCCCTCTTCAAGCACCTCACGTGACTCAGCAAGCAGTTCGTTTGCCGTAACAAAATACTTATCCATCATGCCCTCAACCTCAAAGGGTGACGCCATATCCTCTGTCATCTGTGAAAATGCCTCAAGAAGTATCTGGCTGCTGTTCTGTTCCCTGAAGGAAACGAGCTTTTCTTCGATAAGCTCTGCCTCAGCGGTATTACCGTTTAGTTTTGCGACCTCTGCATCAAATGCGTAATCCATCATTGTGTTCCAGGCCATAAGGTCTGACAGATAGAGCTGCATTGCTGCATTGTACTCGGAATTGCCCTCAGAGGCGAGGTTGTTGCTTCTTGTGTAGTTGGTAGCCTGGTTGCCTCCGTGAAGAGATCCTATCCATGTAGCCCAGGCAGTGAGCAAAGCGGTGATACCAAGAAAAATAGCCACCACTATTTCGATCTTTTCAGAAGAAAGACCCTTTTTCTTCTTTTTCCCTTTTGTCTTTTCCGCAGCAGGTTCCTCAGCAGCGGACTCCTCAGCAGCGGGTTCCTCAGCAGCGGACTCCTCAGCAGCGGGTTCCTCAGCAGCGGGTTCCTCAGCAGCGGACTCCTTGACAGCTTCCTCCTGCTCCTCAGCCGCAGCTTCTGTTTCGGTATTAGCCTTGGTTTCTTCAGACATATTTTTCCCTCCGTTTTCCTAAACTAAATTCACCCCCGACTCAATGGGACGGGGGCGAGATGGAGGCGTCACCCGGATTCGAACCGGGGAATCGGAGTTTTGCAGACTCGTGCCTTACCACTTGGCTATGACGCCGTATATACCGAAAGCGATCGTGTTTCATCTGGATTATATCATACATAAAACCAAAATGCAACCATATTTTGTCGGCACAGCCTCAACTGCTGATGATATGCGAAATGTTCACCTCATGTATGAAATAGAAAAATACCGCCGCAGGTTTTTCGCCTGCGACGGCATGAAAGAAAAAGTGTTACAAACAAACCCGGATATGTTCTTTATCAGTTACCAAATATCAACCTCGGGTTTCATGCCAAACGGCCAGGGAGACCAAGCCCAAACACCGCCGGTCTGCGGATAGAATTTGACAGAATCTACCAATGCTTTATATTCATCAAAATACTGCTGCTGCATAGCAAGAACATCATCTGCGGTAACACCCTCTTTGACGTAACTCAGCTGCCAAGCCCAGCTGGAAACAGAGGTAGGTCTCATTCCATTGCAGCCGCCGATCATAAACTGGCAGATAGCAACGTGTGCGTCAAGCGGACCGAATCCAAAATCAGCCTCGTACAGAGCATCCAGATCTACCTTACTCGCAAGATCGGTAACCGCTGCTTCAGAAGCTACATACATTGCTTCAAACAACTCATCATCGCCAATGCAAACCTTATTGTTCAGGGTCGGGAACACCGTCCACTTAGTCGCATAGCCCACTGAGCAAGGACAGAAACTTGCCAGGTACATGGTCAGAACACCGGTCTCTGCATCGTACTCATAGTACTCACCGTTCTCGTTGGCAACAGTGGTCAGGGTGGTGTTACGATGGTTGACCTCGGTGAGATAAAGGTTTTTGCCTATGACCTTCTGAGCTGGAATGATCTTACCGTTCTTTATTTCGACAGGGTTGCCGTTCTGGTCAGTCATGCCGATGTCAAAGTATGCGGCAGTTATGCCATCACTGATGGTGACAGTTTTAACTCCATCGCTGTCGCTGATAAGATCGTTTACCGGAGAAAGACTTGTAACTCCTTCATCAACGGCGCCTTGCGGAACTACAAATCTAACGCCGTCGATATCGAGATCGCCGACAATTGTATCTCCGGATTCAGCAACGGGGACGGAAATAGAGGTAAGGAAGTTCGTATTATCAGGCGTTGCGTCAGCATCCTTGTCGTAGTCAGCGTCAAAGCTGTCGCTCTCGTAGTTAAGCTGCATTGCAAGGATCTTGAGAGAGAAATCCGTGCCGATGCTCATATTCTGATACTCGTTGCCTGCTGTCTCCTGCATGTGCAGTGCAAGTGTTGCGAAGTCCTCTTTGTTGTCTTCTGCAGGAATAAGGGTGTCGTTGATAACGATTTCGCCGCTGATTGCCTGTCTGAGTGTGCCAAGTTTGTTCAGGTTTGCAAGATCAGTTGCACGGTTGCCGGTCTTGTTGACCTCTGCCGGGACATAGTAAACGTCGATAACATCCGCAAGATCGCTGACCTCACCGTTGGGGACGATAGTCATCGTGTACTTGAGCGCAAGGTTACCTGTCGTAGATACCTTGGCATTTACCCACTCTGTGTAGCCAGGCTCCCAGAGAACATAGTCGAATGCCTTCTTGCCCGGGTTTTCCTTAACCGACACATAATCGTTGTCGGTCTTGGTCTTTATGCCGAGATCAATGTTCAGATTGCCGGTTTTGATTATGTTACCTGTGCTTGCCACGCTGTCAGTAAACCATGCATAAGATGTGCCGATGAGCATGGTCGCACTGACAGAAAGTGCCAGAACACTCGCTATCAACGTGCGTTTGGTAACTCTTCCTGTTTTTGTCATTTTTATTTCCTCCTTTTCAAAATTATTATTTATCGGACGCTGACAAACCACATCCGACAATATTATACTATTACGCTATACCATCATTTTACTAAGTTTTCAATATTAATACATAGAATTATCATACAAATTCACCTAATGCATTTTGGTTAAATAGAACAACTTTGTGATTTAATTCCAATAACAAATTATTTTTAGATAAATAAAAAATCAACATATGTGCCTGTGACGACTCAAATTATATGATAGTCTGACTGCACTTTTTCCTTGACCGCCATACACGAAAAAAGGCTGCACCATTTCGGTACAGCAGAAATAAATAATAAAGAAAAAAGAATAAAGAATAAATAATAATACAGAAACGCCCCATCAGACTATTTCTTATTTATTATTTATTCTCTATTATTTATTATTTGAGCCCCGTCACATCGTGGCGGGGCGTTTCTGCGAGTGACGGGACTTGAAGCTCTATGTGAACGGAATCGAGCATGAAAATGAGGATCGTGCTTTTGCTTGAGTTATATGGGTTTCCGGATAGTAGGTTGCTTTTTTGTATGCTGTGAACTTCGGTAATGTTCCGAATTTGTTCCATACTGTTAATGCAAAACAGTTGTAAAGAGTATCATCTCCATGTGGTTCACCTCCTGTTTGAAATAGTAAAAGGACACCTGGCTGTGATAGTGGGTGTCCATGAATTGAATTTATTGTTTTTTCGATTTATTTATTTTGTTTCAAACTGGATTACACGATCTTACAATTTGCGGAAGGAAAACAAAAAACAGAAAAACCAGAATAATACAACTCATTACAATTATTGTGTTCCTGTTCTCTTTCTTCTTTTCAGCTTCAAGTCTTTCTTGCTTAGCTTGCTCTTTCCGTCTTTTTTCTTCTTCTATTTTCTTTCGATAAGGAGTTAAAATAGTATTTTTAATTTCAGGGCATTCATCTAATAGTTTACGAATCTGGTGTTCAATATTATCAGCTTTAAAAATAGCGTTTCTATATTCTCGGAGATATTCGCTTTTTTCTTTTTCGGCTTTTTGCTCCTCTTGCCTTTGTCTTCGGTTATATTCTTCGGCAGCATTATCTAGCGTTGGATTGCTGCCACTATATTCATATCGTTTGTGATAAGTTTCAAATTTTGTTACAGAATTTGTGGCCAATGCACTCGCTCTATAACACTCATGATCGAGCTGTTTTATCAATTGATTATATAACCGTGAAAACTCTTCCTCAAGTTTAGGATTCTTTTTCCGTAAAAAACTATTAATATCTTCAAGATTTGCTTTTAGTTCGTTTGCTCGTTCCCATAATTCTGCTTCTTGATGCATAAGTTCTCTGTGTTTCTCAAGATAATACCGGCTCATTTCATAGCCCATGTTTGATCCCCCAATTTCTTTTCAGTTTTTTTGACACTTTTTACACATTACTACAAGTTGTCCAGAAAAAGAATACACATCAGCTAATGCTGTAAAAAGCTTAAAGTCAGTCAATCCTTTTGAGGACGGACAATATCCTTTTATATGCAATCTGCCAGTTTTAGTATTTTACAGATATTGTTGCTCCATATCCATCACATTAAATAGTTTGATTGTCCTATAACAAGACAACTTTTCTTTAATGTAATGCTAACATAAAAATTGTCCTATGTCAAGACAATTTTTATGAAAGTGTGAAAAATATATCAAGAATAATTGATGGAGACAGCATGAATATAGTAGGATACAATATCAGAAAGTATCGGATTATGCGTAAAATGAGCCAACAAAAACTATCTGATAAACTGGAACTATTTGGTGTATATGTTTGCAGAGGTTCTATTTCCCGAATAGAAGATAAAACAAGAACGGTAACGGACATAGAACTATTTGCAATATCAAAAGTATTGAATGTTGATATTTGTGATTTGATCGAAGCAGAATAGCTTATTATCATATTTCAGCTCCATCTCGCTCCGTCTTTGCTCCAATTTCCGAAATAATGATTATGATACTTTTCCCTTATCGAGCATAGCCGTATTGAAAAACAGCCGTAAACCATCATACACAGAACACATAGAAACCCTCATCTTATATGATATCCCGACTGCACTATTTCCTTGACCGCCATACACGAAAAAAGGCTGTACCATTTCGGTACAGCCTTGATTACTGGTGCGAGTGACGGGACTTGAACCCGTACGTCATGCAACACACGCCCCTCAAACGTGCCTGTCTGCCAATTCCTGAATTTTTTGAAAGCATATATTATTATATATGTGTGTATCATGTCGAAATCGGGCTCTGTGGGAGGGTATCTTTTTGGAACGGATAAAAAAACTCATCACAAAAAAGTATTTCTTTGTTGTCTTCTTCTTTACTCTTGTGGTGATACTTTCATTTGCATTGCATATAACTATTACCGATGATGTCAACAGAGGAAAGCCCAAGGACGATCTTCCCAGAGCTGAGGCTACAGTAGTCAATACGCCAGACTCCTTTACCATCGAAGAAAACGGAAAAAATGAAGAAATGTATTCTAACATACAGATCGAAGTGAGTATCGGCGAAAACGAGAAACAGGTCACCTATCTCACCGGAACTGTTCCAAGGTCAGCATCCGGTACGCTTGACTATGGCAGCACCCTCAAGGTAAAGTATGACTCCAACGACCACAGTACATTCTATTTTGCCAATGACCCTGTTCCTCATTACAGAGTGTTTATTTATGTCATTTACTCATTGCTGATAGTGATGTGTATTGTGGCAACAATTCTATCCTCGAAGATTGCCGAGCATCTTGCTCAGAAAAAAGCTGTTGAAGAGAATATGCGCAAAGTCAAAAGCAAGCATGAAGCTGATACCGAAGCCATGTCAGGTGGTTACCGGGGCATTGACGGCAATGAAGATCCCTATGCCGCTGTTGATCCCTTTGCCAAGGACACAACGGATTATAATGCAATATACGAACAAAACAGATTGCTTGACAATGCAGAATACAGTGCCGAAGGAACATATTCTTCCTATGGTAACCCAATGGATGCACCCTTCGGAAGCGGTTCTGATTCTCCGTCCCCGTCATTCGGCACATCAACCGGAATGTCCGCAGACCTGCGCTCACCCGGTGCGCCGTCTGAGTCCCCTTATGCGACGGACAATGAACAGTATTATAGTGGCGGTGGGGATACAGCGCCAGAGACTGATAATTCTATGTACGGCATGCCCAATGCTTCAATGGACGCCCCATACGATCCCAACTCACCCTACTCAGGCTATGGTATGCCCAATGCCTCGATGGACACTCCTTACGATCCTAACTTGCCCTACTCGGGCTATGGCATGCCCAATGCCTCAATGGATGCGCCCTACGACCCCAACACACCTTACACAGGTTTGTGATTTTACCGCCTGGGTCACATTATTCTGATATGAGGAAACATGAAGGAAGGAAAGACATGAAAAAGAGATTTCTAATGGCTATTGCCCTGTTGTCGGCAATTCTGCTTACAAGTGCCTGCAGCGGCTCCGTCTCACCATTTCAGAATTTACAGTCATCAGAGTCTTTTTCGGGCTTTGATTCCTCTGTAGCAGAGAGCTCTCAGGATGATAGCTCCGGGTCAAGCTCTGCTGAAAGCTCCTCCGAAGCGGAAAGCTCAGTCCCCCCTGCCCCCGAAAGCTCCACAGAATCTGATATTTCCCAGCTAAGCCAGGATGAAAGCTCGGCAGTATCTGATATTTCCCAGCCGAGCCAGGACGAAAGCTCAGCAGGACCTGAAATCTCACAATCAAGCCAGGATGAAAGCTCTTTGACCAGCGAAGAAACATCAGACCCTGTTTCTGATCCCTCAGATGATGATATTTCCACTGTGGATTACATTGAAAGGAAATATTTTGTCAACAAGCTGACTCCATCGGAAAAGAAAAATTTTGCAATACTCTATCATTCAGCCAAAAGCTTCAAAGAAAAAGCAGTGTTCGGTGCTCCGATACAGGAACCGGAGCTTGACAGGCTCATGTGGCTGCTGAACTACGACTGTCCGGAGCTGATACATCTGAAGGGGGATTATGGACTTTCATATAACGAAGACGGAAGCATCAGCGGTGTACGCTTTTTTTACAATATGACAGAGGATGAGTATTCCGGTTGCATGAAACAGTTAGATGACCTGTTTGATTCGCTGAAGCAGCAGACCCAGGGCATGAGCGAATATGAAACAGAAAAATATGTGTATGATCTCATGTTTAATGAGCTTGTGTATGATGAGACCACAGAGCGTTCCGGATCAGCCTATGGTGCGCTTATAGAACATTATTCGAGGTGCGAGGGCATCAGCAAGGGCTTTGCCTGGTGCATGAATGAGCTGGGCATTGAAACTATGACCCTGTCAGGCATCCCGTTGTGGGAAAACTCAGGGTCGTTTTCCACTCATTCCTGGAACATAATAAAGCTTGAAGGGAATTATTATAATGTTGATCTGACGGCGGACAACCTGAGGAATGATAAGGATGAGTTTGTTGTGCCGCTATACAGCTTTCTGAACCAGAATGATGAGGTGCTGAGCAAAACCCATATGCCGCTTGATTTGTACAGAGAGCTTGGTGTCCCATCATGCGACACTAACCAGCTGAATTATCATATACTGATAGATCACGTTATCACTTCTGACGATGACAGCAAGTCCCGCCTGTGGGAAATGCTGGACGAAGCTTTCACACCCGAGGGAGAGGTCTATATTCCAATAAGATTCTCTTCAGCAGGCACCTATGAAGCCTTTATAGATGATTGGGAAGGCTATTATAACGAATATATTGATGAAAAAGGTCTTGACTATCGCTTTGCAAGGCTGTATTATAACGAGGTCGGAAAAACCGCTGCCCTGCACACTGAGGACTGACCCGCTCGGCACTGTTTTGTGATGAATGAGTGCAGGAAGCTAAGTGCATTAATTTGCACATTACCCCGTGGTCCTTGCAGGAGAATGGAGGGATAAAAAGAATGAAAAAGAAGCTATCCATCGAAAGGATAGGAAAAAGAGGAAGTATAGTAATGCTGATCGCCGGCATCCTTTGCCTTGCTTTTGGTATTTATTTGCAGATAAGGACAAACAATCTGCCGTTTTATGCAGTGGAACTAAAAGCCACTATAACCTCGTTTGAGGCATCTGACCAATCGAAAATGCAGACCACAACAACCTTTGTGAGCTATTTCCTCAATGGTCAGGAATATACAAATGTTCCTCTGGGTCAATATGAGGGCTCATGGAAGATAGGCGATACGATCAATATCTGCTGCCTTCCGGACGATCCCACAAAAATCTGGACAAGAACCATGCAGTACAGAGGGATATTCTATATCATGTTTTCAATATCCTTCCTGCTTGTGGCCATCTACAAGCTTCTGCAGTTCAGAAGGAAAAAGGGAGAGCCGGACAGTGACATCGAAGACAGCGGAGAGGAAAAATTCAAGGTTTCATCCATTATCATACCCCTTGCAGCCGGCATACCGCTGACGATAAACGGTGTTCTCTACTGGATAATGGAGCATTCCATACTTGGCATGATAATAGTCGCTCTCGGTGCTGCGGCGATACTTACCGGATTTTTCTCACTGCTTGATTATATCAGCTACAAAAAGGATAAGAAAAACGGCAATTCCGTGTCTGACTCTGGTGTCGGATCAGAATAAGCTTTAGGGCTGTGTGCCGGCGAGCCGCCGGTCCCGATTTCGCATTGTCTGAATTACTGAACTGAAACTTTACTGGTCGCGGCTCGAAGTTGTTCCGAAAGACGACAGCACAAAAGTTTTGGTCAAGCTTTTTCAGCGCAGAGCCTGCGCTCCCAACTCCGCGCCGGCGAGCCGCCGGTCCCGACTTCGCGTTGTGTGAATAACTGAATTGAGGCTTTACTGGTCGCGGCTCGAAGTTGTTCCGAAAGACGGCAGCACAAAAGTTTTGGTCAAGCTTTTTCAGCGCAGAGCCTGCGCTCCCAACTCCGCGTTGTGTGAATAACTGAATTGAGACTTTACCGGTCGCGGCTCGAAGTTGTTCCGAAAGACGGCAGCACAAAAGTTTTGGTCAAGCTTTTTCAAAAGCTTGCGGAGTCCAGAGGCGGAGCCTTTGGTCAGGGGTTCGGGGGCGCAAGCCCCTGACTTATATGAATAAAAGCCTGATTCCGGGAGGAATCAGGCAATTTTTTTCGCCAAGCCGCCAGTCCCGACTCCGCGCCGGCGAGCCGCCGGTCCCGACTTCCCATTGTCTGAATTACTGAATTTAAGCTTTACCGGTCGCGGCTCGACGTTGTTCCGAAAGACGGCAGCACAAAAGTTTTGGTCAAGCTTTTTCAGCGCAGAGCCTGCGCTGCGCTGTGACAGAATTTTTGTTTTACTTTTGCTGAAAATCAGTGTATAATGTAGGATATACAGTTTTTTGATGATTATGAGGTGTGATTATGAACAGTGTCAAAGTTGAACCTCGCAGACTGCAGGGTACAGTTTCGGTGCCGCCCTCAAAAAGCGCCGCTCACCGTGCAATAATCTGTGCAGCACTATCCGGAGGAAAAAGCTTTCTCCGACCTGTCGCCCTTTCTAACGATATCTCGGCTACCATTGCCTGTATGAGGGAGCTTGGTGCCTCCATTACCCTTGACGGCGATACCCTCACCGTAGACGGGTCCGGCTTGCTGAGGCACGATAATAACAGGAATATCATTCTTGACTGCGGAGAAAGCGGCTCCACTCTCCGTTTCCTGATACCTGTGGCAGCATCCCTGGGAGTCACTGCGGAATTTATAGGTCACGGCCGACTGCCGGAACGTCCTATCGGTGTTTTTTCCGACTGTCTGCCAGAAAAGGGCATTGCCTTTGACACCAAGGGCGGCCTGCCCCTCAATATCAGCGGCCGTCTCCAAAGCGGCGTCTACAGAGTGCCCGGAAACATAAGCTCACAGTTCATCACCGGATTGCTCCTGGCACTTCCAATGCTTGAGGGGGACAGTGAGATTGAGCTGACCTCTCCCCTTCAGTCCGCAGGATATATCGACATGACTACGGACATTATGAGATCCTTCGGTGTGGTCACTTCACGGACACCCACAGGCTGGAAAATAAAAGGCTCCCAGAGCTACAGTCCACGAAGCTTTACCATCGAAGGCGACTGGTCACAGGCTGCGTTTTTTATGACAGCCGCAGCCCTTGGCGGAAAAATAACCATAAACAACCTTGATCCCAGCTCATTTCAGGGCGACAAGGCCTGCATGGAAATATACTCCCGCTTCGGAGCCGTGATAACAGAGGATCCATCCGGCAGTATGACCATAGAGCACGGCAGTCTCCACGGCACTGACATAAACGCCGAGAACATTCCGGACATGGTGCCCGCCCTTGCGGTCACGGCTGCCCTCTGTGAGGGAGTGACCAGGATCAGCGGAGCCGAGAGACTAAGAATCAAGGAGTGTGACCGTCTTGCTGCTATGTCTGACGCCCTTTCAAGGCTTGGCGCAGATATCAGAGAGACGCCTGACGGTCTTGTAATAAAAGGCGTAAAAACACTGCGCAGCGGAAGCGTTGAGGGCTGCAACGATCACCGGATCGTTATGGCCATGTCCGTAGCCTCTTGCCGCTGTGAAGGCAGTATTACCATATCAGATATGGAGAGCATAAACAAATCATACCCCTCATTTTTTGAGGATCTTAAAAAGCTTGGAGGAGAATACAATGTCATCATGGGGTAATTGCATAAGGCTTTCCATATTCGGAGAAAGCCACGGAAACGGGATAGGAGCGGTTATTGACGGTCTGCCTGCAGGAGAAATGATCGACACTGAGGCCCTCCTTCTGCAGATGGGCAGACGTGCCCCCGGAAAGGACAAGGCGGCTACTCCAAGGCTTGAAAAGGATCTGCCGGAGATACTGTCGGGAATGCTGGGCGACAGGACAACAGGTGCTCCGCTGTGCGCCATCATCAGAAACACCAACACCCGGTCTCAGGATTATGGCGAGATGATGACACGTCCTCGACCCGCTCACGCAGACTATGCCGGCTACATAAGATATAACGGCTTTAATGATATAAGGGGCGGCGGTCACTTTTCCGCAAGACTGACGGCTCCGATAGTTTTTGCGGGAGCAGTGTGCAGGCAGATACTGGAGCGCAGAGGAATTATGGTCGCTGCACACATAGCCTCTGTCGGGGACATCCGTGATGAACGCTTTAATGGCACTGATATTTCACCGGAGCTGATGAAGAGGCTATCCACCTCTACCTTCGGGCTGATAGACCAGACCCGTGAGCAGCAGATGAGAGCTCTCATCGAGGAATGCCGGCTTTCCGGAGACAGCATCGGCGGAACCATCGAGTGCGCCGTGACAGGCTTGTCTGCAGGTATCGGCTCCCCTATGTTTTATGGTATAGAGAACGTTATCTCCTCCCTGATCTTCGGCATACCCGCCGTCAAGGGCATTGAATTCGGTTCGGGCTTTGACGGCTCGGCACTGAGGGGAAGCGAAAACAATGATGAGTTTTATTATGACGGCGACACTGTAAAAACAAGGACAAACAACCACGGTGGCATTCTCGGCGGCATCAGCTCAGGTATGCCTGTAATTTTCCGCACAGCCATGAAGCCTACCCCTTCCATCGCCCGTGAACAAAAAACCGTGGATATTAAAGAAAAAAAGGATGCTCTTCTTTCCATAAAGGGACGTCACGACCCCTGTATTGTAGTAAGGGCAGTCCCTGTAATAGAGTCGGCGGCAGCTATAGCAATCACAGAGCTTTTGAAGGAGGCAGGTAAACTATGAACCTGGAGGAAATAAGAAAAGAGATCGACAGCATCGACAAGCAGCTTGTGGAGCTGTATACAAAGAGAATGGAATGTTCACGCCGGGTTGCGGAATATAAGCTGGAAAACGGCATGAGGATATTTGACCCTGAAAGGGAACTCAGGGTATTGGACAAGGTGGAGGAGAACGCCGGAAAATACGGTTTATCAGCCCGTCAGCTCTATGCCACTCTTATGGAGCTGAGCAGAGCATTGCAGCATGAGCTTCTGGGCAGCGGAGAAAAGCTGCGCAACACTATACTTTCCGCAAAAGAGACTATACCCTATGACAGCAGCGACCTGAAGCTTGCCTGCTTTGGCGTTCCCGGAACCTATGCCGAGAGAGCCTGCAGAAATGTTTTCCCCAACAGCGATCCGGTCTTTTACCCTTCGTTTCAGGAGGTCTTTGCTGCTATTCAAAACAATGAGGCAAGCTTTGGCATAGTGCCCATAGAGAACAGCACCGCAGGTTCTGTGACCGAGGTGTATGACCTTATGCTGAAATATCGTTTCTACATTGTATCGGCAGTGCAGATATCCATAGATCACTGTCTTGCTGCCAGAAAAGGGACCCGTCTGGAGGACATAAAAAAGGTCTACTCTCACCGTCAGGCTCTCATGCAGTGCTCGGATTTCCTGAGATCAAGGGGACTCTGGCACGAGGAATATCAGAGCACGGCTGCGGCAGCCCGGATGGCAGCAAGCTCCGAGGCTCAGGGCGTTGCCGCTATATGCTCAAGGGAAGCCGCTGAGGAATACGGCCTTGAGGTGCTGCTCAGCGGGTTCCAGAACGACCCGAACAACACCACCCGATTTATCGTAATTTCCAAGGAGCTTTGTATAGAAAAGGACGCCGACAAGATAAGCCTCTGCTTCTCGCTGCCCCACAGGACAGGCTCGCTCCACAACATTCTCTGCCGCTTTGCAGCAGACGGACTCAATCTCACAAAGATCGAGTCAAGACCAAAGCTCGGTTCCGGATTTGAATATCTGTTTTATCTTGATTTTTCAGGAAACATCAAGGATGATAACACCATGCCCCTGATGAGGGCGCTTTCAGATGAACTGACGGACTTTTCCTTCCTGGGCAACTATCGTGAGATCTGAAGCATGGACAGTCACAAAGGAGAGAAATTATAATGGAATACCTTTTTACGGAGCGTGCGCACCTGATGTGCCCCAATATGTGCTTCGGTATCGTGATGAGAGTAAGCTCGGCATTTGACGAAAAGCGGATAAGAAGCTCTGTCTCGGCACTTGCAAGAGTACACTCGTTTCTGCGGGCATTTATCGGCCACGAGGAGGAAAACAACGCCTACTACTACAAGATAACCACATCCTCACAGATCAGCGTTTCCATAAAAAAGGACGAGATCAAAGGCATCCTTTCTCCTGAAATCATGGAGGAATACGAAAAATTTACAGCAAATGACATCGACCTCTCTACTGAGGGAATGCTCTTTGTCACCGCATGGAAATCGGGAGAATTCACCTGCTTCCTTATGATCTTTCATCACCTGCTTGCAGACGGCAGAGGTGCCCTCGCCCTTGCCAACGAGCTTGCTTCTCACTATGCAAAGGGAACGGCTCCGAGATTCGTTCAGGAAAAGCTCATTTCCTCACAGGATGAACTGCCCAAAAAATCAAAGCTGCCCTTTGTCAGCAAAGCGATCATCACAAGGGCAAACAACGAATGGGAAAGGGATAACTCTACTCCCCTGTCCTACAGTGATTACCATCGTTTTGCGGACAGCTTCCTGAAGACCGACAGCATAGCTCACACCGTTACAGCGATGGATTCCCATGAGACCGCAAAGCTTGCTGATAACTGCCGTGAGCACTCCGTTACGGTAAACGACTTTCTCATGGCAAGAATGTACATAAAGGAAAAGACAGACAAGATCGTTATTGCAAGTGACCTGAGAGATCAGCTTTCGTGCTATGCTAAGGGCGCTTTGGGCAATTATTCCACGGCAGTCAGCATTATAGTAAAAAAACGGACTGAAAACGAGCTTGCCCTTGCCCAGGAGGTCCATAAACGTGTTCAGAAAGCCATAAGCGATCCGGCTCAACTCTATCTCGTTCTGCAGTGCTATGCTAATCTCAGTCCTGCCCTGCTGGACGCAGCCTTCACGGCAAGTAAGGGAGGCTTCCAGAGCAAACCCGCAGCCTTCATCGGCAGCAGTCTTTTTGGCTTTGGAAAACCGGAGGGCTTTTGCATAACTAACCTTGGCAAAACAGATAACAAAGTAATAGATTCCGCATATTTTATTCCGCCGGCTTCCCCGGCCATGCGCAAGACCCTGGGGGTAGTGACTGTTAACGGTAAAATGACTCTGTGCACAAGTGAACGGCCATAGCATCCCCCTGGGCAAGGATCGCTGGAGGCTCCCGTCAGCGTGGCAGGATAATGAAAATTTTTATAATCTATCTTGTAAATAATGAACTCAGGGAGTATAATATTACATGGAAAGCAGGTATAGAAAAGAACAGGCTTGCCTTTTCTTCTCTATGCCTTTGTTTTATAAGGGGGTGTTTTACCTTGGAGGATATGATCGCCAGAATTGTCGAAATGGACAAAAAGGCCAGAGACATGACGGCAGAAGCTCAGCAGAGTAAACTCGATTTTGAAAATCAGGTCATTGCCAAAAGAGAAAGCATGAAGAATGATTTTCTTGAGCGAGCCAAAAAAAGAGTTGCTATCAACAGAAAGTCAGCTCAAAAAAAGGCCGACGCAGCCCTTAAGCAGATAGAGGAGCGTGACAGCGCAGTAATCCAGAGACTTGACAGTGTTTATGCCAAAAACGGTGACATCTGGGTAAACGAGATAGTCGCCCGTGTGGTCAGTGAGTGATACTGCCATGCTGTCAGCCTGATGCGGGGCACCGTAAGGGATTCCCACTCTCTGCAGTAATGACAAACTGTGCATGAAAGGAGCTGTGAGATAATTATGTCATCAAAATCCTGTAATGCCGTCCTTGCAAAGTCCCGCGCAATGTATGGAAAATGCCTGAAGGACGAGGATTACAGACAGCTTGTGGAGTGCAGGAGCGTATCTGAGGTGGCAGGCTACCTCAAAACACGGACCTGCTATTCGAGGTCGCTGACAGGTCTTAACGAAACAGAAACCCACCGTGGCCAGCTGGAGCCTCTGCTTCGTCAGGAGATATATCTTGACGTGTTTGCATTATCAAGATATACCACAGACAACGCACTGGCAGTTTCGGATTTCGTGACCTCAAAGCTGGATATAGAACAGATCATCAGGTGCCTTATGATGCTCAATATCGGCAAGCCTGAGGAATATGCATTGTCAATGCCGCTTTCCCTTGACAAATTTGCCGCCCTCAGCTTTAAGAAATTGGCTGCCGTCAGAAGCTATGATGACCTGCTCAACACAGTGCAGCGCACAAAATACTATCAGGTGCTGCTTTCCTTCCGCCCGAAGGAGGGCGAGGCGCTGAGGATAGCTGACATCGAGATCGCACTCAACAACAAAAACTACAGCATGGCCATGGAGGAGATCTCGAAAATGAAAAACAAAGCCGAACAAAAGGAGCTGAGAGAGCTTTTCAACTCTGTGTTTGACTTTGAAAACCTGGAGCGGATACTGAGACTCAAAAAATATCACGCACTGGACAGCGAAACGGTAAGATCCATGCTGATCCCCTATGGCAAGCTTTCAAAGAGGGTCATCGAGGATTTTTGCAACGCTGACGACATCCATGACGTGTATGAGCTTGCTCGCTCCACCTATCTCGGAGGACCGTTGTCAAAGCTGCAGTATTATGACAACACCCAGATCTCTTTTGCGCTTATCAATGCATATTGCAAGCACCATCTGAGACTGTCTCCAAACCCCACGATCGTAATGATCTCATACATCTATCTCAAGCAGATAGAAATACTCAACATTATCAATCTTATCGAGGCGACCCGATATGGATTGTCTCCTGAAGAGAAGCTGAAGCTTCCCTTAAGATAATATCAGAGGAGGTGATACTTTGTCTGTAAAATCGGTCAAGGCTATCAGTATCATCGGCTTGATGCCGGAGCTTGACAATGTTGTCAGGCTTTGCGGCGATTCCTGTGCATTTCAGCCGGACGACGCTATGTCCTTTTATTCCGACACAAAAAACTTCGTGCCGCTGAATGACAAGAACCCCTACGCACAACCCATGCAGCAGCTCAAAAGCACCTGCAAAACAGCGGGCTTTGAGCTTGGATATGCAGATAACTCCGAAACAGAGCTGACAGAAAGCGATGTGCTTGATTATGTAAACAGCTTTGTGGAAAAAACCGAGGATATGCTGACCCAAAAGCTGCTTATCGAGCAGAAGATAGACGACTACAGGCGGTCAATCGAACAGGTGGAACACTTCAAGGGCTGCGATCTGGACTTTTCGGAGATCGCCGGCTGTAAATATATCACACCCAGCTTCGGCAGACTGCCCAAGGAAAGCTATGAAAAGCTCTCAGAGTATTCGTCTAACCAATACGCCATTTTCTTCCCCTTCACCAATGACGACACCCATTACTGGGGCGCTTATTTCACGATACCCGAACAGAAGGACGAGATCGACAGGATTTTCTCCTCACTGTTCTTTGAGCGTCTTGAGGTGCCGCCTATTGCGGGAAAACCCGACGACTATCTCAAATCATTACAGGCAGAGCAAGACGAGCTTAAAGAAAAGCTCAAGGAGATCCAGAGCGTTAGTGATTCCTTCTGGAAGGATGAAAAACAAAAATGTCAGGAATGCTATACAAAGCTTTCCGAGCTTGAATCCTACAATGAGATAAAACGCTTTGCCTACCGCTATAACAAAAGCTTCATCCTCGCAGGCTGGGTTCCTGCAGATAAGGAAAAGGAGCTCACTTCAAAGCTCAACGCCATCAAAAGCGTGGAGTTTTCGGTGACGGATGCCAAGGACATCAAAAATGTCAAGCCCCCGGTCATCATGAAAAGTCCGCCCTTTATCAGGCGGTTTGAGTTTTACGTCAAAATGTATGGACTGCCCTGCCATAACGAGGTGGATCCCACCACCTTTGTGGCTATCACCTATACCCTTTTCTTCGGCATTATGTTCGGAGACGTGGGTCAGGGGCTTGTTGTTGCCATTGTCGGCGCACTGATGTACAAGCTGAAAAAAATGGAGATCGGACGGATACTTGTCCCCTGCGGAATAATGGGAATGATCTTCGGTTTCCTGTACGGCTCTGTGTTTGGCTTTGAGGATCTGCTCACGCCGATACATCAAAAGCTTTTCGGCACTCCGGGCAAGCTGATCGAGGTCATGAAGCCCGAAAGTATCAATCTCATCATCTACGGTTCTGTTGCTATAGGCGTAGTCACCATCGCCGCCGCAATGCTCGTAAATATCGTGTCATCCCTCAAGCGGCGTGACTATGAAAGCGCATTTTTCGGGGCAAACGGCATTGCAGGCTTTGTCTTTTACGTTTCCCTGGTGGCAGGTCTTGTATGTCAGATGCTCTTGGGTCTTGAGGTGATGAATACTGCCTACATACTTGGCCTTATAGTCCTGCCGCTGATACTCATGTTCCTGAGAGAGCCTCTGGGTAGGCTTTGCAAGAAAAAGAAGGACTGGCAGCCCCACAGCTGGGGAGAGTATTGTGTGCAGAGCTTCTTTGAGCTGTTTGAGATGTGCCTCAGCTATGTCACCAACACCATGTCCTTCCTTCGTGTGGGAGCATATATCCTCGTCCATGCGGGCATGATGCTCGTGGTTTTCACCCTGGCGGAGATGGTCGGCGGAGTAGTCGGCTATACCCTCATACTCATCATCGGAAACGGCATCGTAATGGCTCTGGAGGCGCTTCTTGTCGCTATCCAGGTGCTGAGACTCGATTACTACGAGATATTCAGCCGCTTCTACATCGGTGAAGGCCGTCCCTTTACACCAGTTGTGGCAAAGAGGACGAAATAAATTCAAGATTGATTAACGGAGGTTCCAATTATGGCTATTCTGGATTATATACTGCTGACTGTACCAGTTTTATTCCTCGTCGGCTCTGTGATCTACGCATATAAGACAGTCACAACCGGCAGACACACGAGAAAAAGAGCGGTCCTCTCACAGATCGCATCCTTTGCCGCTGTAGGTGCCGTATGTCTCACAGTGGCCGCTATAACCGCCTTTGCTGCCGAGGGTGATCCCGCCGCTGCCGCAGAAGCGGCCGCAGCAGCTCCCAAGGACGGCATGGCATTCGGTCTTGCAATGGTCGGCGCAGCTCTGGCGACCGGTATTTCCGGCATAGGCGGAGGCATAGCAGTAGGAAACGCAGCACCTGCGGCTATCGGAGCAACCAGCGAGGATCCCAAGGCCTTTGGTAAGGCTCTTATCTTCGTTGCTCTCGGCGAGGGCGTTGCTCTCTATGGACTTCTTGTCTCCATTCTTATCATAAGCAAGGTCTGATCCATTCATGGTCCTGCCATGTGTTGGTCAGGTCGCCAATCAAAGGAAAGGATCGGTCATAATGAAGTTTTATCTGATCAGCGACAACGTGGATACACTGATGGGTATGCACCTGGCCGGCATTGACGGCGTTGTTGTGCATGAGGACAGCGAGGTCAGGGAGGCTCTCGAAAAAGCCATGGATATGGAGGACGTAGCGGTCATCCTTATGACGGAAAGACTGGTGAGCCTGTGTCCTGAGCTTGTGTATGACCTCAAGCTGAAAAGAAAGCAGCCGCTCATTGTTGAGGTGCCCGACAGACACGGCAGCGGACGTGCAAAGGATTCCATCACCCGCTACGTAAGAGAGGCCATCGGCGTTAAAATCTGATACTGTACGGAGGTGAGATCATGCCCGATACGGTCAGCAAAACAGACAATTTTCTGAAGGCTATAGAAAAATATGCAGAAGAACAGCGTGGTAAGCTCAGGTCCGAAGCCGAGGAGTTTCAGGAGAGAGAGCTGAACACAGCGGAGGAGGAGGGTCTCAAGGAGGCCTATGACCTGGTACAGAAGGAAATGGCCGATATCAATGCGGAAATTTCCGGACAGATATCAAAGGCCGAATCCGACTTCCGCAAAAGGATATTTGAAAGACGCAGGGAAATCGAGGACGAGGTCTTTGATAAGGCCAAGCAGAGGCTCATAGAGTTCACAAAAACAGATAAGTATGCCTCTCTTCTGCTGGACAGTGCAAAGGAGATCAGCAGTGTGCTGAAATCAGAGGACATCGTGCTCTATGTCAGAGAATGTGATCTCAGATTTGAAAAGAGGCTGAAGGAGCTATTCCCTTCAGGCTGCGAGATCGCTGCATCTGACGACATCATGATCGGCGGTATCACGGGAGTGAGCCGGAGCATGGGACTGATAGCTGACGAAACACTGGACACTAAGCTGTCCTATCAGCGTGATTGGTTCCACGAGCATTCGGGTCTGACCGTTGTTGAAAAATGAAGGCAGCGCCTGTAAGCTGCATTGAGTCGGAGCATCTGATCCACAGAGCTGCTTCGATGCTTTCCGGAGGGAAAACGCCCCGACAGGGACGAAGCTTTTCTGGTGAGGCCTTAAAAAAGGAATGATTTGATAAATGGCAACCAAAGACGTTATTTATGGAATAAACGGTCCTGTTGTTACCGTCAGAAACACCCGAAGCTTTTCAATGATGGAGATGGTCTATGTCGGCGAGCAGCGTCTCGTGGGCGAGATCATCGGCATAAACGACAAATACACAACTGTTCAGGTTTATGAAGAAACAACGGGACTAAAGCCCGGAGACCCTGTTACAGGCACTGGCGCTCCCATGAATGTGCTGCTGGGTCCCGGAATAATCGATAACATATTTGACGGCATAGAACGTCCTCTGAAAGCTATCGAGGAAGCAAGCGGCTCCTTTATCTCGAGGGGTGCGGCAGTGTCTCCTCTCGATCTGGAAAAAGAGTGGGACGTTACCGTAAAGGTGAGCGTCGGCGACAGTCTCACCGGTGGAATGATCTATGCCACCTGCCCTGAAACGGCAATAATCGAGCACCGGTTTATAGTGCCTCCGGAGCTTGGTGGTACTGTTGTCAGGGTCGCAAAAAACGGAAAATATAAGCTTATGGATACGATAGTCACCATAAGGGACAAGAGCGGCACAGACCACGAGCTTACTCTCTGCCAGAAATGGCCCATCAGAAGTGCCCGCCCCTGCAGGAGCAGACTTCCCGCCACCGTGCCGCTGATAACGGGTCAGAGGGTCATCGACACCATGTTCCCCATCTCAAAGGGCGGAACAGCTGCCATTCCCGGAGGCTTTGGCACAGGCAAAACCATGACCCAGCACCAGCTTGCTAAATGGTGCGACGCCGATATTATCGTCTATGTAGGCTGCGGCGAGCGTGGAAACGAAATGAGCCAGGTGCTTGATGAATTTTCGGAGCTTGTTGACCCGAAATCAGGCAGACCCATGACAGACAGGACAGTGCTCATCGCCAATACCTCTAATATGCCTGTTGCCGCACGTGAAGCCTCCATCTACACAGGTCTTACTCTTGCGGAATACTACCGTGACATGGGCTATCATGTAGCTATCATGGCTGATTCCACATCGAGATGGGCGGAGGCTCTGCGTGAGATCTCTGGTCGTCTGGAGGAAATGCCCGCCGAAGAAGGCTTCCCTGCATACCTCCCCTCCCGTCTTTCCGAGTTTTATGAGAGAGCCGGCAGAGTGGATACGCTTTGCGGCACAGAGGGATCGGTCACTATCATCGGCGCCGTGTCTCCCCAGGGCTCTGACTTTTCCGAGCCTGTGACCCAGAACACAAAACGATTTACACGCTGCTTCTGGGCTCTTGACAAGTCTCTTGCCTATGCCCGTCACTATCCTGCCATCAACTGGATGAACAGCTACAGCGAGTATTTCACAGACCTTGACCCCTGGTTCCGCAAGAACCTGGGAGACGATTTCATAAAATACAGGAACAAGATCACGTCGATACTTCACGAGGAAAGCTCTCTCATGGAGATCGTCAAGCTCATAGGCTCGGACGTTCTGCCCGACGACCAGAAGCTGGTCATCGAGATAGCCAAGGCTATCCGTGTAGGCTTCCTGCAGCAAAACGCCTTTCATGCCGATGACACCTTTGTTCCCCTCGAAAAGCAGAAGCTGATGATGAAAGCAATACTCCATCTTTATTCAAGATCCCGCAAGATCATTGCGGCTGCAATACCTATCTCCCGCATAATGGAGCTGGGACTGTTTGAGCGTCTCGCAAAAATGAAGTATGACATTCCCAACTCAAAACCGGAGCTATTCGACACCCTTATCTCAGACATTGACTCCGCCCTGGCAAGTCTTGCTTGACGGGCGGAATGGCGAACAATTATCTATTTGTATTGGAAGTGAAATGAATGATTCTTGATTATATCGGTGTCAAGGAGATAAACGGATCTCTGATCGTGCTTGACGGCGTTGAAAACGCTTCCTTTGAGGAGATGGTGGATATCCGCCTGGAGAACGGTCTTTACCGCCATGGAAGGATAGTTCAGATAGACGGCAAAAGGATAGTCGTTCAGGTCTTTGAGGGCACTAAATCCATTTCTCTTGATAACACCCGCACACGTCTCATGGCAAGACCTATGGAGCTTGCACTTTCTCCTGAAATAATGGGGCGTGTCTTTAACGGTGCCGGCAGACCCATCGACGGTCTTGGAGAGATTTATCCCGTTAAGAGGGCAAATGTCAACGGCATACCGATGAACCCGGTTTCTCGTGTTTATCCGAGAAACTATATTAATACAGGTATCTCCACGATAGATACCCTGATGACGCTTATCCGTGGGCAGAAGCTGCCTATATTCTCCGGATCAGGTATGAAGCACAACGAGCTTGCCGTTCAGATCGTCAGACAGGCAAAAATAGCCGATGCTGACGGCGACAACAAATTCGGCATCGTCTTTGCGGCCATGGGCGTAAAAAACGACGTCGCTGATTACTTTAGACGGAGCTTTGACGAAAGCGGAGTCCTCTCAAGAGTTGTGATGTTCCTCAATCTTGCAAACGATCCTATCATCGAGAGGACACTGACCCCAAGATGCGCTCTCACAGCCGCAGAATATCTTGCCTTTGAATGTAATATGCACGTTCTTGTCATAATGACGGATATTACTTCCTATGCCGAGGCTCTGCGTGAGTTCTCCTCGTCAAAGGGAGAGATCCCCGGCAGAAAGGGCTTCCCCGGATATCTTTATTCCGATCTTGCCTCACTTTATGAGCGTGCCGGAATGATAAAGGGCAGCAGCGGGTCTGTAACTCAGATACCGATACTGACCATGCCCAACGATGATATCACCCACCCTGTGCCGGACCTGACGGGATACATTACAGAGGGTCAGATAGTACTGGACAGACAGCTCGAAGGTGCAGGCTTCTATCCTCCCGTATCGGTGCTGCCTTCACTGTCAAGACTTATGAAGGACGGTATTGGTCAGGGCTACACAAGGGCAGACCATCAGCCCCTTGCCAACCAGCTTTTTGCATCCTATGCAAGAGTGCAGGACGCAAGATCACTGGCATCCGTCATCGGTGAAGAGGAGCTTTCCCCTGTAGATAAGAAATATATGGAGTTTGGCAAGCTGTTTGAGCAATACTTTGTAAATCAGGGCTTCCATGAGAACAGAACCGTCGAACAAAGCCTCGACCTTGGCTGGAAGCTTCTCTCCACACTTCCGAGATCAGAGCTTGATCGTGTGGACGACGCACTGCTTGACAAATATTACATTGAGGACAAGGAAAACCTGAGCTTCCACACCTTTGCATCCGAGCATGGCGTGGGCAAGGATGACGATGACGCTTGATAGCAAGGAGTGAGAATAGTGGCTGTTCAGGCAGTACCCACAAAAGGAAATCTGATGACCTCAAAAAAGTCTCTGTCACTGGCCAGAACGGGCTATGAGCTTCTCGACAAGAAGCGCAACATTCTCGTCCGTGAAATGATGACTCTGATAGACAAGGCCACAGAGATACAGACAAAGATCGACCAGACCTTCAGCAAGGCCTATCTTGCGCTTCAGAGGGCAAACATTACCATGGGATATATCGACGCTATCGCAAAGTCAGTGCCTGAGGACGATTCCCTGAGGCTCAGCTACAGAAGTGTAATGGGCGTTGAGATACCTATTGTGACCATTGATGAAAGCCCGGTGGAAAAAACTCTTTATTACGGTCTTGGAGTCACAAACTCGGCCTTTGACGAAGCCTATGTATGTTTCAGAGAGGTAAAGCGCCTTTCCGCTCACTTGGCGGAAATCGAAAACAGCGTTTACCGTCTTGCCGACTCGATCAAAAAGACGCAGAAGAGGGCGAATGCACTCAAAAACATAATGATACCAAAATTTGAGGAGACAGTAAAGTTTATCTCCGATGCTCTCGAAGAGAAGGAGCGTGAGGAGTTCTCCCGACTCAAGGTCATCAAGGCTCAAAAAACCAAAGCCGAAGAAGAATAAAAATCAGGCATGGCAAGTGATAAGCTTACCATGCCTGATATTTTTGTGTAAAAGGATCGTGCAATCAAAAAACTGCCGGATCCGGATAAGGAAAAACACATACGTTCTCACAGGGAACAAATGACCTACCGGTCACATCGTCACCTGTGACAGCAGTGTGCACTGCAATAAGCTAAACTTACTCCTGCTCAGGAGCAGCTGCCTTTGTAAAGACATATGCAGGATTCTCCTGGCTTGTAAGATTTGTGCCGTCAAATGTAAACAGCTGGGTGTCACCTGTAACGAGAGTTAATACAGCGCCTTCCATTGTCCATGTGCCCTCTCTGGTCTCGCCCTCTGCATTTGTAGCTGATGCGGTACCGTCAACAGCAAGGGTAAAGGAAGCGACTATCTCTGCTCCTGCGGTACCGTCAACAGCAAGGGTAAAGGAAGCGACTATCTCTGCTCCTGCACCTAATACATAAGTGCCTGCTACATCCTCAGCAGCATATGCGGAAGCCTGTGAAGGCTGTTCTGAAGAAGCTTCACTGCTCTCCTCGGTCTTTGACTCCTCAGTCTTTGACTCCTCAGTCTTGGACTCTTCTGTCTTGGACTCTTCTGTCTTTGACTCTTCTGTCTTTGACTCTGTTGTGCTCTGTGCGGATGTTGTGCTGCTCTCGGCCTTTTTATCGTCCTTTTTTCCGCAGCCTGCGCCAGCACAAGCTATCATGCCCACTACAAGGGCAATAGCAATCAGCTTTTTAATGTTTGATCTCATTGTTTACGACATCCCTTCATTGTTGTTTTCATCGGCACTTTCGCCTAAGCAAAATGCCTGTGGTGATATTATAATACAATTAGCAAAATTATTCATCATAAAAGATGCCTAATTTATTGCTTGTTTTTTTATAATTAGCAGGCATATTACACAGTTATCTACTTTACAAAGCAAAATTTCGCACTATTATCACAGTTTCTCACCTAAGTGTATCAGGTGCTGCTAAACTCCTGTCAAATCTTTTATATCTCCGAAGGTGTAGCCCATCTCTTCCCACTTTGTGAGCAGCTCATCAAGAATATTGCAGTTTGTCTCGGATGTACTGTGAAGCAGCACTACAGCCCCGTTGTGGATGCGGGGTATCAGCTTGTCAAAGGCTTCCTCCCGTGTAGGCTGAGCCTCGTTGTACCAGTCAACGTATGCAAGGCTCCAGAACACTGTATGATAACCCATACTCTTTGCCATCTTGAGGTTATCGGTGCTGAATTTTCCCTGAGGAGGACGATAGAGCTTCTTCATATCCTGACCCGTGGCTTCCTTGTACAATTCCTCAAGCTCCGTCAGTTCCTTACTGAAGCTCTCCTTGTCAGAAATGGACGCCATGTCGGGATGGGTCATGGTATGATTGCCAACCGTGTGACCTTCATCGACCATCCTCTTTACAAGCTCGGGAGATGAGCTGATAAAGTTTCCCACGAGAAAGAATGTCGCCTTTACATTATGCTTTTTAAGAGTATCAAGGATCTGTGCGGTATAGCCGTTTTCATAACCCGCATCAAAGGTCAGATAAATCGTCTTTTGTGAGGTGTCCCCAAGATAAAGGGCGTCATATTTTTGCAGCTCATCATTTGAAGCATTACCCCTTGGGATCCCGTCAGAGGTGTTGAAGCTCAGACCCCAGTTATTGTCCGATGCCGCTGTTTCTACGACATTCCCTGATGTCAGACCTGCGCCGAGAAGCATCACCAGCACAAGTGCAGGGATAAACAGCAATGCCGTGATTATTGTTTTTTTCCTGAGTATAAAATACAAATCCACCGCCCCTTTTCCCTATTATATTAAAATAGATATGCGGCAGGGCTGGGTTTAAGACCGTCTCGGTGAATGAATGAGCAATCTTTTAAGCCTGGGACGGTATTCCTCGATTAGTTCGGCGGCACAGGAGAGCATATATTCATAGAGTGCCTCTGACTGCCCCTGGTTGTAATAGCTCTGGGTAAGGCGGTAATATACAAGCCCGGCGGTCACATCAAAGCAAAAGGAGCCCTCGGATATCATATCGTTTATCATGCACACCGCAAGGGCAATGTCAGTAGTGATATCGGCTGTGATACAGCAGCTGACAGGGGCAAGCAGGGTCACGAGCATTCTGGAGGTATCGATGGAAAAGGTGATGGGTATGTCCTTGTCACCTGCACAGACCAGACAGGTGACGGAGTTATCGCTTTTTACATCATAGATAATATCGTTCCGGTTAAGCACAGAGCATAGTATTGAGCAGGCCTGTGATCGGGGCAAAGCAGCGGTCGGCAAGATGATCTCTCCTCTTTGTTTGTAGGTATCTTTTCCGGAAAGCATTGCCGGAAAGTAATGTACATTATATATATCACAGCGTTGATGAATAAATGAGCGAAAAATGCGCTTTGATCAGAAAAAAGACGGCGGATACTCTCTCGGAAGGATCTGCCGGAAGAATAATACAACAAAAAAACACACTGCCATGCACTATTTTTCTAAATAATTCCCTGCCCGTTTTTCCCTGTGAAGCTTGATTATTGGCGGCTTTAATGTTACAATAAAGTGTCAGAGTTTATAAATTCATATAGCAGTATAAGATTTAGGAGTGTATGATATGAAGCTGCAAAGCCTGCTTTTTCCGCAGACGGGTATCTGTACTGAAGAGGAAATGTACTTTCGCAGAGAGGGTGAAGGCGAGATCGACTTCACCTGGGAAAAGAAAGCCACCGATATGCACCGAAATTCAACGCTGACCTTCGATACCTATTTCAACGGCTGCTCCGCTGAAAAATGGTTCAAATACACAAAGGTTAAAAGGATAAGCATTTCTCTGCGCGTCAGAGGCTTTTTCAGGATCATTCTTATGCGCAAGGAGAAAAATCTTGACAGCATTACCACAAAATATCTCCTTGAACAGAGCTTTGGCCGGGAGGATGAAGAAGGAGTCTATACATTCCCCTTTGAAAGCGAATCCAACAACGGTGTTTTTTGCTTCCAGGTCACCTGTCTGAGTGAGACCGGCACCCTGCTGGACGGCTGGTATGAGGGTGAGGTGGCTCCGGAAGACGTAAGACCCGTGAAGCTTGCTCTTGATATCTGCACCTTTAAACGTGAGGTATTTGTCATCAAAAACGTAAAGGAGCTTTATGAGTGCTTCCTCAATAATCCTGAGTCCGGCATGAAGGACAGTATTGAGATTTTCATTTCTGATAACGCCAAGACCCTTGACCCTAAGGAAGTGCTGCTCTGTGACAAGGTGCACGTTTTCCCGAATAAGAACACCGGAGGAGCCGGAGGCTTTACAAGAGGCATGATCGAGATAATGAAGTGCCGTGAGCAGCGGAAAATCACTCATGTGCTGGTAATGGACGATGACATAATAATCAATCCCGATTCAATATACAGGACCTTTGTGATACTCTCACTTCTCAAGGATGAATATAAGGATGCCTTTGTTGGAGGCGCTATGCTCAGGCTGGACACCCAGAACATACAGACAGAGAACGGCGCAAGATGGAACAAGGGATATCTGATATCACACAAATCAGGTCTTGACCTGAGCGAGGTAGAGGCCTGCCTTTATAATGAGTTTGAAGAAAAAACAGAATACAACGCCTGGTGGTACTGTGCCTTCCCTGCCGACATCGTCACCGAAAAGAACCTTCCCCTGCCTATCTTCATCAGAGGCGATGACGTGGAGTATGGCCTGAGAAATCTGAAAAACCTTATTCTCATGAACGGTATCTGCGTATGGCACGAGCCCTTTGAAAATAAGTATTCCTCATCCATGTATTATTACATTTTCAGGAACAGGCTGATCGACAACTCTGTGCATGACCTTAAATACAAAAGGAAAATGTTCATAAATGATCTGGCAAAGCAGGTCAAGCGTGAGCTGGTATTCTACAGATATAAGAACGCCGAGCTGCTTCTGGACGGAGCAGAGGATTTCTTTAAGGGTATCGACTGGCTCATGGCTCAGGACGGCGAGGAGCTGCACAAAAGCGTCATAAGCAGAGGCTATAAGCTGCAGGATATAAACGACATTTCAATGCCCTTTAGCTATCCGGAATATGAGCGTGCCTGCAAGACTCCGGAGCCTAACTGGATCACAAGAAAATGGAGAAAGCTCACCGCTAACGGCTTGGTGCTTCCCTGTCAGAAGAGACCTGAAAACGAAATGCCTGTTATCGCCCCCACCTTTACTGCAAGACCTGTAAACTTCTACCGTGCTCATAGGGTGCTGCATTACGATTTTTCAAGCAGACGTGCATTCGTCACCGAAAAAAGCTCAAAGGACACACTGCGTCTGATGATGAGACTGTGGAAGCTTGACATGAAATCCAGAACAAAATACCGCAAGACCGTCAGGGCCTTCTTTAATCGGGGACACGAGCTTATGGAGCTTGAGTTCTGGAAGAATTATCTTGATCTGAAATAAACCCAAGGATCGCACCGGAAAACGGTGCTCCGGATGCGGCTGAATAGAACATGCGGGAACCCACTGTCATCCCCGTATTGCAAATAAAGAATAAAGGAGTTGTATCTATGAGCAATCCCGAAGTACCCGGAAATAACGAAGCACTGGAAAAGCAGTATGATATAGGAATAGTCGGTCTGTGGTATGGCCTGAACTATGGGTCTGTTTTGACCTATTACGCATTGTATGACGTGGTTAAAAAAATGGGCTACAGTGCGGTAATGGTAAACAAGCCTGAGGTGCTTTGGCGTCAGAAATATGCCGATAAGGATACCATAGCCAACAGGTTTATATATAAGTATTGTGAGAACAATGTCACAAAGTGCTATCACAGCTCAATTGACTATAAGGTTCTTAACAAAAGCATCAATACCTTTATAGTCGGCTCGGACGTAGTATGGCATTACTATATCTGCGGCCGGGATGCCGGACAGTTCTTCTTCCTTGACTTTGCAAACGACGACAAGAAAAAGATCGCTATGGCAAGCTCCTTTGGCGAAGGATATGAAGCTCCTGAGGGAGACCGGATGTGGTCTGAGCACTTCATGAAGAAATTCGATTATATCGGTGTGAGAGAGGATGAGGCTGTAAAGATCTGCCGTGATTCCTTCCATTGTGATGCGGACAAGATCATGGATCCTGTGTTCCTGTGCGACAGGCAGGTCTATCACGACCTTGCGGCTAACTCTTCTGTGGATGAAAAGGAAAGATATATTTCCAGTTATTTTCTCGGCCCCGGCGAGGAAAAGGCCAGACTCTTCCTCAAGATCGCAGAAATACTTGACTGTAAATATTACTGTCTGCCAAACCCCAACAATCCGGATAACTTTACTATAAAGACAGGGCTTCCCGCTGTAAAGGATCTCTCTGTAGAGGATTGGCTCAGATATTTTGAGCACACCCAGTGCTATGTGGGAGACTCCTTCCACGGACTGTGCTTCTCTATCATATTTGGACGTCCCTTTGTGTGCATAGTCAATCAGGGACAAAGCCTTGCCCGCTTTAAGACACTGCTTGCTACAGTCGGGCTTGAAAACCGACTGATTAACATTGATAAGGAGGATATTTCCCCGGATGTCATCGAAAAACGCATCAGGGATATCCTTGCCCAGAAGATCGACTATGAAAAGGTGTGGAAGATCATTGACGAGAAGTCAAAGGTCTCATACGATTGGCTGAAAAACGCCATAGAATCCGAAAAGAGGGCCAAGCCCATTGAAAATGAGTATCCCAGAGTGAGAACGAACAAGATGCAGGACGGTGATCCCGAAACAGTTGCGGGTTTGCCGGAGGATGTGTGCACCGGATGCTCTGCCTGCATGAATATATGCCCCGAAAATGCCATTAGCATGAAGGAAAACCGGGACGGCTTCATCATGCCCTTTGTGGACAGTGAAAGATGCAAAAAATGCGGCAAGTGCATAGATATTTGCCCTGC
This sequence comes from uncultured Ruminococcus sp., assembly GCA_902768825.1. Lineage (GTDB taxonomy): Bacteria > Bacillota > Clostridia > Oscillospirales > Acutalibacteraceae > UBA1213. The sequence goes on from CACXMR010000009.1 coordinate 76,875, forward strand.
TCTAAATACTGCGGTGAGAAACGTCCCGACTCCTGAGATATATTCAGCTATGGCTCAGAACGATGTTCGCCGTCAAAGCTCAGCAGGAGGAATGTTCAGCGTGCTTGCCGAGGGCTTCATTGAAAAGGGCGGCTATGTATGCGGTGCGGTTCTTGACAGCGGCGACATGGAAATCCGCCACAAAATCGCCGACAACACCAATGATATCATCCCCATGCGAAAAGCCAAGTATGCACAGAGCAATATCGGGATGCTCTATCGTGACATTAAAAAACTGCTGGATGACGAAAAGAATGTAATGTTTACAGGCACTCCCTGTCAGGTCGCAGGTCTATACGCTTTCCTTGAAAAGGACTATGACAACCTGTACACTGTGGATGTTGTCTGCAACGGCGTACCCTCTCAGAAGCTGCTGAAAACCTACGTAGAAGAAATCTCTCTCCTGCCCTCTGTTTCCACTGATGACGAGCCGCCAAAGCCTGTCCATGTTTTCTTCCGCAACAAAAAGCGCCCGGGCATTGCGAGCAATCACTCTATCCGCATTCAGTTTGACAACGGCAGGGAATATGAAGGCACTCTCAGGGACGATGATCCCTTTGAACACGCTTATCACGACAGGCTTGCTCTCAGAAAGTCCTGCTCAGACTGTGCGTTCTGTGAGTTCCCACGTCAGGGCGATCTGTCCATAGGCGATTTCTGGGACATTAGCGAGATAGAGCCGGGAATGTCCGACAGACTGGGCACATCTTTAGTATTCGTGAACAACCCCAAGGGCAGACAGCTTTATGATTCCATAAGGCACCGCCTTTTCAAGCGCAAGCTGATGAAGATAAAGACCGACGATATCAAAAAGAACCGCCTCAGCGCCTTAAATCCCGCAAATCCGATGCGTGAGAGGTTTATGAACCTGCTGCGCAGCCACAGCCTTGCGGATAGCGTGAGGATGGTCACCAAAAGTCAATACGATGTGGGTCTTGCAGTCAATTTCTATGCCACTAATTTCGGCGGCGCCATGACTCATTATGCGCTCTACCATGTGCTTGAGGATCTGGGTTACTCCACTCTTATGATCGAGCGTCCCCAGACCGCAAAAAACATCGACAAGGTAACCGACGCCTACGGCAAGATACACCTTGCACCTCTGTATCCCTCCTATTCGGTTTCAAAGACCTACAGCAACAAGGACGAGATGAGGCGACACCTCAACAACAAATGCGATATGTTTGTTGTCGGCTCCGACAAGCTGTTTAACTATAATCTTTACACCGCTCTCGAAAAATACACCTCCCTTGACTGGGTCAGCGATTCAAAGAAGAAGATCGCCTATTCCGCCTCCTTTGGACGCACCTACGGCAATCCCCAGGTGCACAGTGAGCTTGCTTTCTTCCTGAGACGCTTTGATTACTTCTCCTGCCGTGAGGACAGCGGCGTCAGGACCGCAAAGGAAATCTACGGCGTTGAAAATGCCGACTGGGTGCTTGACCCTGTTTTCCTCTGCGACATGAAGCATTATCAGACTCTCATCAACCGCTGCAAGCGCAAGACTCCGGAAAAGCTCATCAGCGCCTATATTCTTGATCCCTCAGAAGAAAAGGCTTATTTTGTACGCTACTTCATGGACAAATATGAAGCAGAGTCGGAGGTATTTTCTGAATATCAGAGACAAAAGCCCTACTATGCACCCCTTGGCGACCTGTACAAGACTCCGCTTTGCACCGAGGAAAGACTGCAGAGCATTGCAAACTGTGATTTCTTCGTGACGGATTCCTTCCACGGTATGTGCTTTGCAATCCTGATGAAAAAACCCTTTGTTGCTATCGTCAACGAAACACGCGGCGCTTCGAGGTTCTTTTCTCTTGCCAAGATGCTCGGTATTGAGGACAGGCTGATAACCGACCTCTCAGATTTTGATATGACACGCTTTGATGAGCCAATTGACTATGATAAGGTCTATACACTCCTCAACACTGAGCGTGAACGCTGTCTCAGGTGGCTCAAGGATGCCCTTGCTGCACCCAAGTTGGCTGCCATGACAGAATATGACATCATGCGTGATCTTATTGATGAGCAGAAAAAGGAGATAAACAGTCTCAGAGAACTCATCATAAGCATGAACTCAACCATGACGCCAAAGCTCTCTGCAAAAACCGACATCAAGGACTATATCCCCTCTCTCAAGGACAACAGGACCGGAAATATCATTGTCATCTCAGTGAAGGACACTCCCGGACTTGCAATGAATTCCTCTATCGTTGCAGACCTCAACCTGCTGGGGCTGAAAACTAATCTTGAAGGTCAGCATGGACACAGCTATGTTGCGGTCATCAACAACGGCAGCGTGGTATATGAACAGCTTGGCCAGAATGAGGAGCCGATAGTCTTTGACACTGATATAGGACCAAACAGACTGCACATTACAAGCCGTGTCTATAAAAACGGAAATGAAGCAGTGATAGATATCAACGGCAAAAACTATTCGGTCAACGAACGGGGTCTTAATATCGTTGTTTATAATAAGCTGACAAAGTCATTGGTTGACTCAGTAAGCTTTGACACCCACACAAACAGCTTTTCCTGCAAACGTAATAAGTGAGACGGAAAGCTGCAGACTGCCACTTGAAAAATCCGAAAATGTGTGATATAATGATGCTCGTATCGTAGTCAAACGCCCTGACGAAGAGAGTAGTTACAGGATCGCCTACAGAGAGCGCCCCAAGGCTGAGAGGGGTGCGGAAGAAATGTAATGAAGTTCACTTCTGAGCGGTGCGGCTGAAATGACAGGTGTCAGTGTAGGCCGTGACGGTTGGTGTCGTTATTCACTGGTGAGAGTCCGCTCAGGCGGAAATCAGGGTGGTACCACGGAAATAATTCGTCCCTGCGTGTTTTGCGCAGGGGCTTTTATTTTTCCGAAGAATTATTAATATCGGAGGTTACTATGGACGAAAGAATTTTAAAGCTAAAGGAAGAATTGGAAAGCAAGGTCTCGGAAGCCGCTGACCTTATGGGTCTTGACGCCATAAGAGTAGGCTATCTGGGCAAGAAGGGCAGCATTACAAGCCTTGTAAAGGGAATGAAGGATCTTGCTGCAGAGCAGAGAAAGACCTTCGGCGCCGAGGTGAACAAGCTCAAGGAATATGCCGCTCAGAGGATCGAGGAAAGAACCGAGGAGCTGAAGAAAAAGCAGATAGAGCTTGAAATCAAGGCAATGCCTAAGTTTGATATCACAACACCATCGGCCTGCAGCTGCGGCTCATATCATCCTATCACCCTTGTGCAGAGGCAGTGCGAAAGAATATTCAAGTCAATGGGCTTCACTGTTGAGGATTATTCAGAGGTGGTCACTGACTATGAGTGCTTTGAATCCCTGAATATCCCAAAACACCACCCCGCAAGGGATATGCAGGACACCTACTACCTGACAAACGGCCAGCTCCTCAAATCTCAGACCTCAGCCGCTCAGAATGCTATCCTCAGAAAGTACGGCCCCGCCCTTATTGAGAACGGCACACCCATAAGAGCCATCTTCCCCGGCCGCTGCTTCCGTAACGAAGCCACCGACGCCTGCCATGAAAACACCTTCTTCCAGATGGAGGGCGTTATGGTTGACAAGGATATTTCCATCTCCAATCTGATATACTTCATGAAGACCATGCTCTCAGAGGTATTCCGCAAGGATATCAGGGTAAGGCTCCGTCCGGGCTTCTTCCCCTTTGTGGAGCCGGGCTTCGAGCTTGATATCAGCTGTCTCATCTGCGGCGGCACAGGCTGCCCCTCATGCAAGCACAGCGGCTGGCTGGAGCTTTGCCCCTGCGGTATGATACATCCCAATGTACTGCGTGAGGGCGGGATCGACCCCGATAAGTACACAGGCTTCGCCTTTGGTCTGGGTCTTACAAGACTTGCCATGATGAAGTATGGCATCAAGGACATAAGAGATCTCAACAGCGGCAGCCTGAAGGCGCTTTCGCAGTTCACTGACGATGAATAAGGGAGGAAAAAATACATGTTTTTATCAATGAACTGGATCGAGGATTTTGTTGACCTCAGCGGGCTTGATAAGCTTGACCTGATCCATAGATTTTCACTTTCCACTGCAGAGGTGGAAAACGAGATTTTTTTCAAGGGTAAGGATCTCAGCGCAGTAGTTGTCGCTGAAATAAAATCAGTAGAGGAGCATCCCAAGTCAAAGAAGCTCCACCTGCTGAAGGTCGATGCCGGCGACGGTCAGCTCACCGACGTTGTTTGCGGCGCACCTAACGTAAGGGTCGGCATGAAAACCGCCTTTGCAAAGCTTGGGGCAAAAATCGGAGAGATAACCATTGCTCCGAGAGACCTTGCGGGATTCACTTCCTTTGGTATGTGCTGCAGTGAGGCCGAGCTGGGCATCAGCGATGACCACTCCGGCATTATGGAAATAACAGACGAGGTGGCAACTGGCACAGATCTGAAGTCCGTTTATGACATTGATGATATAATCTTTGAGGTTGATAACAAGAGTCTCACCAACCGTCCCGACCTCTGGGGACACTACGGCATAGCAAGGGAGTTTGCCGCCCTTGCAGGAAGAGAGCTCAAGGCTCCGGAGCTTGCTGATCTTACAGTATACGATGATCTCCCGGCGGTAGACATGAAGATCGAGGACACGCTCTGCAAGCGCTACAGCACAATGAAGGTGGAGAATATCAGCAGGAGCGTCAGCCCTGTAAATATCCGCATAAGACTGTTCTACTGCGGGATGAGGGCCATCAACTATCTGACAGACCTTACAAACTATCTTATGCTGGAAATGGGTCAGCCCATGCACGCCTTTGATGCAAGAAAGGTAGAAAAGATCAGGATAAAGCGCTTTGACAAGCCCTTTGTGTTCAAGACCCTTGACGGCGTTGAGAGAAACATTGACGAAAATACCCTGATGATATGCAATGACAACACACCTGTCGCAATTGCCGGTATCATGGGAGGTCTTGATTCGGAGATCGTAGAGGATACGACCACCCTGACCCTTGAATCCGCTAACTTTGACGCTGCCTCTGTGAGAAAGTCCACTGTCAGGCTCAACCATAGAACTGACGCTTCCATGCGCTATGAGAAGAGTCTTGACCCGGAGATGACGGTGCCTGCAATAGCAAGATTCCTCTTCCTGCTGAGGAAGTATGACGGAGATGTGCGTGTCGTTTCAAGGCTTACAGATGAGTATGCAGTGAAGTTCCCGCCTGTAACCCTGACCTTTGACCAGAAATTTGTTGACAGATATACCGGAATCAGCATTGACGGAGATACTATTGTCAAGACCCTCACAAGCCTTGGCTTCTGCGTGGAGCACAGCGGTGACGAGTTTAGTGTAAAGGTGCCCTCCTGGAGAATAACCAAGGACGTAACCATGAATGCTGATATCATAGAAGAGATAACAAGAATCTATGGCTATGACAACTTTGAGATAAACACCACACGCTCTCCCCTCTACCCTGTCAGAATGTCTAAGGTAAAGAGCGATGAGGAAAGGATCAAGGACCTTCTTGTCAAGAAGTTTGCTCTGCATGAGCTTCACTCATATGTATGGGCATACAGTGATGAGCTGAAGGCTCTGGGTATTCCTGTAGAGGATAACGTAAAGCTTGCAAACGCCACCAACCCGAATATCCAGACCCTGAGAAATTCCATCATTCCCACTCAGCTTTGCCAGGTAAAGCTCAACACAGCCTACTCACCGGAATTTGGAATCTTTGAGATCGGAAGAGTGGTAAAAGGTCTTGATGAAAACGGACTTTGCGATGAGCACAAAATGCTTGCTGTCACACTTTTCAGCAAAACAAGCAGTATTCGTGATCTTTATTTCAGGCTCCGTGACATACTTGCTTCAATGGCAGCAAATATCAAGCACAGCACTCTTACCTTTGTGGAGACAGCTCCCGCACACAGCTATGAGCATCCCGTAAATCTCAACAAAATACTGCTGGACGGCACCGAGCTTGGTGTCATGGGCATAGTTCATCCCACCATTGGCAAGAACATAGACAAAAAGGCAAACATCGTGTTTGCTGAAATTGATGTAGAGAGCTTCGCCGGCTGCCGTGATAAGGGAATCCATTATGACGAGCCGTCAAAGTATCCCACCATGGAATATGATCTGAGCATGGATATCCCTGAGGGCGTGCTTTATTCAGACCTCAAGGAATGTTGGGAAAAGGAAGGCGGAGAGCTGCTCAAAAGCGCATCCATCGTTGACACCTATGACACTGACGATATCCACAGGATTACTGTAAGGCTGGTATTCTCATCACCGGAGAGGACCCTTTCAACTACAGAGGTGCAGGCTATCGTTGACAAGGTAATGGACAACCTCGCAAAGAAAAACGTTACCATCAAGCAGCAGTAACCTGCGGTCAGGGGGACTTTTACGAAAAGGTCCCCCAACACCCCCGAAAACGCTGTTTGCGGGCGGAGAGCCTCCGCTCCCAATTCGCGGGGTTCGCTTCACTTCGTTCCGCTCTGTGTACGAACCAAAACTGTACCCTCGCAGATGATACTATCTTCACACGGAAATTGTAATATTGCGCCTCAATGACATACAACGCGAAATTGGGAGCGCAGGCTCTGCGCCGGCAGCTTGCCGCTGAAAAGGCTTGAGCAAAACTATTACAACAAAAACTCCCGGCAGGAAATGATCCTGTCGGGAGCTTTTCTTTTGTTGGGATCAGGCGCCGGCTTCCTTCAAAGCCTTCTGCAGCCAGACACTTGCAATATCTATCGCAAGAAACAGATTTGACTTTTCACTTGCCTTGACTATTGCCTTCCTTGGACTCAGGTTCGGGTCCGTGCTGATGAGCTGGATGGAAACCTTATCGGCAACCTCCAGATCGGCTGAGGGCTGCTTGGACTTTACCACCATCTTGATGACATAGCTGTCCTTCATGTCACCATAGTAGAGAGTATCTCCGCAGCGCACCAGCGGCTTGCCTTTGTACTGAAAAAATTTTGCTTCAGACATGAGCTGCCTCCTTCTGTGATGCTATATTTATTGTTGGGAATATTGATCGGAGCAATTATGGTTTAAGGTAGCTCTTCAAAAGTACCTCAAGAAGATCATCCCTGTCGATCTTGCGTATCAGGGATCTCGCATTCTTATGTGTGGTGATATACGTCGGATCCTCTGACAATATATAACCTACGATCTGGTTGATTGGATTATAGCCCTTTTCTTCAAGTGCCTTATATACAGTTGTGAGAATTGCTCTGATACTGTCGTCTCTGTTGTCCGTCAGAGAGAACACCATTGTCTTGTCATGCATCTATACCACCTCCGTCCCTATATCATACCACACATTGCCGCAAAACACAATAGCTTTTTATCCGGAGCGCATTTTTCAGCAAAAACGCCCAAAACACCGGAGCATTTATTTTGTCAGATCACTCAGGTGATTCTTATAGCCCTTGCGGATGTGTGGATACATTATCAGGAATTTTACAGATTTATACATCAGCTTAAAGATATTTTTCCAAAGCTGAGATTTTTTCTGGACAGTTACATACCCCTTACCTCTCGATAAGTCGTAGTGGAGCACTCTGCTGTGCTTGTAGAAATTCACTATCCGGCAGCCCGCAAGATCCGTCATAGAGTAATTGTCCTTATCCTTCCGGTAAAACACCTTTGGAATAAGATAACCATTCATGGAAAGAGCCTGTTTTTTGAGGCTTTCGGGCTCAGACAGGGCTTTGTCATACTTTTCACGGTCAAAGCTCACTCCCTCCTGACTGAGAAGCTCCTCATCGCTGAGCAGCGGCTTGCAGGATGCCATAAGCTCCACATTGAGCGCCGCTGTATCGGTCTCAAGGAAATGCTTCCAACCCTTGAGGTAGTCGTCATAAGCACGGAAAATAATATCCGCCAGGAAATACCTCTGATAGACAGTCTGCTTCATGACGCTGAGTATCAGCTTGCGGACCTGAAACATTCCAAAGGGCTTCTGGTTGTTCACCGATGTCAGGATAAGCTCATTGCGCTTTATGTAATACTCCTGAAAGCCGTCATACTTCCCCTCAAAATCATCATGCCAGACAGCAATTCCACCCAAGACGGCTATATGAGACGCACACCTGAGAGAATACTCGATATCGTCCTCCTTGACGAAAAACTGGAGAGGATAGCCGTGCTCCTTCTGCCATGACGCAGGAAAGCAGAAGAACCACCAGGCATTGTAGCTTCCCTCGGGATAGCTGACAGTGCCAAAAACATTCTCTCTGACAGTCATGTCCAGCCCCTTGCCTATAGAGGTGAGCCGTTTACCGTCCCAAAGTGCCCCCGCCTCATGCTGGGTCACACGGTCGCTAAGCAGCAGCATGGTGCCGCCTGCCGCAAGGTCGGAATATTCGTGACTCCTGAGCCTCATAAGAGAATAGACCCTTAACAGCATCTCGCAGTCAAGGACAATATCATCATCCATAAAAAGTATATGGGTAAAACCCCTGCCGCTGTTCACTGCTTCACGATAACCCCTCGTAAAGCCTCCGCTGCCGCCGGTGTTGTCATTGGGGATAAGGGTGACAAACCTATCCTCGATAGCAGCCCTGTCAAGGGTCCTGCCGTTATCCACAATGTAAAAATGTATATTCCCACTGTTAAAAACAGTGCTTCCTTCAAGGTATCTGCGTATCTCGCTGTGATTATGCAGGAGAAACTTCTCCCTGCGGTAGGTGCAGATCACTACAGCGATGTTTACGTCATTGGTCCTTTCGCTGCCGCAGAGGAACTCGCCGCCGTAAAGCTCTCCCTTCTCAGAGGACAGGGAAAAATAAACATTTTCATAGTCCTTTTCCAGCGCCCTGCTTATATCCACAGTATGCTCAGAGACAGTGCTGATGTCGGCGCTCTCCTCCAAAACAAGCTCCTCACAAAAGCTCTCTCCTGCTCCCTTTACCCCAAAAACACGCAAAACAAAGAAACCGCAGACTCTCAGCCTCAATACCAGGGCTGACGGCTTGCAGTATTCCTTGTATCTTTTCAGCGGAAGTGAATTGAAATAGGTATCAAAGGTCACTGTGCCGCTGATATTCAGTTTTGTCTCCCCATCGCAGCGATGGACGGAGCCGCCGCTTATGCGGTAGTACAGCTCCGTTTTTTCACATATTTCCTTTCGTGGGAACAAAACGCTGCGAATCACCGATAATGAATCATTCATCCAACATTCTCCAATTCAGAATGTCACAAAGGTTCTTCGACTGAGGACACCCTATCAGTCACCAAACTCCTCAGCAACAGCAGCAAGTGCAACGTCGATAACCTTATCCATATCATAATACTTATAGTGACCGAGACGTCCGCCAAAGATAACATCCGGAGTTGCGTCAGCAAGCTTTTTATACTCCTCATAGAGCTTGTTGTTCTTTTCGTTGTTGACAGGATAGTAAGGCTCTACGCCGGGCTTCCATTCTGAGGAATACTCTCTTGAAATGACAGTCTTGGGCTGTGTGCCAAACTCAAAGTGCTTGTGCTCGATGATCCTTGTGTAGGGCACCTCTCTCTCAGTGTAGTTTACCACTGCATTGCCCTGATAGTTGTCAGTATCAAGCACCTCTGTCTCGAATCGGACTGAGCGGTACTCCAGAACACCCAGCTTGTAGTCAAAGAAGCGGTCGATCTGACCTGTGAATACTGTCTTCTTTACCTTGTCTGCATTGTCCTTTATCCACTCGAAATAATCAGTGTTTGTGAGGACATCTATACCCTCAAGCATCTTCTCTACGATAGCCGTATAGCCGCCCATGGGTATGCCCTGATATCTTGCGTTGAAATAGTTATTGTCATAGGTAAAACGCAGAGGAAGTCTCTTGATAATAAATGCAGGAAGCTCAGTGCAGGAACGACCCCACTGCTTCTCGGTATAGCCCTTTACCAGCTTTTCATATACATCACGGCCCGCAAGGCTGAGAGCCTGCTCCTCAAGATTCTGAGGATCTGTTATGTTAAGGTCTGCGATCTGGTCTGCAATGATCTTCTTAGCCTCAGCGGGAGTTTTTATATTCCACATACGGCTGAAGGTATTCATATTGAAGGGGAGGTTATAAAGCTCGTCCTTATAAACTGCTATCGGAGAGTTGATGTAGTTGTTGAATTCTGCAAACTGATTGATATAATCCCATACCTTCTTGTCGTTTGTATGGAAGATATGAGCGCCGTACTTGTGGACATTGATGCCCTCGACCTTTTCGCAGTAGATATTACCTGCGATGTGGTCCCTCTTATCGATAACAAGTACCTTCTTGCCTCTCTTGTTTGCTTCATAGGCAAAGATAGAACCAAAAAGTCCTGCGCCTACTACCAGATAATCGTACATTGTTAGTTCCACTCCTTTATTATTTTGCAAAGCACCGATGCATCAAGCACCTATTGCACTGCTGTCGTATTGTTTGCTGCCCCGGATGCAGCTGTGCTCCCTGACTGCATATCAGCCCTTGAGCTTGCGGAGTAACCCTCTCCTGCGGGAGCCCGGCGGACAAAGTCTGTAAAGGTTCTTGTCAAAGGAGAGATTCTTCTCCGTCACCCCGCCCACTGCGGCAAAGTGCGCCCTTGGCAGCTCCGCCCAGGGTATGTCTGTTTTGTTTTTCAGGTATGTCATATATATTCCGAAAAGCCTCTCAGCAAGCTTGCCCTGCTCTCTGGGATATTTGAAGCGTTCCGGCTTGCGTTTATCATATTCAAAAAGGATATCGAAAAGCCACTGGCTGTAGTCGCAGAAAAGCTCCCTATCCATAACAAACATATTACAGAAATATGAGTAGCTTTGTCCGAGATAAACCCCTGCGCTCTCAGAATAATCCGGATAAAGATCATCTATAACGGCACACAACAGCGAAAGGTCGTCATAGCCCTTCCTGTCGTTCTTGTCATAGTATCTTGACACCGACTGATAGATATTCTCACTCAGGGGAGCGACTATGCGGTATCTTTTCATCAGGGAGCTGATTGTCTTATAATCTATCTTCAGCCGCCTGACGGCCTCAGCATCCGGCTCGTCAAATATGCGATACGGCTTCTTTGAGCGTCTTTTGTTATCACTGGCAAAGGGTGCTGTATCTGAAAAATCAAAGTATCTCCTCTGGTGCAATATACCGCCAAAGTCGAAATCGCAGTTTTTCCATGCCCAATACTGCACAGTCAGCTCGCAGTAGCTCGGGTTCAGCTCAGAGATGTTTTCACCCGCATCATCACAAAGCTCCAATTTCGGGTCGTCCTGAGAATAAAGAGCCGCACCTGCCGACACAGGAGCAAGAATATCGCCTATCCCGTCCGAGGCGCCCTTGAATACACTGATATATAGCTTTATTTTATTCATAATTCATACCACGTTCTATTGTAGCATACTTTCTGACACAATTCAACTGTTTTTCCCGCACCGGCGAGCTGCCTGTCCCTACTACGTGCCGGAAAAAGGGCACATACACCGCAAAAGAGATGTATATGCCCCATGCCTTTTGTCAAAAAACAGAGTACTGCCAATACTGCACCCTATCAGCTCTTAACAAAATAACCGCCGTCAAAGGCTTCTGCGCTCATCCTGCCGTTGCTGTAGTGGAAATCCAACGTCTCGCCCACAAAGGTAATGTAGATAGTATCACCCTCGGCAGACCACTGACCATCTGATACGGAGCTGGTCTCTCCGCTCATGCTCATGGTCATGCCGGCAACACCGCTGCTATCAAGTGTAAACACTATCTCCATGTTTAACATCTGAGCGATAGCCTGGGCATAGGACGCCTCTTCGGGAGACATTGAGCTAAAATCATATTCAAACTTCCATGTGCCTACATACTCCGGCATAACCCCGCCCTTGGGTTCAACATTCGAGTAAACATAGCTGCTGTCATCATCCCAGATGTCGCTGTCGTCGTCTAAGATATCGCTGTCGTCGTCTAAGATATCGCTGTCGTCGTCTAAGATATCGCTGTCATCATCCAAGATATCGCTGTCGTCATCCCAGATGTCGCTGCCATAACCGACACTCGGCTCACTTGCAGGGCCGGCTGACACAACCTGGCTGCTCTCGACCTTGCTGATCTCGGGCGGAACAATGCTTACTTCTGAGCTTGTGTCAGAAACCGTAGAAACGACAGAAACAGGCTCCGTAGAGCTCTCAACTACGCTGCTCGCAGGTGTCACAATGCTGGACTGGGTGTCACTCTCAACAAGGGATTCTGTACTCCAGAGAAAAGGATTTGACACGCCGGAAGCATCTGAACCTGAGTTTTGCTGACCGCCTCCGTTGTTACAGGCAGCCATACAAGCCACCATAGCCACAGAAAGTGCTGCCGCAAGGACGACTGTAAGTTTCTTTTTCATCAAAAAACCTCCTTATTAAATTAAGCTTTGTGCCTGATACCCCCAAAATACTGAAAAACACCGCATCAGGCTCTTTCTTGAATTATATATCATTTTATGCAGGGGTGTCAACCTGTAAAGCCATATTATAACTTACAATTCTGTTATCACTCTCATATTATTATGTTAATCCACAGAAAAATCAGATTATTGCCGCTATATTACTATTTTACGAAGCTCATGCCCTCATAGTTCACGCTTACAAGAGTATCCAGATAATAAACAAAGACCTCCGTAGCCTCTCCAATAACGATATAGATATAACCGTTCTGCACTCCCCATGCGCCCCGAACAGTGGCATCACCGTAGATTCCTGCAGCTGAACCGTCAAGGTTGAGCACGATGCTCGTGTGAGCCATTCTGTCCTCAGCGCTGCTCAGGTCGCTGCCTGACAGCTGTGTAGTGTCCAGCTTGAGGAACCATTTACCTACAAGATCATTTGGATGTGCCATCTGCTCAGTGCCATATGAAATAGAGCTTTCGGCGTTTGACGCTTCCACGCTTGATTCTGCCGCAGGCAAGGATGTTCCGCTTTCCGCAGGTGAAGGCCCTATAATCTCAGATACTTCCGACGCAGAGGCAGCACTCTCCCCAGAGGACTGTTCCGCTGTGCTCACGGCTTCTGACTGACCGGCAGAACTGACATCGGTGGCTTCGGATATCTTCTCGCCCACAGAAGCCTCAGACGTCTTGTCCTGATCAGCCGTCTGTGTATTACATGATGCGGCAAAGCACACTGCCACAGACAGGGCAAGTATTGCAGCAAGCGTTTTTATTTTTTTATAATGCTCCTTCATAATCCACTCTCCGTTTTCGCTGATAATCTTTTATAGGGCAGCAGGCAATATCACTTCCCTGCTGGCCGCAAAATTCTTCCTGATAAATTATATATCATTTTCCGAACAGCTGTCAACTGGAATAATCGGGAACACCAGACCAATCACTTACAAATTATGCCTGACGGCTCAGCTCTCATATTGCCAATGCAAAAAGAAAAGCGGACACGTTTCCGCATCCGCTAAAGCTGACGTTGTATTACTTTTTGATTATGCAGATACAACCTGTTGCAGGAATAAACTTGCCGTCCTTGTAGGTATAGGTCGTGCTTCCTGCTCCGGCTGTGGTAGCACCAGTAGGATCGCTGATTGTCAGAGTGCCTTTTTCATATTTCCAGCTGCCCTGAAGCTTGTTTTCAGACTCACCCATCTTGGCAGAGACGATCAATACACCGTCCTCCTTAAACTCAAGCACAGCATTCATGGCCTCAACCATCGACTTATACATTTCAGCCTCCTGATAGTTAGTCAAGCTGCTGTCCACCGTGAGACCCCACGTACCGACGATATTTACATCATCTTTTCCTTCACTGATGCAGGCTGCCGCAGAAAAAACCAGCACAGCCGCCATAACAAGCAGGGCAAGAACTTTTCCTATCTTTTTCACTCTGACACACTCCTTACACGATCATATTTTATCTGTCCTGAGCAAAGCGCCAGCGCTATTACTGCTTAACAAAAGGCATATACTCAGCGCCTGTGATAACAAGCTTGCCGTCAACGAGCTTCATTTCGCCTGAGCCCTCTGTTGCTGAAGCCTGCTGATTGAGTGCACCTGTAGGATCGGTTACCTTAACTGTTGTGCCGTCGAAGGTGTATTCGCCCTCTGCAGCGCTTGACTGACCCATAGCTGATACATTGATCATTACCTTGCCGTTGTCAGCGAAGGTGAGGGACATATCCATAGCGCCCATAAGAGCCTCATACATTGAAGCCTGAGGCTTCATATCCTCAGGAAGCTTGCTTGAATCGAAGGTCATCTTCCATGTGCCAACGATAGAAGCTGCGCCGCTGCCGCCGTTGCCGCCGCAAGCTGCTGTTGCAAGAATCATGAATACTGCCAGGAAAACCACGATCATTGATTTACATACTTTTTTCATTTTAATTTCTCCTCTATATGTTTTTTACAAAAACCGACAAGAGCCGGTTAATGCCGGATAAATCAGAGATCATCGGAAGCCTCCGTCACAAAACAGCCCATTGAGCAAAAAGGAAGCATATTCCAATAATCCCATCACAATAATAATACAATAAATTAATATGAGATGTCAACTAAACAAATCCGATTTTATACCAAATAAAATTACAATATTGTATCTTTTAAATAGCGTCATCCCGAATAAACGGTGGATTCTCCCCCGGCGGCGATGAACATATCCGCACTCAGCGCAACAGAAATGGATAATATTTCATCCTCAGGGACACATATATTCAGCTCATAGGCATCTCCGTATTTTGACCAGCATTTCTTCTGAGTCATTATCGGACTTTTATCAACATCAAACAGAGAAAACCTCCCTGTAGTAATATCCCCTGCAAATCTGTAGCAGCTTCCATATATCCTGAAGGAAAAGCAATCCCTGATAACCGGCAGGAGAATAAAAAAACCTGCCTGACAGCGTACAGTGAAATACCTCATGAGAAACTGCTTGTGATAAATTTCCGACACTGGAATTTCTGATGTATTCAATATCGTAATCCTCTGCTTGTTGCCTTCTGTCTCAACGTTAACCGTGTAGCGGCAGTCACCTGACTCGTCAAATATGCGAAACCCTGTCCCGTCATCTGAAAACACCCTCTTCACAAACAGCTTCATCTCTGCTTCACCTCCTGTTTATCTCCTTGGGAATAATCTGCCCCTCAGGCATTGAAGGTCTTGTCAGCCACCGACATGGGGATGTGGGCAATCTTTGAGATATCCTCAGTCGTAACGGATTCAAGACCCGACAGCTCTGACATCTCACCCTCCATCAGGAGCCATGCGGCAAAGGAATCCGCCTCCCGCTCGAAGCGTGACACACAAAAGTATGTATTCGTACTCAGATTAAGAGAATTAGTGCCCTTATGCAGCAGAACGTGACCAAGCTCGTGAGCCACGGTAAAACGTCTTTCGTAGTATCCAAGAGCGCTGTTCAGGACAATAAAGGACATATCCTTCATCCTGACAGTAAAACCGTTTACAGAGGCAGGAAGCTCCTGATCCACAACCGTTATGCCCAGCCTGTCACAGAGAGCAAAGGGATCAGCTATATGATATCTGCCGATCAGCTCCCTTACATACTGTCTGATCTTATCCATAATATTCCAATTATCCTCCGATCATATTTCAGCGGTCATAATAAGCCTTCCGACTGCTCAGACGCCGCCCTCGATTTTTCTTCTGTGCTGCTGCTGTGCAATGGCAGCCACCACCCTGATGGCATCAATGATCTTCATTCTGTCCTCACTGTTAAGCGGCACTCCGTCAAACATAAGCCCCTCCTCACTGGTAAGGCGTCTTGTAAATTCATCAAAAACCTCAGATACCTCGACACTGCTTTCCGATACAGCTTTTTCCGAACCAATAAAATAATCCCCGCTTACGCCAAAAATCCCGCACAGCTTTGAAAGAATCCTGCTGTCAGGCTCTCTCCTGTCCTGCTCGTACATTCCCACCGCCGACGGTGATATCCCCAGTCTTCCTGCAAGCTCCGACTGTGTGAGCCCCGCCTGCTTTCTGAGCTGCTTTATCTTGCTTCCCAATGTCATTGTGATCCCTCCAAGGCTGCGATCCGGGACATCCTCTGATGTCTGATATCCTGACCAGCTATCTGACTGCATTATACCACACGATTAGTGTAATTTCAAGGGGTAATATGTAAATAATAAAATACTTTATCTATAATGTTCCATTTATTGTACTATCGAAATTTTGTTCGATTTTCCTATTGATTTTTTTAGAAAATGGGCTATAATTATACTTATACAGGTCAAATCAGGAAGAAAAAGTGGACAATTCCACGAAAATCAGCAGATTAGTTCCTGAAATGACCGTCAGTTTTTTTATCGTTTATCTACACGGTTTGTGTATTTCTGCTGAGTTTATACACAGACCATAAAACATATCCTTTCTGAAAGCCGGGTGAGAAGCATATTGACATAATCAACAGTAATACCGTATAGTTGAAGCCGTATATTTTTTTACATCGACATTACACGCATTGTGTAGAAAGAGAGGTCAAAATGACATATTCACAGTGGGCAGACGAATACACCGACAGCGCAGACAAGCTCAAGGAAAAAATAGATCTTCTCAAGGCTGAGCTGGAAACAGCCAACCTGAACGAGCTGCCGGATCTTTATTTCAGGATCAACACGCTTCATTCTATGTACACGGAATGTGTAAGAATAGCGAACATTCTCAGAAAAAGAAAGGGTGAAGTCTGATGAGAACATCACGAAAAAGGCTTTCGCTGACAGACAGGCTGTGCGAATACGGTTCATATCTGCAGTACAGCAGTGTGACCATGAGCAAATCCGAAAAGCGCAAAAGAATGGAGAGCTTCCTGCGCATAGCCCTTGACAAGGAGCTGACCGAAAGGCAGAAGGATTGTGTGCGGTATTATTATTTTGAACAAATGCACGTGGATGACATTGCAGAGATCTTAGGACTCAAGCCCACAACCATCTACAAGCATCTGAGGCTTGCAAAAAAGGCTCTGAAAAAATGTGCCGTTTATTTATGAATAAAAAGAAGCCTTTGAGCAAAACTATACATATCCGGAAGCTTTTTGAGGTCATCTGTGATTTCCGCCGGAATATCCTGAGACTTACGCTGCCGGTAAAATCCCGATAAACGGAATACACTAAAGGGAGGTCGGAAATATGCTCGACAGAATAGCCCTTATCCTTCTTATCATCGGAGGACTAAACTGGGGTTCCATCGGAATCTTCCAGTTTGACCTGGTCGCCTGGATCTGCGGCGGTCAGACCGGTATTGTCAGCAGGATCATATACACTCTCGTCGCACTTTCTGCGATCTGGTGCATATCACTTCTTTTCAGAGACAGGAAAGAAGTCCACACGCTTCCGGAGGCGTCATAACAAAGCCTCCATTTTACTGTCTCTGCAGCAAAAAAGCCTCGCTCAACCTATCAAGGCTGTAGCGAAGCTTTTTTGTTTATATTGTAGAATTGGTCATCCTGAAACGAGATGGGTCAATTTCCTATGGGATCAAGTCCGTCTGCCGCTTAGTCGGTCACGATCATGTCGCTGACCTCGGGCTCGGGATCAAGCTCTGCACCTTCAGGAACTGAAGCACCCTCTTCATCGGTCTCTTCCTCCTCCGGAACAACCTCATCAGTCAGCTTGAGCATATCCTCAGGAACCTTATCCGTGAGAACAAACCCACAGGAGAACGGCGCTATTGTAAGCTCACGACCGTCAAGAACCGTGTTCATAAAGGTGGTGCCGTTTTCAAACTCCTCCGGCACATAAAACTTTATCTCATAATCCGCAGCGTTGAACACACAAAGAAGCTGTTCCTCCCTGCTCCTCCTGATGTAACCCATGGTCCTGCCGGTGGAGCCGTAATTGATCAGGTCACCGTCAACCAGACACTTGCAGGAATGACGCATCCTTCCAAGATCCTTATACCACTGCAGCAGATCCTTGTCCTCTCTGCCCCACGGGAACGTAGCTCTGTTGAAGGGATCCTTATAGCCCTCAACTCCCGCCTCGTCACCGTAATAAATACATGGAACACCGGGAAGTGTATAAAGGATTCCGCTTGCCACACGCATCTTCATAAGGCCATATTTTCTCTGCTCAGGTGTGAGCTTCATGGATGCCTGCCACTCACGACCTCTGCCGTGCTGTCTTTCGCCGGCAAGCAGGGTAATAACACGCTCCGTATCATGGGTGCCAAGAAGGTTCATAAGAGAGCGCAGCACAGGGCGGGGATAGTTTTCCACAACATTGAGAACAATCTCCAGCATCTCACGCCCGTCACCGCAGTCAAGGAAGCCCAGGATAGCGTCTCTGAAAGGATAGTTCATAACGCTGTCCAGCTCCTTGCCGTAAAGGAAACGTCTGCGGGAACCGTAGCTCTCTTTGTTGGACGCATCCTCCCAGACCTCTCCCAGGAGCAGTGCCTCCGGATCCTCGCTCTTTACCGCCTCACGAATATACTCGATAAACTCATCCGGCAGCTCGTCAGCCACATCAAGTCGCCAACCACTGTTTCCGCAGCGGATCCACTTACGGATAATACCGTTTTCTCCGTTGATATATTCATTAAAGGAATTGGAAAGCTCCTCTACCTCCGGAAGTGTATCAAAGCCCCACCAGGAATTATATATATTCGGCCACTCGATAAACTTATACCATGTGTAATAGGGCGACTGCTTTGAGTTGTATGCTCCGTTGTCCTTATATCTGCGTTCACGGTTAAAATATTTGCTGTCGCTGCCGGTGTGACTGAAAACTCCGTCATTGATTATATGAATACCAAGCTTTTTAGCTTCGGCACACAGCTCACGGAAATCATCCTCTGTACCCAGTATGGGATCGATTTTTTCATAATCTCCGGTATCATAGCGGTGATTTGAGTATGCCTCAAAAATAGGATTCAGATAAACGCAGGTAACGCCCAACTCGGCAAGATAAGGCAGCTTCATGGTTATACCCTTGAGGTCGCCCTGGAAGAAATCGGAGTTGGTTATCATGCCAAACTCGTTAGGGCGCCAGTCGGGAATACTATCCCAGTCGGTCTGGAGCTTTTTGTCCGGATAAACGCCCTCTTTCTTTTCACCCGAAAAGCAGAACCTGTCAGGAAAAATCTGATACATGATGCCTCCCGGCAGCCATGTGGGAGTCTCGAAATCCTTGTCGTAACAGGTAAGCTGGAATCTTGGCTCATTCTCGCTGAGAGCAAGATATCCCTCTCCTCCAAAGCCCTTCATAATGAATCTGCGCCCATATCTTGTATCCATTCCGAAGTGGTACCAATACAGTCCGATCCTGTCCAGCAAAAGATCACATTCCCAGACCTCATGATCGTCATCAACCATTCCTGCCCAGAACATACCGTTTACAAGGGTATCACCGTACCTGTCATCCTTTACTGCCAGCACTGCACCCGAACAGCCAAGGTCTCTCGGAAGGATTATTCTGAAATGGATGTTTGTCCCCAACGGGATAGCACCTGTAGGACATCGGTATTCCTTTTCTCGAGAATTAAAAAGCATCATAATCATTAACCCCTTCTACCAAATCATATATGACACTTTCCCCTCAGCACAAGGCCCACAGCCCGTCTGATCCGCATGGAGAAGTGCAGACGCACAGTCATATCATTGATATTCGGATAATATTATAATCCCTCAAAATCCCGATGTCAAGGGCATTTTTAAACCATAAATTGCACAATTATATCCATATTTGTAAATTCTTGCCACGTCCAGAAAAATGACCTGACCCGCTGTTTTGGGTTTCGGCGTTATTATCATAAATTGTCAAACAGGACGAATTATTATGTAATATTATCATCAAGCCTCAGGCTTTGTCCACAAGTAGTCTGCGCCGTTGGCATATCAATTCAGCTCATAGGGCTTTACCTTGTGCCAAAGGGACTCCTCAACTACCGCCTCCGCAAGGACCCCGTCAGTGGTATACTCTTCCTTTTGAAGCGCACCCACCGCTCTGAGCTCCGAGAGCATGGATACCTTGTCGAAGGGCACCAAAAGCCTGAATCTCCTGAGCTTTACAGGAAGATTATCCTCCACCGCAGCCAAAAGCTCGTCAATGCCCTTGCCAAGCTTAGCACAGATATGTACGCTGCCCCGGTCCCTGGGAAGATCCTCAGGGTCCTCCACCAGATCGCATTTGTTAAAGACTGAGATTATCGGTCTGTCTGTGCAGCCAAGCTCACGGAGAAGAGAATTTGTCACATCCAGGTGCAGCCTGTATTCCTCGCTTGACGCATCACAGACATTAAGGATGATATCAGCGTCAGCGGCCTCCTCCAGGGTGGATTTGAAAGCCTCCACAAGATGGTGTGGCAGTCTGCGGACAAGCCCTACTGTGTCTATCATCATAACCGAGACCCCGCTGGGCAGCTTTAATGCTCTTGACGTGGGATCAAGGGTCGCAAAAAGCTTGTCTTCGGAAAGCACTCCCGCCTGAGTAAGGGTGTTCATCAGGGTCGACTTGCCTGCATTGGTATAGCCAACTATGGCAACGCTTATTATTCCGTCCTTGCGACGGCGTTCACGGTGACGTTCCCGTCTGTCGGTCATTTCGGCAAGACGCTCCTTCAGATATTCTATCCTCCTGCGGATGTGCCGCTTGTCAGTCTCAAGCTTTGTTTCGCCGGGGCCTCTTGTGCCCACGCCGCCGCCGAGACGTGACATTTCCTTGCCCTTGCCCGAAAGCCTCGGCATCAGATAGCGAAGCTGGGCAAGCTCCACCTGCAGCTTGCCTTCGTTAGACCTTGCACGAATGGCAAAGATATCAAGTATGAGCATGGTGCGGTCTATTGTGCGCACATCAGTCTCTGACTCAATGTTCCTTATCTGTGTAGGGGTCAGCTCCATGTCAAACACGATAAAATCTATCTCATTCTGAGCGCAAAAATCCCTGATCTCTTCAAGCCTGCCCGAACCGACTCCGGTAGCGGAATCAGGCTTGTCTCGCTTCTGAACCATAGATGCCACAGGCTCGGCGCCCGCACTTTTTACAAGATCATAAAGCTCCTTCATTGAGCTTTCGCAGTCATAGTCCCCGGTATCAACTGCCACCAGCAGTGCTCTCTGTATTTTCTCTGAATTCTCATATAATGACGGCATTGAATTCCCCTCTCTTTTACTATAATGTAACAATATGATATCATAAAGGGCATAACAATACAAGCAATTATCCGGCGATCAACAAAATCGGAAAGGTTTATCAAGGAAGTTGCTCTAATTTAAAAATTTCTATTTCATTCTTCGACAGTATGTGATATAATATTTTGGGTATTTACATTATGCCTGATTACACTACAAAAGAGGTACTGCCTTATGAAAAAAGAATATGACGTACTTATTGTCGGTTCCGGCGCCGCAGGGCTTTATGCTGCATTACAGTTTCCTGAGGATGTAAGCGTGCTCCTTATCTCTAAAAGAGAGCTTACCCTCTCAAATTCCTCTCTCGCTCAGGGCGGTGTTGCCGCTGTACTCGACAAAAGCAACGATAACTTTAAGCTGCACATAGCAGATACACTCATTGCAGGCAAATACAAGAATAATCTTGAGGCCATCGAGGTGCTGGTCTCCGAGGGACCCTCTGACGTGCTCCGGCTCAAGGAGATGGGCGTTGCCTTTGACCTTGACGAAAGCGGAAAGCTCCAGATGACCCTTGAAGCCGGTCACTCAAGACACCGCATTGTACATCACAAGGACTCCACCGGCCGTGCTATAGTCGATGTTCTGATCGACAAGGTGCGCACCCATAAGAATATTGATATTTTTGACAACACCATGCTCTACAAGCTGGATAAAAACGAGAAGGGCTTTTATGCGGGTCTGCTTCTTGCCGACGGCACATCCCGTGTTATCGCTGCCCGCTACTGTATCCTCGCTTCCGGCGGTATCGGCAGAGTATATCAATACACCACAAATTCGGCAATAGCTACCGGCGACGGCATCACGCTTGCTTTTATGCTGGGCGCAAGGATAAGAAACCTCAGCCGCATACAGTTCCACCCCACCGCCTTTGCTGCGGAAAACGACCGTGAAAGGTTCCTCATCAGCGAGGCTGTCCGTGGAGAGGGCGCAGTGCTCCTGAACTGTGACGGTGAGCGTTTTGCCTTCAAATACGACGAGCGTGGAGAGCTTGCACCAAGAGACGTGGTATCCAACGCCATCATGCTGGAATCTATGGCAAAGGGCAACGAAAAATTCTATCTGGACATCACCCACAAGGACCCTGAGTTTGTAAAGAAGCGCTTCCCCATGATCTATGAAAAGTGCCTTGAGGAAGGCATTGACATAACAAAGCAGTGGATACCTGTATTCCCCTGCCAGCATTATCTGATGGGCGGCATTGACGTTGACCTCTATGCCCGCACAACCGTTGACAGGCTCTATGCTGCCGGAGAGTGCTCTCACACGGGAGTTCACGGCGCCAACAGACTTGCCAGCAATTCACTGCTTGAGGCTCTTGTGTTCTCACGCAGGGCAGCAAACGACATCACTTCAAAGCTCCAGAATGAAGAAAGGACATCCTTCGGTGATTTTACCGAGCATGACGATCTTGGCGGCAAGACTATGCCTCACGGCTTCCGCACCGAGATACGCAAGCTCATGCAGGAAACATATTTTGTTATTCCAAAGCCCGACCAGATGCCCGACAGCCTCAGGCGTGCAAAGGAAATACTCACCGACCTGACCGGCGGAGAGTATGAGATCGACCACAACTTTGTAGAGGCGAGAAGCCTTGCGACAGTCGCCTGCATTGTGCTTGAAGAGGTATTAAAAAACACCGAAAGCATCTGATGCTGCAGGATTCATACACCAAAAAAGCTCCGGGGCAATACGGCATCGCCCGGAGCAAAACAGGAGGAAGATAAAACCATGCTTCTCAACAAATTCTATTTGGATGATCTGATAAAATCAGCTCTTCTTGAGGATATAAACTACTGCGACGTCACCACCGACTATCTCATTCCGGAGAACCAGCAGAGCGACGGAAACTTCACCTCAAAGGCTGACGGCATAGTCTGCGGAGTGGGTGCGGCTCTCAGGGTCTTTGAGCTGCTTGATGACACAGTAAAATATGAGATTCTGAAGAACGACGGAGACGCTGTTAAAAAGGGAGACATCATCCTTACCATCAGCGGAAAGACAAGGGCGCTGTTAAAGGGCGAGCGCACTGCACTCAATCTCATCCAGCACATGAGCGGGATCGCCACCGCCGCAAACAAATATGTAAAGATCGTTGAAGGCACCAGCGCTTCCATCGCAGACACAAGAAAGACTCTGCCGGGACTGCGGGCGCTCCAGAAATACGCTGTAACAGCAGGTGGCGCCAAAAACCACCGCTTTAATCTGTCTGATGCCGCTATGCTGAAGGACAACCACATTGACGCTGCCGGCGGTATCACTAAGGCAATAACCGAGCTGCGCAAAAAGATCGGTCACATGACTAAGATCGAGGTGGAAACAAGAAACCTGGATGAGCTGAGGGAAGCACTTGAAGCAAAAGCCGACATCATCATGCTTGACAACATGAGCCCCGAGCTGATGAAGCAGGCGGTAGAGATCACTGCGGGCCGTGCCGTCCTGGAAGCCTCCGGCGGCATTACGGACGAGACTCTGCGAGCCGTGGCCGAAAGCGGTGTTGACATCATTTCCGTTGGCGCACTCACCCACTCCGTCAAAGCGTTTGACATATCAATGTACATCAAATAATCAGGGCTTTGCACCACCCCTTCAGGGCTTTGCCCCGAACCCCTCAGGGCTTTGCCCCGAACCCCTCAGGGCTTTGCCCCGAACCCCTCAGGGCTTCGCCCCGAACCCCATCAGGGGCTCCTCGCCCCTGAACCCCCTCAGGGCTTCGCCCCGAACCCCATCAGGGGCTCCTCGCCCCTGAACCCTCGGCAGGGAACAAGTTCCCTGCACCCGCCTTGCCTCTATCGTCAGGGTAACAGTACCTCAGATAAACAAAAACACGGCAGCCTCATAAAAAAGGTGCCGTGTTTTTTTATACCTGAATCCGTGAAACTCCACAAAGTATAAAATACGTCTTCGGTGGTTGTCAGAAGGGGGAGCAAACTCACCCTCAGGTTAATATTTCATTAACGAGTTGAGGTGCTGCCTACACCGGTTTCTATCTTTACGGTCCCCTGTTTTTTACCGCTCAGATCCGGAGTGTGGACATTTCCGATGCCTGTCTTGATATACATATTGTTGTCAGATGCCGGCACGTTGACGCTGCCGATACCTGTTTTGATATCCAGATCCTTGATCTTTGCTTCCTTGGAGATATCCACGTCTCCAATTCCTGTCTCCACATAGAGCTTTGAAATGAAGGGATCACCCTCCATATCAATGTTGCCAAGGCCTGTTTTCAGATTGACAATACTATACTCTCCTCCGGTGAGGTGCAGCACAACCTCATGTGCGGAAAAACCGTTGCGAATAGCTCTGTCAATGGAAATATTCCTGTTGTCATCCTTGACGGTAACATAAAGGGTGCCCTCGCTCACATGAATGTCATAGTCATATTCATCTGAGTAATAGACCTCAACAGTGCTCTCCTTATTGTCAGCGGAATAATCCAGCTTGACGCCGTCAACAGCTGTTACTACCACAACGCTGCTGTATGGTTCATCAACACCAACGACCCTGAGCTGACGGTTATCGCTGAAAAGATTCTCCATGCTCCAGCCCGTTGACGACAGTGAAACTGCAGCAAGACCTGCACCGACTACAACCAATGAGAGGGACAGGATCAATCCTACCTTTGTTTTTGTTTTCATTAATAATTCCCTCCCAAGCGCTTACCTGATAAGTCTGTAATGACCTGTTACAAGCTTTATTAGTCTGTTAAGACCCATCATCATAAGAATTGACAAGCCAAGCAGTATCATACCTCCGCCGATGAAAAGCAGACCTCTCATGGCAGCACCTGCAAACAGCGGGAAAAAGCCTACTAAGGTCGCAGCGGCGCCTGCAATGAACACTCCCACGGCAGCGATGTACATACCGATAAGGGCCGGCAAAAACAAAATGCAGGCCACGATTATCAATATTATACGCTCAGTGCTGGCTCCCGGCACCATATACCTTCCCGGAGAGCGATTATCTCCGTTGGGTGCGTTCCTCACTGTACCGGAAACGGACTCATAGCTTCCGGGCCTCTGATAATTAGGAGGCTGATAGTATGAGTTATCCGACGCACCAGAGGAAACACCTCTGTCAAAGCCGTCGCCATACCTGTCTGAGCCATAGGACCTGAAGCTGTCAAAATCCTCCTCGCTCTCCACTCTTGTGCGTATCTTTGCAGCAAGAGCATCGGGAGTGCCAAGAGAAGCAACAGCCTGTTCTTCGTTCATGCCGTTTTCTACCATACTGTCAATAATATCCGAATAACCCTTCAGATACATATTCAGTTTCTTTTCGGGAATATCGGAAAGTCTCATTCTGATTTCCCGTTCAAATGACATCTTATCCAATTTCATCATTCCTTCTGTGACAAAATAAATTCCCACACCTAAAATATACATAATAAGTCAAAAATTGTCAAGTAGGAGAATGATCGGTAATATTTTGAAAAAATAAGCAAAACCCGACAATAAATTAATCACAAACAAAAACAAAGGCCCCGGCAAACGCTGCCGAAGCCTTTTAAAGTTCTTGAGAAAGAAACTGAAGTAAGCAATATTGAAAAGTTCAAATTCTCATGGGACTCATTCCTAAACTCATACTTAAATATCCATTGGCTCGCAGAAACAAACCTTAAAAATCGGGATATTACATGGGACTCAGTCCTTATCTTGAATTTTATATAGAAAACTGCTTTCAGTTATGATCCTATCATAATACGAAACGCATACGGCAGAAGATCTAAACACCAACCCGCCTCGGATCAGAGACCCTTAATGCTCTGCTTACAAGATCGGCCGCAATACCGACCCGCAGTATACCAAACGATCATCAATATACTGTGAAGCTTTCGTATCACAACGGAGGAAAATACTAAGTTCAGCCTCTCAGACACCATTTCTCTACTTCAATAAGAGACGATCCCCGTGTGTCAACGGTTGCGGCACTGATATGACTCAGGGCCCTATATTAAATTGTGAGTTCTCAAAATGTCAGACACCCTGCTGCCTCGAGAGGATGTAAAAGCGGGTTGAGCAGCGTGACCGTCATCGTCGGGCTCTCCATACAACTCAGGGACCTGTCCGAACTCACAGCATAAACAGCTAAATATTGAAGCGGTGCGATATCAGAGCTCCAGCAAAGCGAAGATGAAAAGGCACATAGCTCGCAAAGCAAATCTGTTCTTAATCTGTCCCATCCTTGTTGAAGAGGTCACACCAACGGGTGCGACAAAAGTCTGACTAACCGGTTCTAATTCGCCCATCGGAGCTTGCCTCCCTTCGTGGATTTGATCAAAAAAAGAGCTAACCGTTTAATGCTGCATGGCACCCAAAGAAGCCTTTCAGCGTTTCGCAGAAGCACCACACAATCCGGTTTGTTGAGCTATACACTTGGTACTTTGCTTTGCTCTTTTTTTATCTTGATTATATTATACCACTAATTTGTATTTTGTCAATAGTTTTTTTAAACTTTTTTGAAAATTTATATGGCAACTTGCTGGTAAGATTCCCTATTGACTTATCCTGCTTTTTATCGTAGAATAGTATGCATGGGGAACGCTGACGGGAATCATTTTCCTGCTACGGTGTGAGCAGGTCATTATTCCGACACCCCTTGGGTGCTGTGATCAGTCGTTATCCTTTGACAACATCCGATTTACCGTGCCTGCGGGACAATGACTCCTGCCTGATGCGGTGCGACTTTGACTTTTGATAAGGAGATTTGAAAATGAACAACAACATTGACAACGAGGATATCTTTGACGCTGACCTCATCTCTCTGACAGATGAAGAAGGCAATGAGTACGAATTTGAGGTTATCGACGAGATAGACTATAAGGACGGTCATTACTATGCCCTTCTCCCCCTCTTCGATGATCCCGAAAACGAGATCTATCAGGATGACACCTATATGATCTTTGAGGCTGTTGAGGACGAAAACGGCGAGCCCCAGCTTGCTGAGATCGAGGACGACGATCTTCTCGATGAGCTTGCCGCTATCTTTGAGGAAAAGATGGCTCAGGACGAGGAAGCTGACGAGGAGGACGAGGAAGAGTGATCCCTGAGAGGATCATTTTTCCCCGCTTCGGGACAAATCAGGAATGCTTTTTCATAAAAAAGAAAAATATCATAAATTACCTATTGATTTTTTAAAGTAAATGTAATATAATAATATCAAACAAAAGATAAATGTTTTGTTTATAATTTCTGCCCAATTCGTTGTATGTGTCTATTTAACCCTACACTTTTTAATCCGGGAGCTCGCCTCCCGCAGCGGACTTCAGACCTCCCGCCACGGCGGACGAAGGGAGTATGAAACTGTGGGGAGGGCACCCACCTGCTTAACTCGTAGGCAGGTTATTTAAGACACAGACGGTTGGGCGGATTTTTTCTTTTATTCTGAGTAAACCTAATACTACTTGATGATTGCGGCAGACCCTGGGTCTGTCGTTTTTTTGCACTCCGACGCAGGAACGGCTCAGTCGGAAGCTGTAGGATATTCACAACTATTAAAAATATCTGCAAGGGTTACAATATTGTAGTTGAAAAATGCAAAATAACATCATATAATGTAAATGGTCTTAGTTTATGCCTGTATGAGAGGTGAATTTATGAAAAAGGAGTCCGTCAAAAAAAATATAATACTTACGATTATCGTTCTTTCTATAATATTGGTCACTACAATTATCACTGTTATGATACTTCTGGGGACGCAACGCAAGCCCGTCCAGAATAATGAGCTCAGACTCAGTGCTGATGATGTTGTCTCACGGGTAATCAAAAAAATGAATTACAACAACCTGACCCCCATTTCAAAGCAGAATATATCAAGATACTACGAGATTCCAAAGGACGCTGTGACTGACTATGCAATGTACATTTCAGGTCGGTCGGGCTCAGAGGTGGAAATAGCCTGCTTCAAACTCAAGGATGAGGATTCCCGCCAGACGCTTACAAGCGCAATTAACGAATACCTTGTCGGCAAGACCTCCACCGACACCAGCGGAAGCTCTACACTGACATCCTCGGCGGTATCTGTGCATTACCCTTATGTGCTTGTGGTGGTCGCTCAGGACTGCGATACAGCCGTAAAGTCCTTTGAGACAATTATCAGCGACAGTCTGAAATCATCAACTCAATAACACAGCCAAAATGGTTCTATGCAAATCGAAAGGCACCGGAGCAATATCTCCGATGCCTTGTTTTTTTATAATTTCCTGGTTGCTTCCTTGATGGGAATTTTACCGAAGATTTGTACTTCATATTCCGGGCGCTCAAGCCCCATGCCATAACAGATATCGGTAAACCGTATGCGTACCCCGTCAAAGGAGTCGTTTACCCTCAGGGAATAAGCACATCTGTACTTTTTCTGATTTATCTGACTGAGCTCACCGCCGCTGACAGCCTGATAGCTATAGAGATAGAGAGAGCTGTTTGCCGTATCATCCGGTCTCTGGATGTGTAATTCATAGCGAACATCAGCCCTGGAATAAAAATAGTAATCCGAAAACGAAACGTCGCTTTCTCCGGTGTTATACATGACCTCCAGACTGGTCTCACTGGGCACAAAGCCCCTCGGAACCAGCGTGGCGGTAAAGCGGTCACGGATTTCCACATCACTGCAGTTGACAACGACCTTGCATTTTCCGGCAGACACGGACACAGCCTCGCATCTGCAGCTCATGCGGCCATCAGAAAAAGCCACATCATAGACAAAGAGTCCATCCACGTCTGCATTGAACTCTATGTCAAATTCGACCCTGCAATCCGGC
>CACXMR010000010.1 GCA_902768825.1 uncultured Ruminococcus sp.
GTTGTGCACACTAAACTGCTGAAATCCCCCGCAAGCCCGGTATTTATGCGGGTTTGGAGGCGATTCTTGGCGCCGGTCACGTTATCGGGGGAGTGCTGATGAAAATGTGTGCGGTATTCTCTGAAAAAAATCATATTAACCACAGCCGATGATTTGCTCTCAAAAATATTAGCGACATACCGCTCAGTCCCAAAAGTTTTTTCTTTGTTCCGCTGAGGTTGATAATTCAATGGGTATCAGTGAAAATAGTTTAAATATTTATATTTCTGAAGCGAAAATATAAAAAAAATTATAAAAATTGCCAAAAGGCTTGATTTTTAAAAATAATGGTGTATAATGGTACTAAGAATAATTTGTTTCGGAGTTTAGGTTGATGCGTTTCCGGCGCATTGATTTAGGTGTGTTTTTGGGGTCGGCGGATGGCTTTTAGTCCCCAAACGAATTATCGGAAAATGATTATAAAGGAGACCTGCCGCATGAAACGAACGGCAAACAAGTTAATAGCTGTGTTGCTTGCGTCAGTGCTTTTCCTGACAATGTGCGTGACTACGGTATTCGCTGACGAGCTCAGAGCGGGTACGGTTGCAGGATTGCCGGAAAAACTTGTCGTCCTTGATGATAACGGTAACTCTGTCAGCGAGAACGGTGAGTATTTCTTTGAAGTTCAGGATATGGTGCCCGGTGAGATCTATACGAAGAACATTCAGATCATGAATCTGCGTGAGGACGCCGGATATCAGATTTTCTTCAATGCTCAGCCGATGTCAAAGTATGGAGATATCGACCTGGAGGAAGAGTGTGTCCTGAATCTTTATCTTGACGAAAGACTTATTTACAGCGGCAAGGTCACGGGCGAGGGTGCGCCTGATGTCCGTGATGAACCCCTTTCCCTTGGCAAGTATGGCCCGGGAGAGAGCCGTATTCTTAAGGCGACTATCGTGTGGAACGATAGCGGCAAGGGTCGTGGCGAAATCGATGAAGGGCATAGAGTCTATGATTTCAATGGAATCAAGGTTGTAAGGCCTAAGACCGGAAAGGCCCATATTGAGGGCGAGGTAATCTTCAAGTGGATATTCACCGCTGTCGGTGATGTGCCCGGAGAGAGCAGCGGACCCGGTCCTTATATCGATACAGGTGAGACCATTGCGTATATTGCTATCGGTTTATTTGCCATAGCTATTCCGGTTATGTGGCTGATGGTTGTAAGTAAGAGGCACAGGAAGGAAAAAGAGGCAAGGGCCGCAAAGAAAGCTAAGACTAAAGAATAATAAAAATGGGAGAGCTGAAAGGCTCTCCTTTTTTGTGCCCGTTAGTTGATTGCTCCGTGTGCAATGCACCCGTTTGCAAGTGTAACCAGTATCTCGTGTTTGCTGACGGCGTCGATCCTTTTGACGAAGCGGGTGAGAAGGGTCTCGTCAAAGGCTTTTATGGGTTCATGGGCTATTATGAACCGGTCTGTATCCTCTGCATTAATCAGGTCCCTGTTAAGCAGATCACGACGATGCTTCAGATCATCAAGCTTATCCGCGGTCTGAGCTTCAATTTTATTAAGCTCTGCGAGCTCCGAGCTTACCTTATCGATGGTGCTTCCGCTGACAGAAAATAGCAGTTCGTTTCTTTTAAACTCTATTGCCGCAAGCTCATGGGCTGTAGTTGCAATATTGCTGTTAAGTTCATTTATCTCTTCCGTAATCTTGTTTTTAAGCCTGTCAGAATCATTCGTAGGTTCATTGTCCATTATTATTGCGTTAAGTACATTCACTATTGCACCCTGCAGGTCGCTTTCACGGTATGAATAGGAGCCTGAACACTTCCTTCCTGCCATACGGCCTCCGCACCTCCACATTCCTACCTTTCCTTCCTTCAGAATCCATGTGCATCTTTTGTAAAAGCTCCCGCAAAAAGGACACACAAGACGTCTGCTCAGACCATAGCGTGTCCTGTTACTTTTTTTGCTGAGCCCGTTGTTTCTTCTGCGCTTTTCAAGCTCAAGCCTCACTGCATCATAGGTTCCTCGGTCTATTATCCCATCGTGGCACCCCTGCACTAAATACATAGGCTTTTGTCCGCTGTTTTTTGCCCGTTCATGTGTAAGGCAGTTTACAGTGTAGGTTTTCTGCAGAAGCGCATCACCGACGTATTTTTCATTTTTTAATATCTGATAAACGTGAAACCTTTTCCAGACCGCACTGCCGTTTCTTCTTGCTACGCCGTTTTGGGTGAGTATGTTGGCTATTTCCGTAGCGCCATGCCCTTCGGCATACATTTCAAATATTTTTCTTACTGTCTGAGCTTCCTCATCCACAATCTGTGGCTTGCCGCTATTTCCCATCCTGTATCCGAGAGTCCTTCCCAGCTGATAGCGCACATTGCCCTCACGAAATGATTTTTCGATTCCCCACACCACATTTTTGCTTATGCTTTCGCTCTCCGCCTGAGCAAAGGACGCATACAGACTGATTGCAAACTCTGAGCTTACGGTGCTTGTATTGATGTTCTCCTTTTCAAATATTACTGTAACGCCAAGAGCCTTCAGCTCCCTTACATAATCCAGACAATCGACAGTGTTTCTTGCAAAACGGCTTATGCTTTTGCAAAGAATAATGTCGATTTCTTTTTTTCTTGCCATCGCTATCATATTATTAAATTGTTTGCGATTTTTAGTCCTGGTACCGCTGATGCCCTCATCAGCAAATATTCCCGCAAGCTTCCATTCAGGATTTGAGCAAATATATTCTGTATAATAATTAATCTGGGCGGCATAGGAGTTTTTCTGATTATCCTCCTCAGTTGATACCCTGCAATAAGCCGCTACCCGCATAAGACTCTCTATATCAGAACAAACCCTGTCTCTTGTCTTGGCAGGTATGGTTATCACGTTTCCGCAAATTTTTAAATCATTCATTATTGTTCGATCCTTTCTTTTTTATTTGGCTTTGATAATATTTCAATTTTCTTTTGTCAGTTCGGCAATGCAATCGTATCTTTCCTTGGCAAGCTTCAGGATCATCTCCTTTAATCTGTAAATATCAGGTTCAGCTTCATCAAGTGATGAACAGATCTCCTTCTCAATTGACAGCAGTTCTTCGTTTTCCTTGTATTCATATAATGCATCACTTGGGTCTGTCAGCTCATCAATCCGGCACCTTCTTGGTTTCTTTGTACGCTTACCCTTGAGCCTTCCCACAGCGTCAAACAGGTCTGGGTCTATGATGGCAGGGAAGCCCTTGTCTCCCATGTAAATAGAATTGTAAAGTATAGAGCTGACCTTTTTTACCGCCTTGTCCTTTGAAGCCGCAAAAGACTCTGTGCCACTTTCAAAAAGCTCATTTGCTATTGCAAGGACTCTCTTTCCGCTGCTCCTGCTATCAAATATCCATCTAATTACGTCAGCTTCCTTTTCGTTAATAATTGTTCTTCCCAATCTGACGGAATAACCGTATGAGGTGCTTCTTGTTTTCATTCTAAAACCTCCTTGATTTTTAGTCCTCCTATCAGCTCAAACTCAATTGTCAGTCCGTCAGTTACGGTTTTGACGAGAATATCATTTGTAATATCCTTATCCTTTCCTGAGTTGAGTATATCATATAGTTTTTTGAGCTTTTCCGCACTGCTGTCCTTTTGTCTTGTAATGAAAGACAGCTCCTTTTCAGCATTGTAAAGCTCTGAGCTTATTTCAAAATCAGCCTGTGCCAGCCTTTCGCTTGTAATACACCCGTTTGTGCACAGTGTATAAAGGACATATCTTCTGTCCGATAGCTCCTCTATCCTTGCAAGCAGCTCCTTTTCACGTTTGCCGGACTTTGCTTCCTCCAGCTTTTGCATCTGCTTTATACACGGTAGCAATATGATATCCGAAAATCTTTTTAGCTTTACACACACTCTTTTCCATGCTTGGTGATAGCTTTTGTCAAAAAACGAATTGTGGCTGCACCTGTTCTGAAACATTTTTTGTCCGGAGCATATCCATATCGGAAGCCGCCCGCTTTCACAGTAATAATATGATCTGCCGCATACACATTTCGTTATTCCCCGGAAGGGAGAGCTGTTTGTCCGCTTTGTTATCCGGGTGTTGTTTTTTCTGACAATTTCAGCGGCCTCCAGCAATTCCCTGGGGATTATTGCCGGCAGTGCATCCTTGATATAGTAGCTTTCCTGCTCGCCGTTATTTTTCATTCCTTTCATCCCCATAAAGACTGAATAGGTTTTTTGCCATCTGATATCACCTGCATATTTTTCTTGCCTTAGCATTTTCAGGATAGCGACATTATTCCACTTGATCCCGGTGGGGGAGGGAATACCCTCACTGTTAAATACCTCTGCAATGCTGAAAGCCCCATATCCGGAAAGGTACATATCAAATATCCTTTTCACGTTTTCCGCCTTTTCCTGGTCGATAACTATTGCCCCGTTTTCCTTTTTATAGCCGTAGGGTATTCTTGCTATGCCGAGTGTGCCGCTCATCATGCGCTTTTTCAGGCTACAGCGTATGTTTTCCGAAATGGAGGCCGATTCCTCCTGCGCAAGTCCCTCAAGAATGGTTATCATTATCTCGTCGGTCACTCTCGCAGTGTCAATTGCTTCCTTTTCAAAGTAAACCGATATCCCCAGCCCCTTCAGTTCACGGAGGATAGTGAGACATTCCTTTGTGTTCCTGGCAAATCTGCTGAGGGATTTTGCCACCACCCGGTCAATCCTTCCGCACCTGCAATCCTCAAGCATCCTGAGCAAATCAGGTCTGTATCTCATGGAGGTTCCGCTGCCTGAGTCTGCATAGATCCTTACAAACTCCTCGCTTTCAGAATTCATATAAAGCTGTGTGAAGTATTTCTTCTGAGCTTTATAGGAGTGCTGCTGTTCAGACTTATCCGTAGACACCCTG
This sequence comes from uncultured Ruminococcus sp., assembly GCA_902768825.1. Taxonomy (GTDB): domain Bacteria; phylum Bacillota; class Clostridia; order Oscillospirales; family Acutalibacteraceae; genus UBA1213. Next base: position 4,883 of record CACXMR010000010.1, read on the forward strand.
CAATATGCGGCTACCCTTGTCTTACCCTCCTTGTCATGTTCCTTTGCCGTCATTCTTAAAAGCCCTGTCATTTTATTCCTCCTTAACATAAAACAAGACCCTGTCATGCAAAGAGCTGCATAACAAGGTCAGATACAGATGTATCCAGTGTTTGGTTTTTTATCAGCCGGCAAATGCCTCAAGCTGCTCACAGATGAAGGGGGTGGCTGTTGCCATGGCGTTGTTGATGACGATGATCTCGTCTATTCCGTTGTCCTTGAGATACTGTTTCAGGTCAAGATTAAAGTCACGCATATCTATCATGTGGGTCTCACTGTAGGTGAATGCGATATACGGACAAAACGCATTGCCGTAGGATTCGTGTACAACTGCGATCTTTTTGCCGTTGCCATCGTTGTTTTTACATACCAGCAGGGGATTGTCTCCGCCGAGGAATACGCCATAGGCGAAGGAGCTGGATGCGTAAGTGTGCATAAGGACAGTATCCTGAGGGTCCTGACCATAGCTGTCGTATCTCGTTGTGGAGGTGTCCTTATCCATGGTGTAATAACGCACCGTGTCGGGGTCAACCAGTGATTCATCTATATAATTGGTAAGACTGCCATAATAGCCGTCTATGGTTCCTTCTGTCATCTGAGAAAGGGGAATACAGTCAATGCCGGCCGCATTGCAGAAAGCCTTATATGCATAGTAGGCGGCAAGGCCTGTCCAGTGATGGTCACTGTTGAAATATACATATTCATCTCTGTGATGAGCTATGATGTCATAGGCGTTAATGCCTGTTATATCCGCAGTGTAGGTGCTTGTGATGGTATCAAGATATTCCTTTTGATCCGCAATGCCGTACTCACCATAAAACCTGTCAGGGAGGGTTACTCCGCAGTGGGTGGGAATCAGAAGGTTATAGATTTTTATGCCGTCGCCAAGGGAGCTTTTGAGCTTGGAGATGGCCGCTGAATAGTCCTTTGCAAGGTCATCATATCCGTAAAAAAGCTCGTATGCGGTGCGATTGTAGATGAGCAGGCCGTTTGACATAAAGCCCACATCGCTTCCGTCGTCATCGGCAAGTGCCGGCAGTGCGCCCTTTTCCTTTTCGTCTGACGGATCAGGTGTTTTGTGAATAGTCGATTTTGATGTCTCGTCAGAGCTTTCATCCTTGCTTTCTTCAGTGGAGGACTGATCGACGCTTTCTTCACCCTCGGAAGACTCGTCTGTTTTGCTTTCCTCAGTGCTTTCTTCACCCTCGGATTGCTCGTCAGAGGTCACGTCGGCCTTGCTTTCCTCGCCGTCTTCAGAAGGGGCCTCAGAGCCCTTGTCTGATACAGCTTCAGATATTGTGCTTGACTTGCTCTCGGTGCTGACCTGACTGCTTGTCTCTGTTTTTGTTCCCGAACAGGCACTGCAGATCAGTATTGTACCGCATAGCAGAGCCGCTGTTATGGCTTTTACATTGATTTTCATTACTCAAGCTCCTTTGTGTCGGGCAGTTTTGAAAGGGAAATGCCAGGCTGTTTAGTTTTGCCGCCCTGTATTTTTTCTTATGATAAATGCAGTATAGCATAACAGACAGTTTGATATCAATAAGCATAACCAAGAATAAATCGGCTTGAATAGTCGGTTTTATAGCGTTTTTTGCCAAATATAAATTGTTTACAAGTTTCAACAGAGTCTATTGTACATAATTATATGAAAAAAGCGTCTCAGGGCTGTATAAATAATATTGAACTTATCAAAAAAAAATGTTATTATAAAATGAAATAGAAAAGGCGGTGTGGGAATGAAAAAATGGATCCTTTCTGATCTGGATAAAAACAAAGTAAGGGAGCTTGTCAGTAAATATGGACTGCCCACCTTCACTGCAATGCTGCTCACCATCAGGGGCATAACCTCACAGAAGGATATTGAGAGCTTTTTTGATAAGGAATGTACACTGCCCGACCCTTATGAAATAAAGGATATGGACAAGGCTGTAAAAAGGATAAGAGACGCCGTTAAGGACGGCGAGAGAATCTGTGTTTACGGAGATTATGACTGTGACGGTGTTACATCCACTGCACTGCTTTTTTCCTATCTTGAATCAATGTTTGCGGATGTTTTATACTATATCCCCGATAGAGTCAAAGAGGGCTACGGGATGAATATGGATGCCGTAGATCACCTCCATAAGCAGGGCGTAAAGCTCATAGTCACAGTGGATAACGGGATCTCAGCAATTGATGAGATATATTATGCAGGTACTCTTGGGATTGACGTTGTGGTTACGGATCATCACACGCCCCAGGATGTTCTTCCCAAGGCCAGCGCAGTTGTGGATCCCCACAGACTTGACGATGATTCGTCCTTTAAGGATTACTGCGGAGCCGGTCTTGCTTTGATGCTTGCTATTGCTTTGGAGGACGACAGCACTTCGGTAATAGAAAACTATTCCGAGCTGGCAGCCTTCGGCACTATCGCCGATCTCGTTCCCCTGAGCGGAGTTAACCGGAATATAGTTTCCGCAGGACTGAGGCAGATAGGCAACACCGATCGCAGGGGAATTACCGATCTGATCGATGCTGCACAGATAGACAAGATAAGCGCCGGAAATGTGGGGTTCAGACTTGCCCCAAGGATAAACGCAGCCGGCAGGCTTGGCTCTCCATACGATGCTCTTAACCTGCTTTTGACAGAGGATGAGGAGGTGTCGGTGAGCCTTGCGGCAAAGCTCAGTGAGCTTAATTCAAAGCGACAGACCATAGAAAACGAAATATTCGGAGCAATATGCGAAAAGCTGAAAAAGGAAAAGGAGCTTACCTATGACAGAGTCCTTGTTGTTTCGGACAAGGGCTGGAACCCGGGTGTAATCGGCATCGTAGCATCACGGATAACCGATAAATATGGCAAGCCCTGCATCATCATCTCTGAGGACGATGAGATATGCAAGGCATCCGGAAGGAGCGTCCAGGGCTTCTCCATAGTTGACGCCATCTTTGCCTGCTCAGGATATCTTGAAAAATTCGGCGGTCATCCTATGGCAGCCGGTCTGAGCATAAAGAAAGAGAATATAGGTGCTTTTCGCCGGGCAATAAACGATTATGCGGATAAGCTGGATTCCATGCCGCTGCTTCCCATCAAGATAGACTGCAACCTCAATCCGGAAACCATTGTTACCGATATGGTGCACCAGCTGTCAAAATTTGAGCCTTTCGGATATGGCAACCCAAAGCCGGTTTTCGGAATAAACAATATGAAGCTGGAAAAGGTGATACCTCTTTCGGGAGGAAAGCACATAAAGCTCTCGGTGTCAAGGGGCAATGCAAGACTCAATTTCGTCAGGTTTTCAACGACCCCTGAGGATTTCCCTTATCCGGAGGGGAGCCAGCTTGATTTTGCTGTGGCGTTGGATATCAATGTTTACCAGCAGAAGGAATATCTTTCCTTTTCCATCAGAGATATAAAGCCTTCGGGCTTTGACACGGAAAAGGCAATGCTGGAGATACAGCTTTATGACAGTTACAAAAAAGGGGTGCTGAGTCCGGCACTCTCAGATAAATACCCCTCAAGAGACGAGTTTGCCGCTGTCTACATTTATGTAAAAAAGGCACAGCGGCACAAATACACCATCGACTCGATCCTCTCCGCACTGAAAAGCACCACTATCGGAGCCTTCAAGCTGCTCATAATACTTGACATTATGAAGGAGCTTGAGCTGATCGAATATGAACGTGCAGGGGATGAGATAATTATTACACTGAAGGATACGCCCAAGGTGGATCTTAATTCATCAAATATCTATAAAAGGTTAAAGGAGGATACAAGTAATGTCTGAGATTCAACACAAATATTACCAGGATTATCACGAGCTTGTGGAGCTGATGAAAAAAAGTGACCACGGCTATGATTTTGAGCTTGTGGAGAAGGCATACAGATTTGCTGAGGAAAAACACGGTGATCAGCGCCGTGCGTCGGGCATACCCTATATCCTCCATCCCACTTCTGTTGCCTGTATTCTTGCCGAGCTTGGAATGGATTCGGAATCCATAGCAGCCGCTCTTCTCCATGACGTGGTAGAGGATACGCCTGTGACCCTCAGCGAGATAGTGAGCCTTTTCGGACAGGAGATAGCAGGACTGATCGACGGCGTTACAAAGCTTGGCAAAATTCCCTACTCCTCACGAGAGGAGCAGCAGGCCGAGAATATCCGCAAGATGCTGATAGCCATGTCCAACGATATCCGTGTCATCATCATCAAGCTTGCGGACAGACTGCATAATATGCGCACACTTGAGTGTATGAAGGAGCAGCATAGGAGGGATAAGGCTCTTGAGGTCATGGAGGTATATGCTCCCATAGCTCACCGTCTTGGAATCAGAGCCATCAAGGAGGAGCTGGAGGATCTCTCCATCCGTTACCTTGACCCTGTGGGCTATGCTGAAATAGAGCGCCAGCTTGAAAACAAGAGCAAGGACAGGATCAATTTCGTTGCCGAGATAAAGCAAAACCTTTATGAGAGGCTCAAGGGTGAAATAAACAATGTTTATATTTCCGGCCGTGTAAAAAGCATTCATGGCATTTATAAAAAGACCTTTGTAAAGGGAAAGACTCTGGACCAGATCTTTGATATATTTGCAGTAAGGGTAATCGTTGATTCGGTAGCCGACTGCTATAACGTGCTGGGTATCGTCCATGATATGTATAAGCCTTTGCCTAACCGTTTCAAGGACTATATATCCACCCCCAAGCCAAATATGTATCAGTCACTGCATACAACGGTCATAGGCAAGGAGGGCGTCCCCTTTGAGATCCAGATAAGGACCTGGGAGATGCACTACACTGCTGAATACGGTATTGCCGCCCACTGGAAATATAAGGAGGGCATTACCAAAAAGGACTCTCTCGATGAGCGTCTTGCCTGGATCCGTAAAATGCTTGAAAACCAGAGCGACAATGACTCCACTGATATTGTCAGAACCATCAAAATGGATCTTGTGCCGGAGGAGGTATTTATTTTCACTCCCAAGGGTGACGTAATCAGCCTGCCGGCAGGGGCTACGGTCATAGATGTAGCCTATGCGATTCATTCCGGGGTGGGCAACAGGATGATCGGCGCAAAGGTGGATAAGAGGATAGTACCTATAGACTACAGGGTAAAGACCGGCGAGATCGTTGAGATCATCACCTCCAAGGAGGAGGGCGGTCCCAAGCGTGACTGGCTTAATATCGTCAAGACCAGTGAGGCCAGGAGCAAGATCAGACTGTGGTTTAAGCGTGAAAAACGTGACGAAAACATAGTCGAGGGCCGCAACCAGCTTGAAACGGAGTTTAAGCGCCTTAATATCCATGTGCCTGAAAAGGAGCTGGAGGATTTCCTTGCGGATACTATGCGCCGTCAAAACTGCAATTCCCTGGAGGATTTCTACGCTTCTATCGGATATGGCGGCATACAGCTGTGGCGTATTCTTCCAAAGCTCAAGGAGGAGTACATCAAGCGTTATTCAGAGCCGGAGCCGGCGCCTGTGGTAATTACAGAGCCTACAAGGAAAAAGATCAGCGGCGGGGTCCATATTGAGGGTATAGAGGATTGTCTTGTCAAGTATTCCCGCTGTTGTAATCCTCTGCCGGGGGATGAGATCATCGGCTTCATCACAAGGGGCTACGGCGTTTCCATTCACAAGCGCAGCTGTTCCAACGTGCCAAAGAATATCAGTGAGGCAGATGAGCCTGAGCGCTGGGTAAGGGCTGAATGGGCAGAGAGAATATCAAACGAGACCTTCCAGTCAACCCTTCAGATCACAGCTACTGACAGGACAGGACTGCTGGCGGATATTACTAACCAGCTTTCTTCAATGCACCTGTTTATCCATGCACTTAATTCCCGTGAGGCAAAAAATGGAATGGCGGTAGTTGAGGTTACCATTACAGTCAATGGCATTAACCACCTCAAAATGGTTATCAGCAGACTGAGCGGTATTAACGGCATAGTCTCTATCGGCAGAGCGTGATAATATGACAAAAATAACCAAGGGATCTCCTTATCAGACTGTAAAGAAGATCCCTTGCCAAAGAATAAACATCAAGGAATGAACAATCAGAAATGAAAGCAGTGATCCAGCTGGTGTCCGAATGCTCGGTCACCGTAGATGACAGAATAACCGGAAAAATAAACAAGGGCTTTCTGATTCTCTTAGGGGTTGAACAGGGTGACACCCAGAAGCAGGCGGAAAAGCTCAGTGCAAAGATTTCCGGACTCAGGGTATTCAAGGACGACCAGGACAAAATGAATCTTTCCCTTACGGATATAGGGGGAGGAGTGCTTGTTGTGTCAAATTTTACCCTCTGCGGGAATTGCCGTAAGGGGCGGCGTCCGAGCTTTGATATGGCGGCCCGTCCGGAGACAGCTCAGCCTCTATATGAATATTTTTGTGAGTGCATGAAGAATAACGGCATTTCTTTGGTGGAAAAAGGAATTTTTGGTGCGGATATGAAGGTAAGGCTGTTGAATGACGGCCCGGTAACTCTCATAATTGACACCAAGGACCTGGCATAGTGGTGTAAAGTAAAATGCTTAACAACTGAAATCAGGAAAGGAATGGATAATATGCCTAAGGTAAAATGCTTTCCCTTGGGAGAACTGATGGCAAATTGCTATTTTGTTTATGATGAGGAGAGCGGGGTGTCATTGGTGGTAGACCCCGGAGACGTGTCGGCAGAGCTTGAGGAATGTATAGATCGGTTTGGCGCTGATAAGCTAAGATATATTCTCCTTACTCATGGGCATTTCGACCATATTGCAGGCGTAGCCCATCTGAAGCAGGAGTATCCGGATGCAAAGATTGTCATTGGCGAGGGCGACAAAAGCTTCACTTCCCAGGACAATCTCAATTTAGGATACCACTTTGGCCTGAGCTGTGATCCTTTCCGGGTTGATATCCCGGTTTCCGAGGGTGATGAGCTTTCCTTCGGACAAGAAAAGATAAAGGTCCTCTCCACTCCCGGACATACGAGGGGCGGGGTTTGCTATATCATCGGTGATTCTATTTTTACAGGAGATACCCTGATAAGCGGCACCACAGGACGCACGGATTTTCCCACCGGCAGTCTGCAGGATATGTACAGGTCAATTGCAAGGCTTGCCGCCATTGAGGAAAATCTCACTGTCTACTGCGGTCACGGTCCCAGCTCTACAATGGAGCTGGAGAGACAGTACAATATCTATATAAGGAAATTCCTGCCATGATAATATATATAAACAACCAGTTCCATTATGAAACCGAAAACCTTGTCCGTTTGTTTTTTCCAAACGACAAAATTAATGTTATCCGTGAGCTTCCTGAGGAAAGGCCTCAGCCCCTTGTGACCGCCCTTACAGAGGTTAAGGCGGACTGTACCCAGGTCTATGTCTCTGTGGAAAATGGAGATTTCTTTGCTGAGGACAGAAGCACAGTGACGCCCTCAGAGGATATGGAAAAGGACACCGAGAGGGCAATAGCTCTGTGTCTTTATGGTCTGCTGGTGAGGCTTACAGGCAGGGAACAGCCCTGGGGAATCCTCACCGGTGTGCGTCCCATCAAGCTATTCCGCAGACTGAGTGAAAAATATGGTGAGGATTATGCAAAAAGCTATTTTACGGATCAGCTTCTGGTTTCTCAGGAAAAAACAAACCTGAGCGCTCTGACCGAAAAGCATGAGAAGAAGATCCTTTCCCTGAGCAAGCCAAGATCATTCAGTCTTTATGTTTCGATCCCCTTCTGTCCGTCAAGATGCTCCTATTGTTCCTTTGTGTCACAATCGATAGAAAGCGCCAAAAAACTGATAGATCCATACTTCGAGCTGCTTCTGAGAGAGATCGGGGCTACAGCCAGAATTGCCGAGGAATGTGAGCTTAGGCTTGAAAGTGTCTATATCGGAGGAGGGACTCCTACCACCTTGAGCCCTGAGCAGCTTTCAAGGCTCATAGGGGCACTCAGGGACAGCTTTGACATGAGCACCTGTCGGGAGTTTACAGTCGAGGCAGGGCGCCCCGACACAATAGACAGAGAAAAGCTCATTGCTATAAGGGACGGGGGAGTAGACCGGATAAGCATCAACCCCCAGACCCTCAACGATGATGTGCTAAGGCTCATAGGCAGGCGGCACACCGCACAGCAAACCCTGGATGCCTTCGCACTTGCCCGTGAGCTGGGCTTCAGGCATATAAATATGGACCTGATCGCCGGGCTTCCCACTGAAAAGGTAGATAGCTTTACAGCTACTCTTGACAAGCTGTGTAAGCTTTCTCCGGAGAGCATAACAGTGCACACCCTTGCGATGAAACGCTCATCACGCCTGACCTTGCAAGGCAAAGAGCTTGACACCATAGCCGAATCCCCCGCCGCCGGAATGCTGCGCTATTGTGAGGGAAAGCTTATCAGTGAGGGCTATCATCCTTACTACCTTTACAGGCAGACCCGCATGGAGGGGAATCTTGAAAATGTGGGCTGGTCCCGTGAAGGCTATGACGGGATATACAATGTTTTTGTGATGGACGAAACACATACCATCCTGGGTGTTGGTGCAGGAGCCGTTTCAAAGCTAAAAAAACCTGCTTCCGAGCAGCTTGAACGAATATTCAACTACAAATATCCGTATGAATATATAAACGGCTTTGATGAGCTGTTAAGAAGAAAAGAAAGGGTGAGAGAGTTCTATGCTGAACTGGCTGAATACATATCGCAGATATGCCTGTGATATTGACCGCATTAACACGGAGGCAAGAAACAACCCGGAGGATCTGCTTCTAACAGTGGAGAAGATCTTTCATAATGATATTCAGCTCATTACAGACAGGATACTCAGTATTCCTGTAAAGCACCACATCATCTTTCTCTCCGGACCGTCCAGCAGCGGAAAGACCACTACCGGCAAAAAGATCGCCGAAGCCTTTGAAAAAAAGGGTTGTCATACCATAATGGTATCAATGGATGATTTTTACCTTGGCAAGGAATTCATCCGCAAGCTTCCTGACGGGAAATATGATTTTGAGTCTATTGATGCTCTTGATATTCCCATGATGAAGGAATGTGTCAGGCTCATGGCGCAAAAGGGCGAGTGTGATATTCCGATCTATGATTTTCCAAACAGCAAGAGAAGCGGCAGAACAAGACGCCTTGAGCTGAAGGACGGGACCTGTGTTATCATAGAGGGAATCCATGCGCTGAACCCTATCTTTGATGATGCTATTCCCAGGGAGTATGTCAGCAAGGTGTATGTGGCAGTAAAGCAGGGAGTAAAAAACAACGAGGATTATGTTCTTACAAACAGAGACGTGCGGCTTATCAGGCGTATTGTCAGGGATAATAAGTTCAGAGGCACTTCTCCTCAGAAGCTTATTGAGATGTGGCCGGATGTGGTTGACGGTGAGCAGAAGAATATCCGCCCATACAGGTATAACAGCGATTTTACACTCAATACGATCCACATTTATGAGCCGTGTATCATGAAGGATCAGGCGATTTCACTGCTAAAGGATGTGCCAAAGGACTCTGAGGCAGGGACGATCGCTGAAAGGCTGATAGCTTCTCTGAGCAGATTTGAGAGCATTGACAGTTCTTTTGTCCCAAAAAATTCCCTGATAAGGGAGTTTATCGGCGGAGGCAGCTATGAGTATTGACAGGATGCCCATTATCCTATGAAACATTGCTAAAAAACATGTATGATCGATGAAAAACGGGAAATAATCAACTTAAAAGTATTGAAGAATCCGACCATTGATGTTATAATGAGATAGGATAAAACAAGCTTCACAGGAGGTATTGCTATGAGCATTATGGAAGATGTTTTGATGAACGCAAAAACTGCCGTTGATACAGTGGGAAAGAAGGCAGGAAAGGTCATCGATAAGTCAAAGCTGAGACTTGCAGCTCTTGATATCAGGACGGAGCTTTCCAAGAAATACCGTTTGCTTGGAAGAATATGCTATGAGACAAAAACAACTGACAAGAATTATGACAAGAACATAGAAAAGCTTGTAGAGAGTATTACCGAGCTAAAAGATGAGCTTGCCAGGATAAATGAGCTGATCGCCAAAGCCGAAAACAAGGTCAAGTGCACTGAGTGCGGCACATATAATGTCCATGGGGCTGTTTTTTGCAGCAAGTGCGGGGTAAAGCTGAAGCATGATGCTGAAAATGAGGATTATTCTCAGGATGAGCTGCTTGATTTTGCCGAGGACATTACGGACGAGGACGTATGATCGGTTTTTAGGAAATTTTGATGCACCGTATAACGAGCTTATGCGGTGCATATTGTTGTTAGGTGGCGGTGCTTGCTTTTGCTGAAATAAAAGCACCCGCAGCCGTTATGATTTTCGGAAGGGAAGTGTTTCGGTGGGGAAAACGAAGGCAGGCAGAAAATCACAATCTTTTCTCAAGGGCGCCATGGTGCTTGGAACGAGTATGATCATCGTCAAGCTCATGGGAATGATATATAAGATACTTCTCTCTAACCAGTATGGAGGAGTGGGAACGGGACTTTTCAATTCTGCGTATGCGCTCTATAATCCTCTTTTTATGCTCTCAACAGCAGGTTTTCCTATCGCTATATCAAGGATGGTGTCTGAGAGTATTACAAAGAAGCGATACAGAGATGTCAAGCAGATACATAGGATATCCGTTCCTATATTTGTTATTGCCGGATGTATATGCTTCCTGATAATGATTCTTGGCGGATTTATCTATGTAAAGCTAATTCATGCGGATAATGCCATCTTTGCACTGCTGTGCCTGTCGCCGACCATATTCTTCGGGTGCCTGATGTCGATTTACAGAGGCTACTTTGAGGGTATGAGAAATATGGTGCCGACAGCGACTTCGGAGATAATCGAGGCGTCGTGCAAGCTGTTCCTTGGGTTTACTGCGTCTTATGTGGTCACAAAGATCGGTATGAGCAGATATGAGGCCACGGGCTATGTTTTCGGAACAAAATGCGCCAATGCGACCGAGGCGGAATCGGTCATTATACCTATAGCTATAGGTGCCGCAATCACAGGCATTTCCCTGGGATCGCTTTTTGGCTTTTTGTATTTGTTTATCAGGTATAAGCGTGGAGGTGACGGAATTACAAGGGAGGAGCTTGTCCACTCTCCGAGACCGAGACCCGGAAATGTGACCCTCAGAGTAATGATCCGCACGGCTATCCCCATCGGTCTTGGCTCCATAATCATGAGCCTTGCCGATATGGTGGATTCGATGCTTGTCAATATCAGGATAAACCAGATAATGCAGACTAATCCCGATGGTCTGCTGAATGTTTACGGGTCGCTGATACCTGATAATATTCTTAACAACGGCGAGACCCATACTTATCTTTACGGGTGCTACGGCATTGCCCTTACGCTGATGATGCTGGTCACAGCTGTTACACAGGTATTCGGCACTACGGCACTGCCGTCGGTTACAGCCGCATGGACCACTGGCAATAAGGAGCAGCTGAAAAAGAGTATGGAGACCGTTATGCGAGTCACTACGCTTGTGACTATTCCCTCAGGCATAGGCTTGTCGGTGCTTGCAGAGCCTCTTTTGTCGCTGATATATCATGGCAGCTCGGTGTCAAACGAGGTTGATATCGGCTCAAAGGTTCTTGTGGTGATGGGTATTTCTGTCATCTTTATAGCCACCAGCACGCCGCTTTGCAGTATGCTGCAGGCGGTAGGGAGAATGGATGTTCCACTGAAGCTGTTTGCAATAGGAATGTGTATAAAAATCCTTGTTAACTATATCCTTGTGGGCATTCCGGAGATCAATATTCAGGGCGCAAATATCGGTTCTATTGTATGCTACGGATTTGTTACGGTAATGGCGCTGTTTGTGCTTTGCCGGCAGACAAAGATCGTCCCGGATTTTGTTTCCATTTTTGTCAAGCCTCTTCTTGCAGGACTTGTTTCCGGTGCGGCGGCTTATTTCTCTGAGATATTTTTTGATCTGTTCTTTAAGCAGACCATTGCGACCATTCTGGCAGTGGGTGCGGCAATCATAGCCTATATCATTGCTTTGTTTATTTTCAGGGCGATCAAAAAAGAGGACATTTTGCAGATGCCTAAAGGAAATAAAATTGTAAAACTACTTGAAAAACGTAAGCTTATAAGGTAAAATAGATAACGCACGGTAAAAAGATCTTAGGGGGATAATTCTTGTGGATTTTTCATTCAAAGAGCGCTATAACGTATATGATCTGGTTCAGGTCGTGAAGAAGCTTCGTGCGCCTGATGGCTGTCCTTGGGATAAGATTCAGACCCATGAGACACTCAGAAAGGACCTCATTGAGGAGGTCTATGAGGCTGTGGAGGCTATTGATGAAAAAAGCAGGGAGCATCTCCGGGAAGAGCTTGGCGACGTGCTTTTGCAGGTGGTTTTCCACTGTGTCCTTGAGACAGAGCAGGGAAGCTTTGATCTTGATGACGTGGCTGATGAGGTCTGCAAAAAGATGATATTCAGACACCCTCACGTTTTTGGCAATGTGAATGCCGAGACGCCTGAGGAGGTCCTGAAAAACTGGGACCAGATAAAAATGCAGTCAAAATCCCAGAGTCTGGCAAGCGAAGCAATGGACAGTGTATCCAAGGCTCTTCCTGCCCTGATGAGGAGCGAAAAGCTCTGGAAAAAGGCAGAAAGAGGAGGACTTCCGGCAAAATCCTCTGAGGAAGCGTTTGAGGATGTTCAGCGCAGACTCGGTGAGCTGAGAGAGGCAATGGGTGAGCAAAACAGAGAGGCTTATTCAAAGAAGGTCGGTGAGCTGCTGTTTTCTGTTGTGGGTATGTCAAGGACAATGGATACGGACTGCGAGAGATCGCTGTATGATGCCTGTGATGATTTTACGAGGCAGTTTAGAAGCCTGGAGGCTTATGCTGCTGAAAAGGGCATTGAGATACAGAAATTAAATCCTGAAGAAGTATCAAAGCTTTGGGATGACATTTCAACACACTAAAAATACGGAGGAAAACGCAAATGAACAAGACAGAACTTATCGCTGAGGTAGCTGAAAGAGCGCAGCTCTCAAAGAAGGATGCTGAAAAGGCAGTTACAGCAATGATCGATACCATCGTTGAGAATGTTGCTGATGGCAAAGAGATCCGCATTGTTGGTTTCGGTACCTTTGAGCGTCATGAGAGAGGCGAGAGAAAGGGCTGCAATCCTCAGACAAAGGAAACTATTACTATTCCTGCATCGAAGGTTCCCACTTTCAAGGCAGGAAAGGCATTCAAGGATGCTGTTGATAAGTAATAATTTATTTACGGAAGCCGATCTCGTGGTCGGCTTCTTTTTGGTATTGGGATAAAGAAAAGGGGTGAGGTAATGAGACTTGATAAGTATCTTAAGGTTTCCCGGCTTATAAAGAGAAGAACTGTTGCAAATGAAGCCTGTGATGCAGGCAGGGTGACAGTAAACGATAAACCTGCAAGAGCTTCCTATGAGGTAAAGACGGGAGATATTATTGTTATCAGCCTTGGGGCGCATCCGATAAAAGCGGAGGTCGTCAGCATTAACGAATATGCCAAAAAGGATGAGGCTACACTGATGTATAGGATCATCAACGAGTGATATGGCATATCAGGCGTCCCTTTTGAATATGTATTTATAAAATACATGATCGGGAGGCTGAATGTATGCCCGCTGATGATAAGGTGAGCTCTCTGAGAAAAAAACACGGTATAATCCTTGAGGACAGAAAAAGCCTGATCCTTACCGGCGTTAAGGATGTTTCGGGCTTTGAGGATCAGAAGGTGGTTTTGATAACAGAGCTGGGTGAGCTGATAATCAAAGGAAATGAACTGAGGATCAATGATTTTAGCAACGACACAGGAGAGATCAGTCTTGAAGGCTCTGTGGATTCACTCATCTATTCCGAGGAGGATCAGCCCAAGGGCAGCTTCTTTTCCAGATTATTCAAGTAAGGTGGTTGCTCCTTGGAACTGACATTATCTCAACAGACCGTCATTTTTCTCTGGTCGTTCCTTTTGGGTGCTATCCTCGCCGGAATCTATACTGTAATAGCTGTCATCAGGGTCTTGTCGCCGCCGGGTAAGTATATGCTGTTCTTCTCCGACCTTTTGTTTATGCTGGCAGGCGGGTTTGTGAATTTTATCTTTGCCTTGTCCTGCACAAACGGAATGATAAGAGGCTACTCGCTTTTTGCGGAGCTTGTTGCCTTTTGTGCTTTATATTTCACCCTCGGAAGGCTTATCCGGAGAAGCTCCTTTATGATTTATGACCTTTTGCGCAGGGGAATCAAAAAAGTCTTTTCTCCGGTATGCAGGCTGATCCACAGCATATTTTTGCGCACTGGTGCAAAATGTAAAATACTGCTAAAAAAATTCAAAAAGAATAAAATTTCACTTGAAAAATGAATAGTAGCTGTAGTATAATAATATGTATCAATTCCGTGTGAAGCTTTGAAGAAGGGGGGAGAACTATGGCAAAAAGGCACAGCAGGACAGATAAGACTAAAAAGCCTGTAAAAACCAAAAAGTCCGGAAAAAAGGTGTTCTGGTTGATCTATGTGGCGGTTGTGGCTGTTGTATTGTATGTTGCCGTTTATGTTGTGGATCAGCACCAGAGGATCCAGGTCTCCAGGGACCAGCTCTCCGACCTTAATAACACCATCTCCATTCAGAAGATAAAGCTGAATGAGCTGAAAGGCGTTGCAGATGCGGCGGAAAAGGAAGATTACGATTCTTTCGCAGATTATATCGAGAGGATCGCAAGAGAGCAGATGGACTATGTAAAAAGCGGTGAGGTTGTTTATATTAACATTGCCGGAAATTGAGAGGAGAAAACTGTTAAGCTATGAGTCTTGAGGTAGGAATGATCGTAGAAGGTAAGGTTACCGGAATCACAAAATTTGGTGCATTTGTGGAGCTTGAGCCCGGAAAGACCGGAATGGTTCACATTTCAGAGGTTGCTACGACCTTTGTTAATGACATCAAAGAGCATCTTAAAGAGGGTCAGACTGTAAAGGTAAAAATTCTCAGCATCGGAGAAGACGGAAAGATCAGTCTCTCCATAAAAAAGGCTCTGCCTCAGCAGAGCGGCGGCTCTCACAGACCTCCCTATAGGGGGACGTCATCGGCTCAGCAAAAAAATCACAGTCCCAGCACCTATGAGTGGCAGCCGGCCAGACAGCCTGAGTCATCAAGTTTTGAGGATATGCTTTCAAGATTCAAGCAGTCCAGTGATGAGAAGATCTCTAATCTGAAGCGTGCAAACGAGTCGAGACGGGGTTCTTCCAGAAGAGGCGGAAACTCACCGAAATAACATAAACCACAAAGAGTCGCATTGCGGCTCTTTTTTTGTGAAAAGAGGATGGCTATGATTATCATTACAAATGCACATATCCATACATTTGAAAACGACATGGAGTATCCCAAGGGCTATGTATGTATCAATGGCTCAAGGATACATTCCTGCGGGGCGATGAAGGATCTGGTGCTCGACACCATGACGAAGGATGAATATGAGATAATTGACGCTGAAGGCGCAGACGTTTATCCCGGGTTTGTTGACGCTCATACTCACCTGGGAATGTTCGGGGATTCCCTGACCTTTGAGGGGGATGACGGAAACGAGGACACAGATCCGGTGTTTCCGCAGCTGAGGGCTATCGATGCCATTGACCCCCAGGATGGTTATTTCAGAGAGGCATTATCCGCCGGAATAACAACTGTTGTTACCGGTCCCGGCAGCGCAAACCCTGTAGCCGGTCAGCTTGCAGCCATCAAGACCTATGGGCGTGTCGTAGACAGAATGATCGTTAAAGCCCCTGTCGGCATCAAATTTTCACTTGGGGAAAATCCCAAATCAACCTACAACGACAAGGACCAGACTCCTGTGACAAGAATGGCTACGGCTGCCCTGATCCGTGAGGCACTTGCAAAGGCAAAGAAGTATTACTGCGATAAGCAGAGATATGAGTCCGACAAGGAAAACTATGATGATCCGGAGCCTGATTTCAAAAACGAAGCTCTTGTGCCCTTGTTTGCAAAGGAAATACCCGCACATTTCCATGTCCACAGAAGCGATGATATTTTTACTGCAATACGGATAGCCCGGGAGTTTGACATTGATTATGTTCTTGTTCACGCAACGGACGCCTATTTGTTCTGCGATGAGCTGAAGGACGAGAGCTTTAAGGGGATACTTTCAGGGCCTGTACTCACCGACCGCAGCAAGCCTGAATTAAGGAACCATAGCCCTAAGGCTGCCGGGATAATTTCAAACAGCGGTATGCCTCTGGCTATAATAACCGATCATCCGGAGACGCCTATTCAGTATCTTACCATCTGCGCCGCTGTTGCAGTCAGGAACGGTATGGATCACGATGAAGCCCTGAAGGCTATTACGATTTATCCTGCTGCTATCTGCGGCCTTGATGACCGGATAGGCTCTATCAGGCAGGGAAAGGATGCAGATCTTGTATTATTCAGGGGTGATCCCCTTGATTATATGCAAACCCCTTGGATGGTGTTTGCAGGGGGCAGGCTTGTCCGCAATGACTAAGCCTATGACTATGGAAATTCTGAATAATACGACAAAATGAGAATAAAGTGATTTGTGAATATGTATAAATTTTATTGGGAAAATTGTTAATATAAATTTGATGAAAACGATTGAAAATTTTGTTAATTGTGTTATAATATAGTTGAACCTGATACTGATTCCTGGTTGAATCAGGTTGATGGGACGAAAAAACCTTAAGGAGGTTCGGCTTATGAAATACAACATTGTAGGAAGAAAGGTAAATCTCAGGGATAACTTTAAGGAGCGTGTTTATAAGAAGCTCGGCAAGTTTGAGAAGATCTATTCTGAAGATGCTGAGGCTACAGTGACTGTGACTGTAGAAAAAAACAGGCAGACTGTAGAGGTTACCATTCGTGACGGATCGATGGTATATCGTGCTGAGAGCACAGCACTCGAGATGAACGATGCACTTGATGCGGTTGTAGATATTCTCGGCGGACAGATCAGAAAGAATAAGACCAAGCTCAGCAAGAAGATGAAGGCCGAGTCTCTGGAGCAGTATTTTATTGAGTATAACGAGCCGACAGACGAGGCTATGAAAGATGATGATTATCAGGTCGTTCGTACAAAGACGATTTCCCTCAAGCCGCTCAGCGTTGAGGAGGCTATTCTCCAGATGAATCTGATCGGTCATGAATTTTTCATGTTCCTTAACAGCTCGACTAACGTAATAAATGTTGTTTATAAGCGTAAGAACAACACCTACGGAGTCCTTGAGGCTGCCGAATAAGCAGGGTTTCCTGTCTGAGGCTCCATGTTATGGAGCACGAGGCGGGTGTACTGCTGAGAGGATTCTGACCTGACATAAATAATTACAGACACGGTATAATGCTTGGCTTGCCGTGTCTGTTTTTGTATATTCAGATTTTTCCGTTTATCTTAGCATATTCTATTTCTGAGCGATAGCCTGTATGGTCCCAGCTTTCAATGCGAAATACGCCGTTCTCCTCCGAGAGGCTGTACTTTCCCTTTACAGTATAACACTCAAGCACTCCGGTGATCTTTTTGACCGATGGACAAAAGATCCTGCCGTTTGATTTCTGCACCATGTGAATCTCGCTGAATATCCGGTGTACGTCCTCGGCAGTAAAAGTCTTTACTCCATAATAATCAAGCACCTCAATGATGCTCCTTATGAGACTGAAGCTGTTGAGATTGCCGTTGTCAATAAGGGTTTCGGGTGAGGTATAAAAATACTTTATCTCCCCAAGGTCTACCATCTGAGTGATATCGCTGTTCATAGCAGTTCCTCCAAGGCACTTTTTACAATATCCTTGTCGCCTATTACTGCGGCAAGGACTACGGAATACAGTCTTTCGGGGTTTTTGTGGAAGTTGCGCTTGACTGCATTTGCCTCCTTGATATCAGGGACGAACAGGGTGAGGGACATGAGATCTCTTATTCCGTCAGTGATACGCAGGTTGACATTATAACCGCCGCCTTCCGCCCTTGCTATGCTCACGGGGTTTTCGTGCTCTATCTTTTTCTTGAGGAGAAGATTTGCTGTCGCAGATGTCGCTCGGTGTCTTATTATAAGCGAAAGCGAGGAGTTTAGCTGTGAAGCTATCAGCTTGCCATTCTTGGTAATGCTAAGATTCCTGCCTGTTTCGTCGGAGTATTCAATGTTTTTGTTCTTTATCAGCTCGGATACGGCGCTGGTAGTCTCGAAATAATTGGCAAAGCCGTTTTCCTGGATCAGACCGATCAGATCGTCCTTTGGGAAGGGCTTGCCGATATAGTCGAGTATATAGCAGATCAGTATTCCTATCTCAGAGCGGTTTCTCAGTCCGCTGGGAGCTATACCCTCTGTAAATGCGTCATTTTTCATAGTATTTCCCTCCTGAGAAATCTTAACTGCGATTATTATATCACACTTAAAATAAAAACAAAAGACATTCATTACAAAAAATATTTGCATTTATGAGAAATATATATTACAATTAAACTATCAAAAAGAGGGGGAGCCTGTCAGACTCTCCCGAATAGGAGTGTATAAAAATGTACAAGAATTATATTTTTGATCTATACGGCACACTCGTTGATATCCGCACTGATGAGTATAAGGATAGCCTTTGGAAAGATATCGCAAAGATATACTCGATCAACGGCGCTAAATACAAGGCTGATGAGCTACATAAGCAATACCTTGCCTATCTTGACCAGCAGGTAAAGGCTGTTCCTAAGGAAAAGTATACTACCAATCCGGAGCCACAGATTGAATATGTATTTCAAAAGCTCTTTACTGATAAAGGAGTTGACTGCGATCTGTCCTTTGCTTCAAGTATCGGCAGGACCTTCCGTGCTCTCTCCTTGGAATATATCAGGCTTTATGACGGTGTAAGAGAGCTTTTTGATGCGATCCGTTCACATGGGGGAAAGGCGTATCTGCTTTCCAACGCCCAGAGGATCTTTACAGAGCCTGAGATCAGGATGCTTGGAATCTATGATGAATTTGAGGATGTGATGATCTCATCTGATGAGGGCTGTGCAAAGCCGGATAAAATGTTCTATAAAAGAATGTTGGATAAGCATGGTCTTGACCCGGCTGAATCCATTATGATAGGCAACGACTATATCACCGATATAAAGGGTTCCCATGACGCAGGCCTTGATTCTCTTTATCTGCACACGTCTATCTCACCCGAAATCAAGGGAAAGCTCTATGCAAAATATCAGATAATGAGCGGAGATTTATTTGAAGCGATCCAGGCTCTCTTTCCCGATATGAAGAAATAATATACCGCAAAAAACGGCGCCCCAGTAGCTCAGGCTTCAGGGCGCCGTGATAAAGCTGTGCTTGATGATGGTGCAGGATTATTTGAACAGCTCCTTTATGTGAGACTGCAGTTCATCCCATCCTCCCTGGGGATATCCGGAAATGTCGGTGCCGTTTTCGTTTATAAGGCAATCCGTCAGCAAAAAAACCTTCATCCCCACGTTGGCTGCGGCCATGTCCTCGTCAACACTGTTTCCCACCATTATACATTCATCGGCTTTGGCGGAGAGCTTGCTGAGCAATTCGTTGTAATACATGGGGTTAGGCTTAGTGAATCGGCAGTTTTCGTAGCAGGTGTATAGTGCAAGCTCCTCCGGATTGATGCCTGCCCATCTTATTCTTGCTTCAATGGCAGTTGCCGGGAAAACAGGGAGCGTGGCTATGGCGACCTGACCGCCAAGAGAACCTACGAGATCCACGGTTTCCTTGGCTCTTGGTGTAAAGCCGCACGACTTGCGTATATTGTTGAATTCATTCAGGTAAAACTCATCAAACACCGGTCGTTTTTCCAGGATTCCTTCCCCCAGATCCTCGCTGAAGCTGTTCCAGAACACATCTTCATTAATCGATGAACCATCGTTTTTCTGCATTCTTCCGGTTCCGTTCCAGACGGCCTTCACGAGGGCATCTGCGGTATACCCATGAGGTGCCAGCTTTTTTGCCAGCTCCTTGAAGTAGGCATTTACGAAGGTATTCTGATCCATGGGGAGGAGCGTTCCGTCCAGATCAAAGAGTACATATTTCATCATGCATTAACCACCTTATTTGTTTTTTAGCATTATAACATGATCGTCAGTGATTTTCAATCCGATTTCTTTGGACTCGGAGCTATTTTTCGTGGGATGATAGCATAGTGCTATTATTTGCTAAAACGGTTACAATAATACTAACTGCTCTGCACTGAATTGTGATAAAATAGATTGAGATATTGGCTTTTCATTGTTAAACCTATTGTGAGTCAAGAAGGGATGTTTGCTGTGAGGATAATTATTGTCGGCTGTGGAAAAATCGGAGAGAATATTCTTTCGGATCTTACCAAGGAGGATCATGATGTTATCGCTATTGATAACGATCCTGACGTGGTAGGAAATATCGGGAACATATATGATGTCATTACGGTTTGCGGCAGCGGTACCGACAGGAGTGTGCTGAAGGAGGCCAGGGTCGAGTCGGCGGAGATGTTCATTGCCTGCACCTCGTCAGATGAGGTAAATATGCTGAGCTGCTTCATTGCCCGCAAAATGGGTGCTCAAAACACCATTGCAAGGATCCGCAATCCCGAATATAACCTGGATAATCTTGGTTTTCTCAAGGAACAGCTTGATCTGTCTCGTGCAATCAACCCCGAAATGCTTGCCGCAAGGGAAATGTTTAACGTGTTAAAGCTTCCCTCGGCTGTAAAGATACAGACCTTTTCAGTGCGGAATTTTGAGATCATAGAGCTTATCCTGAGGGAAGATTCTCCCCTTACGGGTGTAAAGCTAATGGACCTTCGCAACAAATTCAAGGCAAAGTTTCTCATCTGTGTAGTCGGCAGGGGAGATAAGGTCTATATCCCTGACGGTAATTTTGTGCTTCAGCCCGGAGATAAGATCGGTCTGACAGCCGAGCCGACTGAGATTCAAAAGCTGATGAAGGCTGCCGGCATTGATAAAAAACACGCCAAAAACATTCTTATTCTTGGCGGCAGCCGCATAGCCTTCTATCTTTCAAAAATGCTTCTTGCTTCCGGTATGAACGTAAAGATAATTGAGATCGATGAGGAAAAATGCAACACACTTTCTCAGCAGCTCCCGAAGGCTGTCATAATCAACGGCAATGGCGCTCAGCAGGAGCTTCTTCTCGAAGAGGGGCTTGATTCGGTAGATGCCTTCCTCACTCTTACAGGCATGGATGAAGAGAACATTCTCATTTCAATCTTTGCCACCACTCATAATGTCCCTACGGTTATTACAAAGGTAAATCATAATACTCTTGCCAACATGGCTGCAAAGCTCGGCCTTGACCGTGTTATTTCGCCTAAGGAAATCATGTCCGACGTGCTTGTACAGTATGCCAGAGCCCTTGAAAATACAAAGGGCAGCAACGTGGAGACTCTGTACAACATTATGGACGATAAGGCCGTGGTGCTTGAGTTTAATGTCAGTTCAGAGTTTAAGCAGACCGGCATCCCGATAAAGGAGCTTCGTCTCAAGCCAAGTATACTTATCGCCGGCATAGTGCGTGACCGCATGGCGATTATTCCTACCGGTAATGATTTCATTAAGAAAGGCGACAAGGTCATTATCCTTACAGAAAACAAACGCCTTAATGACCTGAGTGACATCCTGAGATAAGACAGCTAAGAGAAAGGTAAAGAAAAATGAACCGCAGAATGATATTTTACATAGTAGGAAAGATTATTATGCTTGAAGCAGTGCTTCTCATGATACCGCTTATAGTATCGCTTTGTTACCATGAGATGAATTGCGTCAATGCGTTTTCCATTACAATCATCTTAGCAGCAGCAGTTGGTTTTGCTATGTCAATGCTCATGAAGCCCCGTAACAAGGTGATCTATGCCAAGGAGGGCTTTATAATCGTCACATTCGCCTGGATATTCCTGTCCATATTGGGATGTCTGCCGTTTATTATCGCCGGCGAGATACCTGACTTTTTTGATGCGTTCTTTGAGACCGTCAGCGGTCTGACGACCACAGGTGCTTCCATCCTCAGGGATGTCGAGGCAATGAGCCGTGGATTGCTGTTCTGGCGAAGCTTTACTCATTGGCTGGGCGGCATGGGAGTGCTGGTGCTCATCATGGCTATACTCCCTTCGGACTCCGGCAGGGCTATACACATCATGCGTGCTGAGATGGCAGGGCCTGTTGTGGGCAAGATCGTTCCAAAGATCAAGGATACCGCAAAGATACTCTACATAATTTATTTTGTCCTGACCCTTATTGAGTTTGTTCTTTTGTGCATTGGTCAGATGCCAATATTCGATAGTGCTGTTCATGCTCTTGGCACTGCAGGAACCGGCGGATTTGGCATAAAGGCTGACTCCATTGGCAGCTACAGCCCCTTTTTGCAGTGGGTGATCACACTTTTCATGGTGCTCTTCGGGGTAAACTTCAATCTCTTCTATCTTCTCTTGCTCAGGAAATTCAAGCCTGTGTTCACCAACAGAGAGCTGTGGTTCTATCTTGGCATGATGCTGGCTGCTGCTGGAGTCATAACCTATAGTATCTATCCGATCTACAATAATTTTTCGGATTCCCTCAGACACTCATGCTTCCAGGTGGCCTCCATCGTATCAACCACCGGATATTCTACAGTAGACTTCAACCTCTGGCCGGATCTTGCAAAGGGCGTCATCTTCATTCTGATGTTCCTGGGAGGCTGTGCAGGCTCTACCGCCGGCGGTCTGAAGATTTCAAGAGTAATTATCATGCTCAAGTCCATTATCCGTGATATCCGGCACCTTCTCCATCCCCGTTCTGTGGAGACTGTCAAATTTGAGGGTAAGACTCTTGAGCCTGCGGTTATGAACAGCGTAACCACATATTTTGCACTTTATATCGTGCTCATCGGCACTACCTTCTTTATTCTGTGCTTTGAGCCGTCATTTGATCTGCAATCAAACCTTACAGCCTCTATCTCCTGCTGTAACAACGTAGGCCCTGGCTTTGGACTTGTGGGGCCGATGGAGGGCTATGGCGGGTATTCCTGGTTCTCAAAGTTTATACTGACCTTTGCGATGCTGTTTGGAAGACTGGAGATCTATCCAATACTTCTTTCCCTCTATCCGAGAACCTGGACTAAGAAATAATCTGACTGAAAAGGATAATGCGAATGAGTAAGCTTACGGATATCAACTACATAAAGAGTATTCTCTCTAAACACGGTTTCACCTTTTCAAAGTCCCTGGGGCAAAACTTTCTTGTCAATCCATCGGTATGCCCCAAGATGGCTGACCTGTGCGGAGCCGATGATCGCACCGGAGTGATAGAGATAGGTCCGGGAGCGGGTGTGCTGACAAACGAGCTTGCACTGAGATCCTGCAAGGTGGTGGCTGTGGAGCTTGACAAACGACTCCTTCCTGTGCTGGAGGAAACTCTCAGTGGGCATAAGAATGTCAGGGTCATTAATGACGATGCTATGAAGCTTGATTTTCATAAGCTGATAGAAGACGAGTTTCCTGACAATGAAGTGGTGATATGTGCAAATCTTCCTTATTATATTACTTCTCCCATATTGATGCGTCTTTTGGAGGAGAGGCTTCCGGTTAAGGCAATTACCGTGATGGTGCAGAAGGAGGCGGCTGACAGGATCTGCGCTTCTCCCGGAACCAGAGCTTGCGGAGCCATCAGCGCTGCAGTGCATTATTATTGTGAGCCTGAGGTCTTGTTCAGGGTGTCACCGGGCAGCTTTATCCCTGCGCCAAAGGTTGAGAGTGCCGTTATCAGGCTCAATATCCTAAAGACACCCCCTGTCACAGCAAAGGATGAAAAGCTCTTTTTCAAGGTCATAAGGGCGTCCTTCCTTCAGCGGCGAAAAACCCTTTCCAATTCTCTGAGTGCCGGTCTGTCGATGCAAAAGGCTCAGATAAATGAAGCTCTTGCAAGGGCAGGGATACCTGCAAATGCAAGAGCAGAAGAAATGACTATGCAGCAGTTTTCGGATATTACTGATGCTTTATACTGCGGAGTCTGAAAATAGGCTTGTCCCTGTCGAAGATCATTCCTTCGAGCTTGTATGCGGTTATCGCAAAAGCCACTCCGAATACGGCTCCAAAAAGAACGTCCGTGGGGAAATGTACATAGAGATACATTCTTGAGAAGGCCATCAGGCACCCAAAAATGTATGCGGCAATGCCCAGCCATTTGTTGTAGATGAAAAGAATAGTTGCGGCTCCGAAGGCAAACAGCGTATGACCTGATGGAAAGGAAGCATCAAAGGGGAGGCCGACAAGGAGCTCCACAGTGTTGTCAAGAACACATGGCCTTGGCCTGTTTACAATCGGCTTGATGATGCAGCTTGATGCGATCAGGTTGAATATCATGTCAAAGGTCAGTGAACGTCCTAATTTTCTTGTTTTTCTGAAACATAGACAGGCAGCTGCGATTATCACCCACATAAGTGAAAGCTTGCCCATGAATGAAATGACAGGCATCAGCTTGTCAAGAAAATCTGTCCTAATGTTGTTTTGAATGTAATTCAGCAGAGTGAATTCCCAATCCATAACCAGCACCTCCATTATTATCTGATTAATTATAACATACAAATAGAAAAAATAAAATAGCGTTTTGTATTATTTTCATCAGCAGAAATAAAAAAAGAAGGGCAGTGAGACAAATGAAAGAAAATATCTGCAGCATTCCCGTTAATGACGTTTTTTTGCCTATGGACGGATGTCCTATGTGCAGAATGAGGGATATGCTTGAGGAAAGAAAGGCTGAGTATGTGACCGGATCGGCTATGATGGAGCCTATGGTCAGGATAAAGACAAATGAGCAGGGCTTTTGCTATCGCCATTTTTCGATGATGGTAAAGCAGGGGAAGCGTTTGTCCAATGCCCTCATACTTGAGAGCCATCTGCAGCAGATATCCGAAACGCTTGTGCCGCCCTCACCGGGAGGGAAGCCTGATAAAAAGCGTATGGCAGCATTGGAGACACTGCTCCATGACTGTTTTATCTGCCGTGACATAAAGGAAAACATGGAAAATATGGTGCGTATAGTCCATGCCATGTGGATAAGCGAGCCTGAGTTCCGTGAGCTTTACGCAAAGCAAAAATTCATTTGCCTTGAGCATTTCTATCTCCTGATGAATGTTGACCAGAAGGGCCTTGGCAAGAGTCTCCAGGCGTTTTTTGAGGAGACATCAAGGCTTACAGGTGGTTATCTTGTTGAACTGAAAAATGATATAACCCATTTTTGTAAAATGTTTGACTATAGGAGCGCCGGCTTGTCATGGGGCAACTCTAAGGACAGCATCGAACGCTCAATTGAGTTTCTTACCGGCGACAGGATAGAAACCAGCGATATTCCGGGCTTTACCGATGATGATGAGGAAGCAGAGGGGACGGAAATCTGATAGTTCCTTATATATTACCATATTCTATAGATTTTTTACTTTTTCTGTGTTATAATAAAAGCACTCAAAACTACTCCGGGGGCGACTTTATGAATATTACTTTGTTGGGCTGCGGCAGATGGGGCTCATTTATCGGATGGTACCTTGACAAGATAGGCCACAATGTTACCATCTGGGGTCTCAGTGATGCTCCGCAGTTTATAGAGCTAAAAGAAACTCGAAAGAATAATATGCTGAGCTTCAGGGAGAGCATCACTATGACGGATGACCTTCAGCAGGCCGTGTCAGGCGCAGATGTGATGGTTATTTCTATAAGTGCGCAGGCCTTGCGTTCCTTCGTGCCCCGTCTGGCTGAGCTTGATATCAAGGATAAAAAGATCGTGCTTTGCATGAAGGGTATTGAGGTCAACACAGGAAAAAGGCTGACCGAAATAGTGGAGGAGTTTGTCCCTGAGAGTACGCAGGTGGCTGTCTGGGTCGGACCGGGTCATCCTCAGGATTTCAGCAGGGGCATCCCTAACTGCATGGTGATTGATTCACGCCATGATGACCTGAAACACTTTTTGATACATGAGTTTTCCAGTGAGCTGATACGTTTCTATGTGGGAAACGATCTTATTGGAACGGAAATCGGCGCCGCTGCAAAGAATACTATCGGTATCGCTGCGGGAATGCTGGATGGCCTCAATCTGTCATCGCTGAAGGGCGCTCTGATGTCAAGAGGTACCCGTGAGATTGCAAGACTCATCAAGGCCATGGGAGGCAACGAGCTTTCGGCCTACGGTCTTTGCCATCTGGGTGATTATGAGGCGACCCTGTTTTCTCCTTACAGTCACAACAGACGCTTTGGTGAGATGCTTGTAAAGAATGAAAAGTTCGGACTGCTTGCCGAAGGAGTCGATACAACAAGGGCGCTTATTTATCTTGGCGAAAAGTATGGTGTTGATCTTCCTATTTGTTCAACCGTCAGGAGCGTTATTGACGGAGAGATAACTGCAGAGCGTGGTTTGTCCGACCTGTTCTTCCGCAGCATCAAAACAGAGTTTTAAGTTAAAACCAATAATAATGACCGGCTGTTTATCGATTGCGATGAGACTGCCGGTCTTTTTTTATGCAATAATTGAGAAAGTTTAGGAATTATTCCACAAGGATTCCTAATTCATTCCCTTTTGATTCCAAAATGGGGTTATATAATACTGACATAGAAAACAACAAAACACCGATGAACCTAAGGAGGTTATCACTATGCTAAAGAAAACAACAGCTATTATAATGACCGCATTACTTATCTGCTCAATGGCAGCCTGCTCAACAAGCACGGACAATACCTGGACTGACTCAGTGGCATCCATGAGCGTAACGGAAAGCAAGACCATCGACGCAGAAAATCTTTTTGGTGAAAGCAGCGACAGCTCACAGCAGCAGACCAAGGCTTCTGATAGCGCCACAACTCAGCAGCAGGATGCTTCCTCAAAGGCTTCTGAGGCGGAGAGCACCAGAAAAGAATCTACATCAGATCAGAGCAGCACTCAGTCTTCTACAAATAACGCTACATCCAATGGCTTTAAGAAGAGAACAATGCCTCAGGAGAATCAGAGCTTCACACCGGCAGCAGAGACTCCATCTTCAAATGAATTAACCCCTGCGCCCCAGGCGGCTCCTGATTCAGCAGAAACACCCGATAACGGTTCCGCTGTGTCACAAGATACATCTCCCGCACAGCAGACAGAAGCTCCGTCCAATACTACAGGAAATACAGATGATTCAGGCAATTCAGGCAGCACCTCAGCTTCAGCCCAGACTATGCTGGATACCTCAGACATCTTCAGCAGCCGTGACCTTACCCAGACAGCAGACCTCACCGACTCAGTGACTATCACTGCAGAAAGCAACAATACCGTTACTATCACCGAAGCAGGTGTTTATGTGATATCCGGCAATGCTTCAAACTTTACCATCAGGGTAGAGACGGATAAGGAAAGCAAAATACAGCTTGTGCTTGACGGCACAGAGATCAGCAACGAAAATTTCCCGGTGATTTATGTGGTTTCAGCCGATAAGGTATTCGTCACCACCACAAATACAGTAAATACACTCTCAGTTACAGGCAGCTTCACATCAGACGGCGATACCAACACGGATGCGGTTATATTCTCAAAGGATGATCTTGTATTCAACGGTACAGGCACTCTTGTGATAAACTCCTCAGCAGGCAACGGCATCTCCGGCAAGGATGATATAAAGTTTACCGGAGGAACCTATGAGATCACTTCCGCTAAGGACAGCATTGAGGCCAATGACTCTATCGCAGTATATGACGGCAGCTTCGAGATCAACAGCTCAAAGGATGGTTTCCACAGTGAAAACGACGATGACGACACTGTAGGCTGGATCTATATCCAGGGCGGCACCTTCAATATCAGGGCTTCCAGCGACTCAATTCAGGCTAATACCTTTGCACAGATAGATGGCGGTACATTCAATCTTGTTTCCTCTGAGGGCATTGAAGCTACCTACGTTCTTATCAACGGCGGCGACATCAGCATAACAGCCTCAGATGATGGCATCAATGCAGCCCGCAAGAGCAACAGCTTTGGCACACCTACCATTGTATTCAATGGCGGCAGCACCACCATAGTCGTGGGACAGGGTGATACGGATGCTGTAGATGCTAATGGCAACATCATTGTAAACGGCGGCACTATAAATGTTACTGCTCAGATGTCATCCTTCGACTATGACGGTACAGCTCAGTACAATGGCGGCACAATAATCATCAACGGCACACAGGTGGATTCTATTCCCCAGTCAATGATGGGCGGCGGAATGGGCGGCGGTATGAGAGGAGGCATGAGAGGCGGTTGGTAATGCTGCCTCAGCGCCTATAATACTTCCCCAATGAAAGCACCGTGAAATAAGTATATACAAAAGGGGTTGATGCCGATGTTTTAATGAGCTAACCTGCAAAATGATTTTAAGGGAATAAACGAGCCGGCTATCTCCTAAGGAGATGACCATAGATTAAGAAAGAAAGGATGGGATTCCAATGAAAAGGGCAAAGCGTATTGCTGTTGTCTGCATGCTTGCGGCAATGATAATCGCAGGAGGCGCAGTATCCGTTTCTGCATCCGAGGCGACTTCAAAGCCTGCTGAGAGTGAATCGGTTGTCACTGTGGACGGTGACAGCACCGAAACTCAGAAGCCAGCCCGCAAGGCAAAGAGACAGGCAGCGTCTGCTACCGAGGGAACATCTGACTCCACAGCAGACAACAACACCAAAACTCAGAAGCCTGCCCGCAAGGCAAAGAGACAGGCAGCGTCTGCTACCGAGGGAGCATCTGACTCCACAGCAGACAGCAGCACAAAGACTCAGAAGCCAGCCCGCAAGGCAAAGAGACAGGCAGCGTCTGCTACCGAGAGAGCATCTGACTCCACAGCAGACAACAGCACCAAGACTCAGAAAAGAACCCGCAAGTCCCAGAAGCAGGAGACGTCAAACTCCGATTTGATCGAGATTGCCTAAAAAAATAACTGAAAGGCCAAAAAGACCGACACAGTGGTATTCATCCGCCGTGTCGGTCTTTGTCTTTTTGGGAATAATATGTAAGTGATGGTTGAGAGAGATCAGCATAGTGGAAGCTCGATAACAAAGGTACAGCCTTTATCAGGCTCGTTTCTTGCATAGCACCTGCCGTTGTGCAGCTCAGTTGTTTGCTTGACTATGGCGAGTCCAATACCTGACACGCCCTTTCCTTGTCTCATGCGTGAGGTATAATATCTGTCCCAGATGTGATCGATCTCGCTGTCCGGGATACCGCTGCCGAAATCCCTTACCTCAACGATTGCTTTTGTTCCTTCTTTTCGCAGTGTAATGCGGACCTTTCTGCTGTCCCTCGTGTGCCTTACCGCATTATCAACAAGATTATACAGCGCTCTTTCGAGACGGCTCTGGAGACCCGGTGTAAAAACATTGCTTTCGATATTCTCTTCAATAATGTAGCCCTGGTGCTTGTAGAGGGAATCAAAGCTGTCAGCGGTTTTTTTGACCAATGAGCTCAGATCCACCCTGCTGTGTTCTGTTAGCTCCGAAATGCCGCTGCCATCTGAGTTTTCTGACTGGTTCAGTTTCATATTACGGGTTTTCAGCTCGGAGTATTCCATGATCTCATTGACAAGAGCAGTCAGTCTGTCAGCTTCCTTGATGATAACATCTATATCCTTTGTGCACTGAGCTTCATCCTCACGGGAGATATCCCTTACCATCTCCGCATAACCCTTTATCATAGTAAGCGGCGTTCGCAGATCATGGGATACATCAGCCAGAAGCTCCATCTGATAGTTGCGGGATTCAATAAGCTTGCAGTTGGTTTTGTCGAGAGTTTCATTGAGGTCATCAAGCTCAGAACACAGGCCTTTCTTAAATTCTGCTGTATAGTCGTTTTCTCCCAATCTCTTTGCCTTTTCAGAAAGCTTCTTGACAGGAACGGCAAATTTCCTTGCTATCAGCCATGACAAGAGAAATCCGATTATGAGAGAGAGGATGGTGACCCACACAAGCATAATGCTGATAACTGTTACGGAAGCTCCCACAGGGTCTATGGATGCAACCACATACAGAACGGACTGTTCATCAGAGTCATAATAATCAATATACGCTCCATAAGCGAAATAGTTGTCAGTGTAAAATTCGGTGGTTCCGCTGTCAGAGCCTTGCAATGCTGCAAGAAAGCTGTCATAGTATTCAGGCAGGGAGCGGAAGCTGTGCTTATCAAGCTTCTTTTCTCCAAAGCCGTTTCCGTTTTTTCCATGGCCTTTTGTTTCCTTAAACGCATCTGAACTGTAAAGGATAGTACCGTCTGTTTTGGTGACAAAAACCAGCAGGGAGTTTTTGTGAGCGAGGGTGTCGATTGTGCTGTTTATTCCCGGCTCAGAGCTGCCGCTGATAATCTGCTCGGCTGTCTGCTTGGTGTTGCTTATCAGCATTGCGTTGTAGAAGCTCTGAAGAAAAACCGTCTGCAAAAGCCACAATACAGTAAATATCAGTGCTGTAAACAAAACAAAATAGATCCACAGCTTGAATCCAAAGGAACGGGTGTTAAGCTTCAAATTTATATCCCACCCCTCTTATAGTATGAATATAGCCGCGGTAATCGCCAAGCTTGCTTCTGAGAAGCTTGATCTGCCAGTCAACAGTTCTGTCGTCTCCGAAATACTCATATCCCCAGACCTCATTCAAAATCTGATCACGGGACAAAACGATACCCTTGTTTTTTACAAGATAAAGCAATACCGCATACTCTTTTGCTGTCAGCTCAAGCCTGTTACCGTCTATACTGACGTTATGTCCGAGGGTGTCTATCTCAAGTCCGGAAATCTTGATCGTGCCCGATTTTTTGACAGGATCGGCGCAGTGCCGTCTCAGGATCACCTTTATCCTTGCCATAAGCTCTTTCGGGGAGAAGGGCTTTGTAACATAGTCGTCCACACCCACTTCAAATCCGAACAGCTTATCAAATTCCGTTCCTCTTGCAGAGAGCATGAGAATAGGGGTGTCCGAAGTCTCTCTTATTTTACGGCAGGCGGTAAAGCCGTCCATATCAGGCATCATGGCGTCCATGATAATCATATCAAAGCTTTCCCTTGAGCATATCTCAACGGCGTCGATTCCGTCACCCAGACTTGTGACCTCATAGCCTTCTCTTTCGGCATAGCGGGAGATCAGTGCCGCTATATCCGGTTCATCATCTACAATAAGTATTCTTGGCATAGTTTTCACCACCTTTGTCTATAGTAACCTCTAAAACCATTATACACTAAATCTACAATTCTATCAATAACCTGTTGATTATTCTGCTGCTAACAGTCAAATTCTTTCTAAAGTGCAAAATACACTTTTGGAGAGCGCATTATAGCCTTGACTTTTTCATATGTAAAATATATAATCAACTTGGCAAGTGTCCTATGCAAAAGCATTACTCATAATATTCTGAATGAAGGTGAATACTACGATAATTGTTTTGACGATGCTTGAAACAAGCAGTTTACAACACCCTGGAAAGGTTGCTGTCCGTGAAAGGGAAAAGTTTCTTACCTATTCGGAGCTGAACGAGCTTAGCAAGAGAACCGGTTCCATGCTTGCAAAGAGGATAGCTCCCCGGACTCCTGTAGGAGTGTATATGGAAAAGGGCATAGACGCTCTCGTGTCGTTTTTTGGGATAGTCTATGCAGGCGGTTTTTATTCAATGTTCAATACCGAGCTGCCCGATGAGCGGCTAAAGACTATGAAAAGCGTCCTTGATACGGGCTTTATCATAACTACAAGGGAACTGCTTCCCAAGGCGGAAACACTTTTTTCTGGTGCGGAAATATATATTATTGAGGATCTCATGCAGGCAGAAATTGACGCCTGCGCCCTTGACGCCATCAGGTCACGGATGATCGACACCGACCCTCTTTATATAAACTTCACATCAGGCTCTACAGGCATTCCAAAGGGAATTGCGGTATCTCATAGAAGCGTGATCGATTTTATCGGATGCTTTACAAGGCTGTTTTCGATTAATGAGGATGATATTATCGCAAACCAGGCGCCCTTTGACTTTGACGTGTCTGTAAAGGATATCTATTCCTCGCTGTTTGTAGGTGCAGAGCTTGTTATCGTGCCGAGAGAATACTTTTCTGCACCTGTCAAGCTG
Organism: uncultured Ruminococcus sp.; assembly: GCA_902768825.1. Classification (GTDB taxonomy): domain Bacteria; phylum Bacillota; class Clostridia; order Oscillospirales; family Acutalibacteraceae; genus UBA1213. The sequence goes on from CACXMR010000010.1 coordinate 36,961, forward strand.
TTGGATCTCCTGTGTGATAACAAGGTCACGGTTATGATCTGGGCTGTCTCAGCTCTTTGCCTTATCAGCACCTTCCACGGTCTGGATTATAAAACGCCTGAAACTGTCAAAAAGATCCTTTTCAGCGGCGAGGTAATGCCCTATAAGCACCTTCGCCAGTGGCAGACACATCTTCCCGGTGCAATGTATGTCAATCTCTACGGCCCCACGGAGATCACCTGCAACTGTACCTATCATATTCTCCAAAAGGACAGGGATTACTCCGCCGGCATACCCATCGGTATACCGTTTCCAAATGAGGATGTTTTTCTCCTCAGTGCTGACAATAAGAGGATAACCGAAAAGGGAGTGACAGGCTCTATTGTAGTCAGGGGCACGGCTCTTGCTCTGGGTTATTACAGGGATCCCCAGAGAACCGCTCAGGCATTTGTGCAGGACCCGATTAATTCCTGCTACCCGGAAACAGTGTATCTTACGGGAGATCTTGGTGAGTACGATGAAAACGGGGAGCTTGTTTTCCGCGGCAGATCCGATAACCAGATCAAGTATATGGGGCACCGCATAGAGCTTGAGGAAATAGAACGTGCAATGTCTGCGATTGAAGGCGTAGATCGTTGTATGTGTATCTTTGACGAGTCAAAACAAAAGCTGAAGGGCTTCTATATGGGAACCATCGAAAAAAACCAGCTCCACACTATAATGCGTGAAACAATGCCTGCTTTTATGGTGCCGGGCTATATCCGCAAGGTGGAAGAGATGATACTGACAAAAAACGGCAAGCTTGACAGAAAAAAGACAGCAGAGCTGGTGGGAGGAAGCAAAAATGGATGATCACATCAGCAGATTGATTAAAGAAAACCAGTGTTCCTTCTATGTGTTTGATATCGGCGAGCTGAAAAGACGCATAGCCTATCTCAGAAATAGTCTGCCCCAATATGTGGAGCTGTGCTATGCTGTAAAGGCCAATCCCTTTATATCAAAAGAAATAGAAAATGATGTCCAGCGGTTTGAGATCTGTTCTCCCGGTGAAGCGGATATCTGTAAAGCTCTTGATATTGACAGCAATAAAATGGTCATTTCGGGCATATATAAGACTCCCTCCGTCATTGAACAAATGGTTGCCGATGACAGCTTCAAGGGGATATTCACTATTGAATCCCTGAGACAGTATGAGCTGCTGCTCGGACTTGCAGAAAAGTATAACAGAAGGCTTGAGGTTTTGCCGAGACTGACAAATGACAGTCAGTTTGGCATGGATGAGTCGGATATTGAAATGATCGTTTCACAGCGGCAATCAAGAAAAGCTCTCGAGGTTGTGGGAGTGCAATACTTTTCAGGCACACAAAAGACCTCTCTGAAAAAATACAGGAGGGAGCTTGAGCACCTGACGGCATTTCTTGACAGGCTTCGTGAAGAGTATTCCTTCATTGCCCGTGAGCTTGAATATGGAACAGGCTTTCCTGTTTCTTACTTTGAGGGCGACAAGACAGACGAAAAGGAATTGCTTGCAGGCTTTTCGGAAATACTTGATGAGCTGCCGCAAAAGCCCCGCATCATTCTTGAGATCGGCAGAAGCATAGCCGCCTCCTGCGGGCGTTATTACACTCATGCAGTGGATATCAAGCAAAACAAAGGGCAGAGCTATGTGCTGACTGACGGCGGGATGCACCATATAGTCTATTTTGGCCAGTATATGGCGATGAAAAAGCCGTTTGTATCCGTCGTTGGAAAGAATAGCACCTGCGATGACAAGCAATGGACTGTCTGCGGTTCCCTTTGCTCTATGAATGATATTCTTGTCAAGCAGATCAGCCTGCCGGATATGGAGGTGGGAGATGTGCTTTGCTTTGAGAATGCAGGGGCATACTGCATGACAGAGGGTATATCTCTTCTGCTGAGCAGGGATCTTCCTGCGGTTTACCTTGTGAGGGAAAACGGCGAGCTGTACAGGGTGCGTAAGCCCTTTGAAACCAAAGCACTCAACTGTCCGCAATACGAAAAAATGTGACCAAAAAGAAAGGATGTTTAATTATGGAAAAGCTTATCGAAATACTTGAGGACATCAAGCCCGATGTTGACTATGCCACCTGCACGAGTCTGATAGACAGCCATATCCTGGAGTCTCTTGATATTATTTCGCTTATTGCCGAGCTTGAGGAGGAGTTTGATATCACGATTCCTGCTATCGAGATCATTCCCGACAATTTCAACTCCGCAGAGCGCATGATGAAGATGATCGAGCGTCTGCAAGAGGAGTATTGAGATGGATATTGCATCTCTGTTTCTGGGAGGAAGCGGGTCTGTGATGACCTCCTTCTTCTCATTGACTTTTCTCATTGCATTTTTGCCTGTCAGTCTTTTAGCCTATGCTGTGGTTCCCCACAAGGCTAAAAAATTCGTACTTCTGATTGCAAGCCTTGTGTTTTTCTGGCTTGTCAGCAGTGTTCTTATTGTCTATCTGTTTTTGACGATACTTTCTGTTTTTCTTTTCGGAAAATGGCTTGATAAGATCCAGCGCACCATGAAGGAAGTATTGTCAAAGACCGAAAAGGAGAAGCGCAAAGAAATAAAACAAGGGTTTGTCCATCGTCAGAGAATGGTGCTTCTGCTTGCGGTAATCCTTCATGTCGGGCTTCTGCTCACCCTGAAGTATTCGGGATTTTTTGCAGACAACATCAACTCACTCCTTTCACTGGTGAACGCTCCCTTTGAGATCCCCGTCCCAAAGCTTATGATGCCTATAGGCATATCGTTTTTTACTCTACAGGCTGTATCATATATTACGGATGTCTATCACGGGTTGATAAAGGCGGACGGGAATATCCTCAGGATATCACTTTTCATCAGCTTTTTCCCGCAGATCGTTGAAGGCCCGATTTGCCGTTATTCGCAGACAGCCGATCAACTCTGGAACGTCAAACAGATCGAGTATAAAAACCTGACATTTGGTCTGCAGCGTATCTTATATGGCATGATGAAAAAAATAGTCATCGCCGACCGTCTCGACCCTATGGTGAAGGCGATATTTGACGAACCAAATAATTACCACGGCGGGATCATTTTTCTTGGTGCGGTTTGCTACACCATACAGCTTTATATGGACTTCTCCGGATCAATGGACGCAGTTATGGGCATTGCGGAGATATTCGGCGTGAAAATGCCGGAGAATTTTGAAAGGCCATTCTTTTCAAAGTCAGTCTCAGAGTTTTGGAAGCGCTGGCACATCACCCTGGGAACATGGTTCAAGGACTACATATTCTATCCGGTAACATCCACCAAAAAGATGAAAAACCTGACATCCTCAGCCCGCAAAAAGCTGGGCAACCACTATGGCCCTCTTATTGCAGGAGGCGTAGCACTGTTTTGCGTGTGGTTCTGCAACGGCTTGTGGCACGGTGCGGGATGGAATTATATCTTTTTTGGAATGTACCATTTTGTGCTGATACTCGGGGGCAATATGATCACTCCCCTTGCGAACAGGTTTTTTAAAGCAGTAAAGCTCGATCCTGAATGCTTTGTTTATCGTTTGTTCAGGATAATCAGGACAGCGCTGCTTGTTGTGATCGGTGAGCTGTTCTTCCGTTCCACAGGACTTATGAGTGGTTTTGGTCTTTTCGGAAGGATAGTGTCAGACTTTTCCTTCTCGGGTCTCAACAGTGAGCTGTTAAAGAAGCTTTCCATTGACCCGCAGGATTTCATTATCATCGGAATTACCCTTGTGGCAGTGTTCATCGTCAGCCTGATGAATGAAAAGGGCATAAGTCTCAGAGATAAGATCGCAAAGAGAGGCATTGTGACCCGGTGGTGCATTTTTTATGCGCTGATCCTCTTTATTATCATTTTTGGTGCTTACGGCTTCGGATATATACCTGTAGATCCGATGTACGCAAACTTTTAAGGGGAGGTGTTTGAATATATGAAGGTCTTTTTAAAGCACTCCCTCAAAGCCGTTGTGTTTATGGCGGGTCTGCTGGTGTTTCTCATTGCGGCATCGGCAATCCTGCTCCCTCGGAATAACAGGGAGGAGGACTGGAAGCATGATGTTCAGGCACACGGAATACTTGCTGAGCCGGAAAACACTATCGACGTGCTTTTCATCGGTGACAGTGAGGTGTATTCATCAATCAATCCTCTGAGGATATGGCAAAGCTATGGTTATACATCCTATTGTCTCAGCGCAAGCAAGCAGAGGCTGTGGTATAGCCTTGAGTTTTTTAACATGGCTATGCGGACCCAGCAGCCTAAGATAGTCGTGCTTGAAACAAACAGCCTTTTCAAGGCTTTTCCGGCAGAGGATTCCATGATGCATTCAATGGATCAGGTGCTGCCTGTATTCAAATTCCATGATCGCTGGAAATGTCTGAAATTTGAAGATATTTTCCGCTCACCCCAGTATACGCATATCGAAAACAGGAAGGGCTACAGGCTTTATAAGGAATCCGATCCCGCTGACATAGAGGGATATATGGAGGAATCCGAAAATGTAGAATACATATCCTTCCTGAATAAGATCTATATTAATATTATTGCCAGCACCTGCAAGCAGCAGGATATAAAGCTTGTCTTTCTTAGCACCCCCAGTACAATGAACTGGAATATGAGAAAGCATAACCGTATGGAGAAGCTGTCTGAGGAGCTTGGCACTGACTATCTTGACCTGAATCTTGCCCATGATGGGTTTAGTATTGATTGGGAAAAGGATACCAGGGACAAGGGCGATCACATGAATTATTTTGGCGCTGAAAAGGTAACGGCCTATGTGGGAAGCTACCTTAACAGCACGGGCATCCTTGTGCACCACGAGGAAAAAGCTATTTGCAAGGCTTGGAACAAGGCGCTGAAAACCTTTACTGATGATGTGGACAAATGGCTTTCCACGCTTGCCGCTTCTGAATAGTGCAATAAAAAATCAAGCACCGCTCTCGCATTTGAGAACGGTGCTTTAAACATGCTGTTTTTATTTTATTCCCATTCGATGGTAGCCGACGGCTTGGGAGTAAGGTCGAAGAGTACACGGTTGACGTTAGAAACCTCTGAGGTGATCCTTGCTGTGATATGCTGGAGCAGCTCAAATGGTACATTTTCAACAGTAGCCGTCATTGCATCTGTAGTATTTACGGCACGGATGATGACAGGATATGCAAATGTACGCTTGCCGTCCTTTACGCCTACCGACCTGAAATCAGGCACGGCTGTAAAATACTGCCATACCTTGCCTGCAAGTCCGTTCTTGGCAAACTCCTCACGGAGAATAGCGTCAGACTCACGGACAGCCTCAAGTCTGTCTCTTGTGATAGCTCCCAGGCAGCGCACTCCGAGTCCGGGGCCGGGGAAGGGCTGACGATATACCATGTTATCCGGCAGACCGAGGGTCTTGCCTACGACTCTTACTTCATCCTTGAAGAGAAGCTTCAGCGGCTCCACAAGCTCAAACTGCAGATCCTCAGGCAGTCCGCCTACATTGTGGTGAGCCTTGACTCCGTCGCTCTCAAGAATGTCGGGATAGATAGTGCCCTGAGCCAAAAATTCTATGCCGTCAAGCTTTCTTGCTTCCTCTTCAAACACACGGATAAACTCAGCGCCGATGATCTTTCTTTTCTTCTCCGGCTCGGCAACACCTGCCAGCTTATCAAGGAAGCGATCTGTAGCGTCCACATATATAAGATTTGCATCCATGCGGTTTCTGAATACCTCGATGACCTGCTCCGGCTCACCCTTACGAAGAAGTCCGTGATTGACGTGTACACAAACAAGCTGTTTTCCGACTGCTTTGATGAGCAGAGCTGCAACAACTGAGCTGTCCACTCCGCCTGACAGTGCAAGAAGCACCTTCTTGTCACCGATCTGTTCTCTTAATTCCTTAACCTGCTGGTCAATAAAAGCCTCTGCAAGCTCTGTGGTGGTTATTCTTTCCATTGTTTCCGGTCTTACATTTCCCTGCATAGCAACCTCCGAAATTGAACTGAAAAAATTTGCTCCTGACAGGATACCGACTTTTCAGCTCCTGAAGAGCATTACACGGACATTATAGCAGAACAGGGAGTAAAAAGTCAATAAATCAGTGCAAATCTCATCCCCTTGTTTTTTGCAAACCATTCAAAAGGACTGTATTTTCAATCTCAGTATTGCATTTTTGTATGATATAGGCTAAAATGATATAAGGAATAGTTCATTTGTTCCGATGTATCGCCGACATTGGTTTTTACCGATTGTAGGCTATTCGTTAAGGTATGCATTAAATGAAAAAAGATGATAAAGGAGAGTATTACCATGTCCGAACAGAAAAAAGTGGCGGTTATTATGGGAAGTGACAGTGACTTTCCGATTGTAGCAGGCGCAATAAAAACTCTTGATGCCTATTCAGTGCCCTTTGAGGTGCACGTCATGTCAGCGCACAGGACCCCTGAGGAGGCTGCGCAGTTCTCTGCAAATGCCAGAAAGAACGGCTTCGGAGTAATTATCGCAGCAGCAGGAAAGGCTGCTCATCTTGCGGGTGTGCTTGCTGCCCATACTACAGTTCCGGTCATCGGAATACCTGTCAAGTCGTCAACCCTTGACGGTCTTGATGCCCTTCTTGCAACGGTGCAGATGCCCAAGGGGATACCGGTAGCCACCGTAGCTATTGATGGTGCGGATAATGCGGCTATCCTTGCAGTGCAGATCCTTGCTCTTTCGGATGAAGCTCTCGCACAAAAGCTTGAGGAAGAAAAGATCAGCATGAGGACAGGTGTAGAAAAGAAGGATAAGGCAATGCAGCAAAAGGTAGCTGAGCTGCTTGCAAAGTAAGGAGTCGGATTATGTCTGAATTACATGATGAATGCGGCGTTATTGGCATCTATACCACCGATCCTTCTGTAGATATAGTCGAGGAGACATATCTGTCTCTCTATGCGCTGCAGCACAGGGGACAGGTCGGTGCCGGTATTGCCGTCAGTAACGATGGTGCGATAACCTACTATAAGGATCTCGGTATGATACCGGAGGCATTGCCTGAAAAAGAGCTTGACAGGCTCGGCAATGGACAGATCGCCCTTGGACACGTTAAATACTCCTCAGGCAACAGGCCGGTGGATCACGAAAACCTGGCTCCTTTGGTGATGAGATATATCAAAGGTCAGCTTGCTCTGTGCATGAACGGTGCATTGACAAATTATCACGAGCTGAGAGATGAACTCAATCAGGGCGCAGCGATCTTCCAGTCAAACGGAGACACGGAGATCATTGCTTATCTTGTTGCCAGGGCAAGGATCAACACATCGTCCATCGAGGAGGCTGTACAGCAGGCAGTAAGCCAGCTTAAGGGAGCTTATGCGCTCACCTTTATGGCTCCCCATAAGCTTATCGGTGTCCGTGACCCCATGGGTATACGTCCTCTTTGTTATGGCAAGATAGGGTCAAGCTTTGTTATTGCCTCTGAGTCCTGTGTCTTTGACAGCATGGGCGGGGAATTTATCCGTGATGTGGAGCCCGGCGAAATGATCGTGATCGACAGTGATGGGGTTCACAGCTACAAGGAAAACTGCGGCGGCAAGACGGCCTTCTGCGTATTTGAGTATATCTTCTTTTCACGCCCTGACAGCGTTGTTGACGGAGTATCGATCAATCTTTCCCGCCAGAGAGCCGGAAAGATGCTTGCACAGCAGCACCCGGTTGAGGCCGATATTGTGTGCGGCGTTCCTGACTGTGGACTTGAATCAGCCATCGGCTACTCAATGGAGTCGGGGATACCCTATGCCATGGGTCTTATCAAAAACAAGTATATCGGACGGGCGTTTAATGACAGAAAAAGAAACTCAGAATATCTCATGCGGATAAAGCTCAATGCTTTGAAGAATAATGTCAACGGAAAAAGAGTTGTCGTGATCGATGATTCCATCGTAAAAGGCATGACCAGCCGGCATATTGTAAATCTACTTCGTCAGGCGGGGGCTAAAGAGGTTCACATGAGGATAGCTTCACCGCCGTTTAAGTGCCCGTGCTATCTCACCAGCGATTCCACCGTTAAGGAAGAGCTGATAGCGGCTGAGCAGAGCGTCGAGGAGATGTGTAGTTTTATTGGTGCGGATTCTCTGGGATTCCTTTCACTGGAAAGTCTCCGGGAGCTTGCAAGAGAAAACAAGCATGATCTGTGTGATGCCTGCTTTACCGGCAATTATCCTCTTGACGTGTCTGATACGTCCAGAGAGGATAAATACTCAAAGCGGATAGAAAAGAAATGATCCGTGCAGGATCTTATAATAAAATTACTGGAGGAAAAATATGAAAAGCTACAGTGACAGCTATAAGGCAGCAGGTGTTGATGTAACGGCAGGCTATAAGGCAGTTGAGCTGATGAAGGCCCATGTCGCAAGGACTATGACAAGCGGTGTTCTTTCGGGAATAGGCGGCTTTGGCGGCCTTTTTGAGATCGACACTACAGGCATCAGCAAGCCTGTGCTGGTTTCGGGAACCGATGGCGTAGGAACCAAGATAAAGCTTGCGTTTCTGATGGACAAGCACGATACCGTGGGCATTGACTGTGTCGCAATGTGTGTAAACGATATCATCTGCTGCGGCGCAAAGCCCCAGTTCTTTCTTGACTATATAGCAATCGGCAAGAATTATCCTGAGAAGGTTGCAAAGATCGTATCCGGAGTTGCCGAGGGCTGCGTTCAGAGTGAATGTGCTCTTATCGGCGGCGAGACTGCCGAGCATCCTGGTCTTATGCCTGAGGATGAGTATGATCTGGCAGGCTTTGCTGTGGGTGTTGTGGACAAGGATAAGATTCTCAAGCCCGAGACCCAGAAGCCGGGAGATGTAATGATCGGTATCAGATCCAGCGGAGTACACTCAAACGGTTTTTCACTTGTCCGCAAGGTATTTGACATAAACGAAAAGACTATTGCTGTTAAGTATGATGAGCTGGGCATGACTCTGGGCGAGTCTCTCCTTACTCCCACCAGAATATATGTCAAGGCGATCATGGCTCTGCTTGACAGCGTAAAGGTAAAGTCCATTTCTCACATCACAGGCGGAGGCTTCTATGAGAATATCCCCAGGTCTCTCCCGAAGGGTATCTCTGCAAGGATCAAGAGGTCTGACGTACAGGTTCTTCCGATATTTGACCTTATTGCCAAGGCCGGAAATGTTCCCGAGCGTGATATGTTCAACACATACAACATGGGTGTAGGCATGACGGTTGTTGTTGATGCTGCTGACGTGGACAGTGCTATTGCTTCACTTAAAGCTTCCGGTGAGGATGCTTACGTACTGGGTGAGCTGGTATCCTCTGATGAGGGAGTCATTATTGAATATTGAGGATAGGGTGGTCATCTGATGAAAAATATAGTAGTGCTTGTTTCAGGCGGCGGCACCAATCTGCAGGCTCTCATAGACGCTCAGGAAAGCGGAATTATCAAAAACGGCAGGATAACCTGTGTAATATCCTCAAAGCCCGGGGTCTATGCCCTTGAGAGAGCCGCAAAGCATGGCATTTCTTCCAGGGTTATCCCAAGAAAGGATTATCCTGATATCATATCCTACAGCCAGGCAGTGCTGGATGCGATCCTTGAAGAAAAAGCCGATCTTGTGGTTTATGCAGGCTTCATGACCATACTTGACGAGCTTGTTGTAAGGGCTATGCCAAATAAGATGATGAATGTTCATCCTGCCCTGATACCGTCCTTCTGCGGTAAGGGCTATTATGGCCTGAAGGTGCATGAGGAGGCTCTCAAAAAGGGAGTAAAGCTCACAGGAGCTACGGTGCACTTTGTTACAGAGGTATGCGATGGGGGACCTATCATTCTCCAGAAGGCAGTGGAAGTCATGGATGACGACACCCCTGAAACATTGCAGAAAAGAGTAATGGAGCAGGCAGAGTGGAAGCTTCTGCCCAAGGCTGTTTCGCTGTTCTGCGAGGACAGACTTGAGGTCAGGGATTCCCGTGTGTATATCAAATGAAAAACTATGGAAAGGACTTGTTGAAATGACAGATCTGAAAGCTGAAATATCATCTACCACCTACCCCGGAAGAGGTATTATCATCGGCATGAGTGACGATGGCAAAAAGGCCGTTATCGGTTACTTTATCATGGGCAGAAGCACCAACAGCCGCAACCGTGTTTTTGTGGCTGAGGGCAAGGACCTCAAGACTCAGGCTTTTGATCCCTCAAAGCTTGTGGACCCTTCACTTATCATCTATGCGCCGGTGCGCACTCTTGAAAATTCTACCGTTGTGACCAACGGAGATCAGACCGACACTATCAGAGATTTTATCCTTGAGGGCAAGAGCTTTGAGGAAGCCCTTCGCACACGCACCTTTGAGCCTGACCCGCCAAACTTCACCCCCAGAATCTCAGGCATCCTTGACTTTGCCGAGGGAGGCTTCTCTTATAAGCTTTCTATCCTGAAGAGCAACTGCGGCAGGGAAGAGTCCGTTCTGCGCTTCTTCTATGAATATGCACAGCCTGTTCCCGGTGAGGGACACTTTATCCATACATACAAGTGTGACGGCAATCCTATTCCTTCCTTTGAAGGCGAGCCTACCCTTGTGAATATTGAGGGGGATATCGACACCTTTACATCAAATGTATGGAACTCTCTCAATGAGGATAATAAGGTCTCTCTTTATACAAGGTTCATCGACCTTGCTACCGGTGAGTTTGAGGACAGGATAGTAAATAAGAATAAATGATCTCACGACAGAAAGGATAACACAACATGAACGAGTTAGAATTAAAATATGGCTGCAACCCTAACCAGAAGCCTTCCAAGATCTATATGCAGGACGGCTCAGAGCTGCCTGTGACAGTGCTTAACGGCAGACCGGGCTACATCAATTTCCTTGACGCCTTCAACAGCTGGCAGCTTGTTACCGAGCTCAAGGCTGCTACCGGACTTCCTGCCGCTGCTTCCTTCAAGCATGTAAGCCCTGCAGGCGCAGCTGTTGCTACAGAGCTTTCCGACACCCTCAAGAAGATCTACTTTGTTGACGATCTGGAGCTTTCACCTATTGCAAGCGCTTATGCAAAGGCAAGAGGAGCAGACAGAATGTCATCCTATGGTGATTGGGTAGCTCTTTCCGATACCTGCGACAAGCAGACCGCACTTCTTCTCCAGAGAGAGGTTTCGGATGGTATCATCGCTCCTGATTACACCGATGAGGCTCTTGCTATCCTCAAGACAAAGCGTAAGGGCACCTACAATGTTGTCAAGATCGATCCTTCCTACGTTCCTGCAGCCATTGAGCACAAGCAGGTCTATGGCATAACCTTTGAGCAGGGAAGGAATGACATTAAAATAGATGAGGAAATACTGAAGAATATCGTTACAGAAAACAAGGATTTCCCCGACGAGGCTAAAAGAGATCTTATCATTGCTCTTATTACCCTTAAATACACCCAGTCAAACTCCGTCTGCTACGCTAAGGACGGACAGGCTATCGGCGTAGGTGCCGGTCAGCAGTCAAGAATCCACTGCACACGTCTGGCAGGCAATAAGGCTGATATCTGGTATCTCCGTCAGTGCCCGAAGGTGCTTGCACTGCCCTTCCGTGATGATATCCGCAG
>CACXMR010000011.1 GCA_902768825.1 uncultured Ruminococcus sp.
CTTTTGTGTTGTCGTTCTTGGTTAGACTATCAGCCGCGAGCAGCCAACTAACAAGTCATTTTCTCTGCCCCCGCGAACACGGGTGCGGCAGCTTGCCGCTGAAAAAGCTTGAGCAAAACTTTTCTGTTGTCGTTTTCGGAGTTATCTGGGGGCGGGATTATCCGACATTATTCTGAGGGGGTGCTCACTTTTACGACTTTTTTGCTTGTTTTGCTGTTGCCTATTTTCGGGAATTGGTATATAATTTTTTCAGACGGTTACCGTCTAAATAATTTTCACAGAAAGGTGGTCATTGCTATGAACAACACTGTAAGAACCAATTCTCCCGCCAGGGTGCTGCTCTCCAAAACTATGGTCGTTACTCTTGGCGTTACCCTCTTCGTACTTGCCGGTACTATCCTCGGTCGCGGAATCTATGCTATGATCAATAACCAGAGACTCACTGTCTGCAACTCCCTCTATCAGATTTTTGGTGTGGGATCTGTGCCTGTCGTTAACCTGATTATTTCCATCATTACTTCCGCTATCATTGTAATGCTCGCACTTGGACTGTTTTTTGCACGCATAGGCGCCAAAAGCGATCCGCCTTCTGTGGCAGGTCTTGCTTTTCTTAAGCTTTCCCTTGTGATCGCTGCAATCTATACCGCTCTTGCTGTTGTCGTTTCCTTTGCATCGGTCAGTGTTATTAACTATAATGATATAGAAGGCTATACCGGTCCTATTAATTTCTCTGCTACTGCACTTTTTATTTTCACATTCCTTATCGGTCTTTCTCTTCTTTGCTGTGAGATCGGCTTCATCCGTTTCTGCGGCTCTCTCATGACTAACCTCACACAGGGTCAGATCGCAAAGAAGGGCCCCGGCCTTGTATTCGTTTTTGGTGGTATCGGCATCCTTACATCAATTGTAGCATTCTGCATCAAGCTCTTCCATCTCGTGGCACCCCCCAAGGATTACATCGCCAACATAAACGCAGACAAAGGCGCTGCAGGACTTAACAATGCCGAGCTCCTTATTAACTGCTTTAATGTTATCCTCTTTGGAGGACTTATCTTTGTGTTCATCTGCACGGCTATGATGGCCGGCTCTTACGCTATCAGCGCCGACACTGTCCTCAGGTCCGCAAGAATGTCCTCTTATAACATGGGACACACTGTGTCTGATCCCCAAAACATTCCGGACTTTGCCAACAACCAGAATTATAACTACAATCAGTCCGCAGACTTTACACCCTACTATAACCAGAAGGCAGCATTCCACTCCGTTAACGAAAATGTATATAACGGTGAGGTTCCGCCGATTCCCCCGGCTCCCGAAATGCCCTTCAAACCCAAGACCATATATCCTCAGCAGAACAATGCTTCCAATAGCACACCCCCTGCTGCAAAACAATAACAACATAGAATAGGCTCATCAGCATGGTCAAAAGCCCTGCTGATGGCCTTTGCATTGAAGGAAGGGTCAGGATGATCCGGCTGCTTCAGACCCGAAAAAGGGAAAGATCCTACAGATTGGAGAGATATGATGAACAACCCATACGCTTCGGATAACAATAGCAGAACAAACAATATAAAGAAGGAAGCCACCCTGGATGACAAGCACCAGGTTATCCGTGACCTCGGAAAAAGCGGTTATCTGCTCAAGCTGATAATAGGTTCCAGCCTTTTGCTGATATTTTTTATCTGGGAGTCCTTCCAGATCTTTTCTACAAAGCTGCAGCTGACTGATACCAGCCTGACAAACACCGCTTCCTACTCTCTCGGATTCTCTGCCGTTCTCGGACAGCTTGTGACCCAGCTTGACATAGCTCTGATTATGTTTATAATTATCACGCTATTCAGAGCACTGCCGGTCATTTCCTTCACTGCAATATTCGTCAAGAGCAAAAAGTATCATTCCGCCGAGTCAATGCTTCCCTTTATGACTGTTATGCAGGTGTTTGGGATATTTGAGGCCCTTTTATGGGGCGGCCTGTTTATATATGATATCATCAATTTCATAAAGTATCAGATACCCATTTTTTCAAGCAACGGCATTTATACTATGATAATCGTAGTTTTACTGCTGATGATGGTATTCAAGGCTGTTCAGGGTGTTTTTATGCAGTTCTTTATCATCTACATAAAGAACTACATCCGCTCAGGGGATTGCCCTAAAAAGCCATTTACCGGCATGAAGCTGTCCCTTGTCATGCTCTCTACACTGAACGCTATCGTACTTGCTTTTACTGTAGGGTCAATTATTTTCACCCAGGGCATGGACCTTTTCTTCAAAACATTCCCACAGCTCTGGCCCATATATCTCTTCTTCTTCGGCGGTATGTTTACAAATATGTGTGCGATTAGTTTCCTCAATGCTTTCAGAAGCAGGACCCGCCGCCTGGAATACGGTGCCGCACCTGCTCCCACAGCCTTCAATTCCCGACCCTTAAACACACCTTATCCCAATAGTCAGAGCACTATGAATAACCCATCTCCTCAAAACAGGCAGGGCTTCGGCGGTTACCAGCAGAACAACCAGACCTATCAGAATAACCAGGGCTTCGGCGGCTATCAGCAGAACAGCCAGCCCTATCAGAATAACCGGGGCTTCGGCGGCTATCAGCAGAACAGCCAGCCCTATCAGAATAACCAGGGCTTCGGCGGCTATCAGCAGAACAACCAGCCCTATCAGAACGATCAGGGCTTTATCGGATACGGGCAAAACAACTCCCCCTTCCAGGATATTCCCTTCAGCGATCCTGTCAATACCGACCCCTATGCCGGACAGCCCCAATCCTCCGGAAGAAACAAGCCTTCAAAGCCCTTTGAGGATCTGTTTGAATATAACAACCACGACCAATGATGTTCTGAGTCCCGAAGTCATCTTCTTCGGGGCTCATTTTATTACCAATACCTTTCTCTGATTAAAAATCATCCAAATACACCGGTTACACCAATAATTATACTTGAATTAGCTGAACAAATGAGTTATAATAGGCTTATTGTTAATTTGATGCTTTACTTGTATTTTACGGAGGACTCTTATGAAAAAGTTTTTGCTTACGATTCTTTGCGTGATTCTTGCACTGTCCATGGGCGGATGCTTCCAGCAGGGACCACAGTATGAAAACCTGGACACGAATGTCGCACCGGACCCCGACAGCATTAAGCAGACGGACTATGCAAATGATCTCGACGGACTTGTCGGCTATCTGAAGGCACTGGGCTATCTGCCCACAAAGACGGATCCCACAGTGATGCTCGCTGAGGTCATCGGAGCCAAAAAGGGCTACAGATATATCTTCAATGTTGATAATTCCACTGTTATAGCCGAGCTTTATGAATATGACACATCCTATTCCGACCCGAATGCCGCAAGAGTGATCGGTGAGATAAAGGAAACAGGCTCATTCCACCTTTTCGGTCAGGAGAATGTTGACGGCGATACCGTTTACGCTGCCACTCTCTCCGATAACGGCAAATACATGATGATCTACAACGACGGCTCCTCAAATCAAAACAACGTGGTGCGCAGGGAGCTGATTAAAAACGCTGTCAAGGGATACTATTCAGACAGTGCGAATACTTCTGAGACCTCCGGCGGCACAGAGACTTCAAAGCCTGCTGAGACTTCTCAGACCTCAGAAGCTTCAAAAGCCTCAGACACATCCAAGGCTTCCGCAGCATAAGGCGGATTAAGCTTTAGCCCATAGACCCAACGACAGACTATTCTTTCAGACAAAAACCGATGGGACATTCTGACATAACATCAGAATGACTCATCGGTCTTTTTCGTTCTTCACATTCCCTGACTGCCGAGAATCTCGTTCATGATGTCCTCAGCACTCGGTGCCTGCTCGGATTTATCCTTCATTATCGAATCCCTTACCTTTTGCATACGATCATCGAGAGAAGCACTTACGTTTGCACAGTCGATAAGCTCTCTTGAAAGATCCTCTAACTTCCTGGGATCAATATTTTTCTTATACTTGAGCTTATGCTCCAGATTTGCCCAGAAATCCATGGCTATTGTGCGAAGCTGTACCTCCACAAGCACGTCCTTTTTGCCCTGCTCCAAAAAAACAGGTATAGACACTATGAGATGCAGACTTCTATAGCCGCTGGGCTTCGGATTTTCGATATAATCCTTCCTATCTATAAGAGTCACATCGTCCTGACTCAGCAGACACCTTTCCAGCCTGTATATATCCTCCTTGAAGGAACACACTACCCGCACACCTGCAATATCACGGATGTTTTTTTCGATGGATTCAAGACTGCGGGGAAGATTCTTGCGGATGAGCTTCCTCATGATGCTGTAGATATCCTTTACTCTGGAAACGATATAGACAATGGGATTGCCGTCATAGATGAGAGAAAACTGATTGTTCAGCACGTTGAACTTTGTCTCGATCTCCATGATCGCACAGGAATAGGTGTCCAGAAAGCTTTCAAAGGGTATCGTGTGCTCCTCCACAAGATCAAGTATCCTCTCGTCATCCACAAAAAGTCCGCGTCTGCTTTTTACCATATCCAGCGCTAATTTTTCAGCTCCGTCACTAAGAACCAGCTTCTTTTCATTGTTGTTCATTTGTGCCTCCACTTCCTTTTTTGGCTTACTCTATGGAGCATACCTTGTAATCCTTGTCCTCTACCGCCTTCCTGAGAACCTCATCCGGCACTTCCTCACAAAGGGTCACTATCGCATTCTTCTCAGTGTGACTCACTGCGGCACTCTCCACACCCTTAACGGCTTCAAGAGCCTTTTTTACTGCAGCCTCACAGTGGGGACACATCATCCCCTCGATGATCATTGTTTTTTTCATGGCACGTTCCTCCGTTTCTTCTATGTTGATGTTTATCTGTTCAAGCTCTGAGCTTGTGATCCTCTTTCTTTTTGGTCTGTCGTGCTTTGGTGAATACAGTCTGAAAAGGTTGAGCCTCAACGCATTGGAAATAACAAAAACACTGGACATACTCATCGCAGCAGCGCCCAGCATGGGACTCATACTGATGCCGATGGAATAATATGCACCTGCAGCCACAGGAATCAGCAAAACATTATAAAACAGTGCCCAGAACAGGTTTTCCTTGATGTTCCTGTAGGTCTTTGACGAAAGCCTCACAGCTGCCGCTGCATCCGAAAGCCGGCTTTTCATCAGTACTACATCCGCTGCATCAACAGCTACATCAGCACCTGCGCCGATAGCCATGCCCACATCTGCCGCTGTCAGTGCCGGAGCGTCGTTTATGCCGTCTCCCACCATTATGACCCTGCCCTTTTCAGAGAGCATACTTACTATGCTGCCCTTCTCCGCAGGTCTGACTCCGGATATGACCTTGTCCACACCCGCCTGCCTACCGATAACGGCAGCCGTCCTTTTGTTGTCTCCTGTCAGCATGACTACATACAGTCCACGGCTTTTAAGCTGGGATATTGCTGCTGCGGAATCCTCCTTTATCACATCTGCCACAGCAATGATACCGAGGAGTCTCCCGGCCCTTGCAAAGAGCAGGGGAGTTTTTCCCTCATCGGACAGCGCATCCGCCCTATCCCTTATGTCACGACTCACCGCTATCCGTCCCGAAACAAATCTCAGACTTCCGCCGATGATCTCCTCACCCGCCTGCACGGCGCTGACGCCGTTGCCGGAAAGCTCACGGAAATCACTGGTTTCAAAGGGCATCACGCCCCTCTCATCAGTGCAATCGTTTATGGCCGCAGCAAGGGGATGATCGC
Source organism: uncultured Ruminococcus sp. (assembly GCA_902768825.1). Taxonomy (GTDB): domain Bacteria; phylum Bacillota; class Clostridia; order Oscillospirales; family Acutalibacteraceae; genus UBA1213. The sequence continues at coordinate 5,722 of CACXMR010000011.1, forward strand.
TCTTTTTCTCAAGGGAGCAGGCAGTTTTGAGCAGAGTCGTTTCATCCGACCCTTCGGCGGGTATGATGTCCGTCACCACAGGTCTGCCCTGGGTAATGGTGCCCGTTTTGTCAAGCACAATAATATCAGCCCGTCCCGTCTCCTGAAGTGCCTCCGCTGTCTTAAACAGTATTCCGTTTTTTGCCCCGACCCCGTTGCCAACCATTATTGCCACAGGTGTTGCAAGGCCAAGGGCACATGGGCAGGACACCACCAAAACACAGATTCCTCTTGCAAGCGCCATGCCCACAGAAGCTCCTGTCACCAGCCAGATGATCGTCACTATCAGTGCAAGCCCCATTACCGCCGGCACAAAAAAGAGGGATATACTGTCTGCGAGCCTTGCCACGGGAGCCTTAGTCGCAGCCGCATCGCTGACCATAGCTATTATCTCCGAGAGAGTAGTATCCTCACCGACTCTGGTTGCCCTGCATTTCAGATAACCGGAACGGTTGATGGTGGCTGAATATACGCTGCTGCCTTCCGATTTGTCCACCGGTATGCTCTCACCGGTAAGAGCCGATTCATCTACCGCACTCATGCCCTCTATGACAACACCGTCCACAGGCACGCTGTCTCCCGCCCTCAGGACAAAAACATCTCCCTGCCTTACCTCCTCCACGGGAACACAAAGCTCCTCGCCGTCACGAATAAGCCTTGCGGTCTTTGGTGCCAGACTCATAAGTCCTCTCAGCGCATCCGTCGTCCTGCCCTTGGAGTAGGCCTCCAGGGTCTTGCCCAGAGTGATAAGGGTCAGGATCATCGCCGCAGATTCAAAATATAGCTCCTTCATCAGTCCGGCAGCATATTCGCTCTCGCCTCTGCGCAGCGCATCGGTCATGATAAAAAGCACCACTGTACTGTAAACGAAGGACACGCCCGCTCCCATGGCAATCAGAGTATCCATATTGGGCGAGAGATGCATAAGCCCACGGAAGCCGCTGACAAAGAATTTCCTGTTGATTACGATTATTATTCCGGACAGAATGAGCTGCAAAAGACCCATAGCCACGCAGTTTCCGTCAAGCAGCGGAGGCACCGGAAAACCCAGCATACCGACCCCCATGGAAAAATACATGAGTATCAGCAAAAACACTGCTGACGCCGCCAGACGTCTTTTCATCTTAGGTGTCTCATTATCCCTGAGCAGCTCCTCATCACTCGCTGAGCGGGAGCCTTCTTTTTTTCTGTCCGACTTGGGGGCAGCGCCATAGCCGGCTTTTTCCACCGCCCTGATTATCTCGCTATCATCGGCACTTCCCTCGACACCCATCGAGTTTGTCAACAGGCTGACCGCACATTCCGTCACGCCCTCAACACCTCTGACCGCCTTTTCTACTCTTGCCTGACAGGCAGCACAGCTCATCCCTGTAACATTGAACTGCTTCATTGCAAAACCCCTCAATGATATTACTGTCACAGCTCAGGTAATCCCCTACTTTTCGTACAGGTCAATACTCCTTTTGAGAGCATTGACCTGCAAAGATTAGATTATTCAGCTTTCCTGATATTCAATAGCCGAGGATTCCTGAGACTCCTTTTCCTTCATGGTCATAAGAGCCTCATCATTGAATTCCACCGTATACTTCTCCGAGATAGTCTCATAAAGAGCGTTGAAGCTGTCCTGGCGCATAAGCGTATCCATAGACTTCTTCCACGCCGGAGTATCATCTGATCCGATATAATACATTATGTGATAGCCAAACTCGGTCTTTACTATTCCGCTGTCGCCGGGCTTCCTTGTATCAAGGAACAGCCAGTTATTAAACTCCGTAACCATGTCGCCTTCCTTGACATTCGTATAGAGTCCGCCGTTTTCCTTTGAACCGCCGTCATCGCTGTACTGCTTGGCAAGCTCTGCAAAGGATTCCTCTGTGGGGTTGTTTTCCTTCCAGCTCTTGTAGACCTCGTTTGCCCTTTCAAGAGTTACCTGCAGGCTCTGGGACTCTCCGCCATAGGATTTGGGAGTAAAGAGAATATGGCGCAGGCTCCTTGCCACGCCCTCGTCACGATAGGCCGGCTTGAGCAGCACAAAAGCTGTGTAGGAATTGGTGTTCTTAATTACTGTGGAATCCTTTTCTTTTCTTGCCGGGTCAAATATCCACTTTCCGCCGGCAGAGGTCACCTCATAGGGATACTTCTTCATAAGCGTTCCGTCTACGGCATTGTCTATTGCCTCTTTGATGTCAGCCTCAGACATGGAGGATTCGGAGCTTGATGTTATCACCTGAGGATTGTCAGTCAGATACTTTTTGACATATTTCTTGAATTCCTTTTCCGTCTTGCACTTTGCGAGATCCTCAGCATAAGCCCTTGCCTTTTCCTCGGCCTCGGTGTTAGCCTTTACCGTTGATGCATCAGAGCTTTCCGCATCCGTGGGGAACACAAAATTGAACTTGAGGAAATCCGCATACTGATAGCTTGTCTTGTTTTCCTCAAAGCACTTCTCATAATCCTCGTCCGTATATGTAAAGCCATTATACACCTTGTTATAGTATTTATTTGCAAGCGCTGTGAGCTGGAGATAATTCTCTATATCCTCGCCTGTGACGCCCTCGCCAAACTGCTTTACGAGATACTCCTCATAGCTCATTCCCTCTGCCTTGGCCGCAGAATGGATAGACTCAGTGGTGGTCTTTACCGACTCAAGATCCTCGGTCTCAAGCTCCAGACCATCGTCTCTTGCAGCCTCGCACATAACGAGCACCTGACTAAGATACTTCTTTGTCTCGTTCATAAAGAAGTCAAACCAAGTAGTGCCTTCCGCTTCATTATAATACTGCTCCTTGAGGCTCTTGGTGACATCCAGACCCTGATAGGCATAGGCGTCCCTGCGGTTTTCATAGTAGCTGTTAAACAGGAAGTTTGCAATAGGCGTTGAGATCTGGAAATGCTCGGTCTTTGCGCCCCACTCTGTTGAAACGGATTTCTTGCCCTTTTCGGAGCCTGAGTTGTCCGCAACCGGAGTGGTTGACTCACTGCTGGCTTCCGGGGTTTTGTTAAATGCACCGCAGCCCGATGCAAGGGTGACAAAGGCAATAGCACCTGCTGCCATCGCCGCAATTATTTTCTTTTTAAGTGAAACTGAATTATTCATTAATAACATCTCCTGACTGATGAACCTGTCCGGCAAATCACCGGAAAGCGGATCGCATGAAGATCATTCTGACAAAGCGCTGTCACAAGCTCTGACCTGACAGCCGCAGCTCTTATCCGGGACATACAATTGCCCTGATAGTAATGATATCAAAAAATCTCCCATTTAACAATACTTTTTCTAAAAAAATACTCAAAACACACCTATTCGGGCAATTTTTCGGCCAATTTACGATTATTTGCCGAAATTTCCTGTTTTTTTGCTTCAATTTCTGTATATCATAATCTACAGGTATTGACGATTCGGGCTGTGTCGGATAAAATAGTAGAAGGAAAATTGTGTCCGTTAGGGGATAGAGTGCCTCGGGACACTTGCGGAGAGATGATGATGAATAAAATAATATCCATAAGAGCCATTCCCTGCGGCAGAGAGAGCTTTAATTTTTCAGAGCTGTTCATTAATTCAAAGGGCAAGGAGGAGACTCTTCCGATAAACGTGCTTCTGCTTGAGCACAGGAAGCTTGGCAACATCCTTGTCAATACAGGCTGCAGCGAGCTGCTCAAAAAAAATGTCACCGTATTTTTCAAATACAAGCAAAAGCATAAGCTGAGCTTTGACAGCTCCGACTGTATCGCTGACCGGCTGGAAGCCGAGGGCTCTGACCCGATGATAATTAAAAAGGTAATACTCACCCACTGCAGCCCCGAATGCTGCGGCGCCCTGCCTCTGCTGCCGAAATATGAGATCGTCTCCAACGCTCAGGTGCTTTGCCTTATCAAAACAAGGGACCTTGATGATGACATGATGAAGAGCACCATGCCGGAAATGAAGATTCCGGTCAGGGCGGCAGGAATATATAACGGGCAGACGCCTCTCAAAAGCTACTTTAAGTGGATCTATGATATCCTGGGTGACGGGTCGGTGCTTGGCTTTGATATCCGCGGACACCGCAAGGAAATGATGGGTCTGTATTTTCCCGAAAGCAAGCTGCTCTACGCTGCCGATGCCGCTGTAGACGAAAGAGTCCTGGATCATGAGCTGGTGCCCTCTGAAAAGCTGCTGGAGCTCCAGTCTTATCCCGAAGATTACCTCGTCACCCTGTCCACTCTGCGCAGGCTCCACAGAGAATGCCCCGATATCTGCATTCGTTTCCTTCATTCAAAGGATATACCCTCATTCAGATGACACACATTTTTTCAAAAGAGGTGATAATCCGTGTCTGATACCATAGCGATGATAAACCTTGTTCTGAGGATCGCTACTCCAGCAGTCATGCTCATTTCTGTAGTTCTATGCTTTCTGTCCCTCAGCTTCGGGCGCCGTGACGAACACGCTCTGATAGCCCTTGATGACGAGGACAACAATATAAGATATCCCGTTCTTTTCTGGGAAAACACCCTTGGCAGGAGCCGCAATTCCGATATCAGGGTTCCGGACGCCACAGTCTCCAGAGATCATGCCGTGCTGCTGAGACGTGAGGAAGGATGGTTCATTACCGATACCGACTCCAAATCGGGAGTTTTTGTCAATGGCGAAAAGACCCAGGGCAGGCACCCTGTCTTTGTAGGCGACAGGATAAAGGTAGGCATGACCACTCTCACCCTCAGACGTGCCGACGATCCCACAGAAGCTAACCAGCGTCTGAAGGTCAGCCCTCCTAAACAGCGCAATACTGTCTCCTGCAGCCTCATTCTTACCATAATAACAATACTTATAGGTATTCTTTCCGCTGAGGGACTATTGTGCTCAGGCAGCTTCTCAGCCCTTCCCCATGCTGTCATTTTCTGCGTTCTGATGTGGCTGTTCTATACCATATCCGTCAGGTTATTCCAGAGAAGGAGCTTTGAGCTTGAGGCGCTGGCTCTCATGCTTTCCGGCACAGGGATAATGCTCAATGCCTTCCACGACCAGAAACAGGCGTATATGCAGCTTATTGCCCTGGTCCTCGGAATAATGGTCTACTGCTTTATGCTGTGGTTTATGGAGATACCCGACCGGGTCATGAAATGGCGCATAATCATCGCCATTCTTGCCATCGGCGCTCTACTGCTGACCCTTGCCATCGGTAAATCCCTGAACGGTGCAAAAAACTGGATAATAATAGGACCAATTTCTGTCCAGCCCTCAGAATTTGCAAAAATAGCGCTGATATTCGTTGGCGCTTCCACCCTTGACTATTTGCAGACCAGGAAAAACCTCTTCGGGTTCATTCTCTTTATAGGCGTGTGCATAGGCATATTCTTCCTGATGAGTGATTTTGGTACGGCTCTGATCTTCTTCGTGACCTTCCTTGTGATATCATTTATGCGTTCAGGTGACTTCAAAACGGTCATTCTCGCCATTGCGGCTGCCCTGTTGGGAGTATTCCTGATACTCACCTTCAAGCCTTATATAGCAGAACGCTTCCAGGCATGGACCCATGTTTGGGAGTTTGCCGACTCCGCAGGCTATCAGCAGGTCAGGACCTTCATTTACAGCGCAAGCGGAGGGCTCTTCGGTGTCGGGCTTACAAGAGGATACCTTCAGTATGTCTTTGCTTCTGAAAGCGACCTGGTTTTCGGTCTTGCCAGTGAAGAAATGGGGCTTATCACCGCTCTGCTTATGAGCATTACCATCGGCGGATTTATGATCTATGCCCGTGCTGTGACCACAAGAAGCAGGTCAGCCTTTTACTCCATTGCTGCCTGTACCTCAGGCGGACTGCTGGTTTGCCAGGCGGCACTTAATATTTTCGGCGTTACGGATATACTTCCGCTCACCGGTGTGACCCTCCCCTTTGTAAGCTATGGAGGTACGAGCATGATCGCCTGCTGGGGACTGCTCTCCTTCATCAAGGCAGCCGACGAGAGGACCTACTCCCAAAAGAAAGCCAAAATTCCTGCAAACGCCCTGCCCCGTGACCCTGTGAAGCAATAGTCTCCTACAGATAGCGGACGCCCCAAAGGAGGTTATCTCTTGAGAAAGATCAATTCCCGATCCTTTATGATATTACTGATGACACTTGCATTTTTTGCAGGTCTTACCTATCACACCGTAAATCTTGTCCTTCACGCCTCGCAGTGGGTAGCGGAGCCGACAAATTCACACCTTACTGACGTGGACGGACTGGAATTTGCAGGAAAGATATTTGACCGTAACGGCGTTGTCCTTGCACAGAGCATAGACAAACAGAGGGTCTACAACGATGACGAGGAGATAAGGAGGGCCTGTCTCCACATAGTCGGAGACAATTCGGTGAATATCGCCACGGCTGTACAGACAGTCTACCGTTCTGAGCTGACAAAATATAATTTTACCTTCGGTCTTGGTTTGCCGGATATTCTTAAAAAGGGCAACAACATGACCCTGACAATAGATACTCGTCTGCAGAGGGCAGCATTGAGGGCTCTGGGAGATTACAAGGGCGCAATGCTCTTCTACAATTATAAGACAGGAGAGATACTCTGCATGGTGAGCACGCCCACCTATGACCCCCAGGACGTCCCTGAGGATATCGAAACCAACGAACTGTATGATGGTGCCTATCTCAACAGGGCGCTCTCCGCATCATATCCCCCCGGATCTACCTTCAAGCTGGTCACGGCTGCTGCGGCTCTCAAAGAAGTGCCGGGCATAGAAAACAGCACCTATGACTGCCACGGTGCTGATTATGTGGGAGATAAGCAGGTCACCTGCTATGAAGCAAACGGCATTGTTGATATCAAGGAAGCTCTTGCTCAGTCCTGCAATATCTTCTTTGCAAAATTAGCAGTGGCTCTCGGCAAGGATAAGATGACAAGCTACGCCGAACAAATGGGCTTTAACTCAAGATGGAGCTTTGACGGCATAACCACATCCTCCAGCAGATACGACGTGACACAGGCGGATGAAAACGAACTGGGATGGTCAGGCGTTGGTCAATACACTGTGCTTGAAACCCCTGTCAACATGGCGATCATCAGTGCAGCCATCGCAAACGGCGGCACTCCGGTCATGCCTTACTTTATCAGCACCATAGACGGCAAGCAGAAAAACAAGACGACCCTTGGCAACCGCATGATGGAAAAGGATATTGCGGACAAGCTCTATGAAATGATGGACTATACTGTATACTCAAACTACGGAAAGAGCTATGTTTCAGAAAAGCTGGATGTCTGTGCAAAGACCGGAACCGCAGAGGTAAGCAGCGATGGACTTGCCCATGCATGGGTAACCGGCTTCTGCAAGGATGAGGATTGCCCCATCGCCTTTGCCGCCGTGGTGGAATATGGAAACTACGCTTACTCTGTGGCAATTCCCATGGTTAGGCAGGTGCTGGATACCGCCGCAGATATCTACAAAAAATACTGATAACGAAAAACGATATGAGCCCCGTACATCTGTACGAGGCTCTTTTTTGATCTATCTCAGTGATGAGTTTTTATGAATTGAGAATAATGCAGATTAAACCACCTGTGCGCAACTATATACTCTTTTCTGACCGGCAGCTTTTCTGTTTAGTGAATAAAGAAAAATGAATAGTGAATAACGAATAATACAGAAACGCCCCTCGGAGCATCACTATTAACTATTCTCTATTCACTATTCACTGAGCCCCCGAACATAGTGAGGGAGCGTTTCTGACCCGGACGGGAATCGAACCCGTGTTACCGCCGTGAAAGGGCGGTGTCTTAGCCGCTTGACCACCGGGCCATATTGACTTGGTAAAATTTAAGTAATATCGGCAACGAGCCGATATTACTTAACTATGGTAGCGGCAGTGGGACTTGAACCTACGACACTGCGGGTATGAACCGCATGCTCTAGCCAGCTGAGCTATGCCGCCATATATATTGTGCTGAAATCAATCAGCTTCATTATTATATCGTAATAAACAGGGTTTGTCAAGCTATATTTGCTTTTTTAGATTAAAACATTTATACTATTCGTAAACAATAAAATTATATATACCTATTGTATATTTTTGATCGCCTTGTTTTTGTTTGTCAAGTCTTTATTACACATTGTAAACAAATACCAATTCTTAATTCTAAACCGGAAATCTCAAGTTTTCAACATCATAATGTTGAGTAAGTTGAAAACTTATCAACACACGCCTTTAGGCACATATATTGTTTTTTTGTAAAAAAACGTCGTTCTTACCACAATATATAGGGTTTTTTAAAAAATCAAGCCATATTTTTCTGTAATATTCCGTTCATATTTTACGTTCTGTAAATCAGTTATTAACTTTCTCAACATCGAGGTGTTGAAAACTCAGTTTTCAACTTTACGAATGGTATAATATTCGTCTTTTAATATGGAAAGTCTGTCTAAATCATAAAATATTCCGTCTTTATAGAGGTCCTGCCGCAGTGTGCCCTCATACTTCATACCCAGCTTTTCCATGACACGGCGTGATGCGGCGTTAATGCTCATACACACTCCGTTTATCTTGTGGAATCCCAGATCATAAAAGCCATAGTCCAGCATTGCCATGGAAGCCTCAGTTGCATAGCCACAGCTGGTTTTGGAGCTGTCGATATAATATGAGATATCGCAATGTGCATGGTTACTGTCAATGTTGATAAGTCCCACGTTACCTATATATTCGCCGCTGTCCCTGAGTATTACTGCATATTCAAATGCCGAGCCCTCCCGGCGGTTTTGCTTGATGACACGCATCCACCATTTTGCCCTCAATAGCGAGTAATCCCTGGGAATGCCGTATGTAGTCGGATATATCTCCGGCTGACGTATTACCCTCAGAAAATCCCTGATATCATCCTTGACATATTCCCTGATGATCAGCCTCTGAGTCAAAAATTCACTCTTATACATATTCCTTCACCTCGATTATCCTTCAGCATAACAAAAAGGTACGGTATTCCATGAGGGTACCGTACCTTGTATTCTGCATAGTTATATCAGCCGTTGTATGAATAGTTGGGAGCTTCCTTGGTGATCTGGATATCATGGGGATGACTCTCCTTGAGGCCTGCGCCGGTTATGCGGACAAACCTTGCCTTGTCGTGGAGCTCCTGAATAGTTGCACAGCCTGTATAGCCCATACCTGCTCTCAGACCGCCCATAAGCTGATAGATCGTATCGGAAAGAGGTCCCTTATAAGGAACACGACCCTCGACGCCCTCCGGAACGAGCTTCTTGTTGCCGGACTGGAAGTAACGGTCTGCACTGCCTCTGCCCATAGCTCCAAGACTGCCCATACCACGGTAAACCTTGAACTGTCTGCCCTGATAGATCTCGCTCTCTCCGGGAGATTCCTCACAGCCTGCCACAAGTGAACCTATCATAACCACGCTGCCGCCTGCTGCGAGTGCCTTTACGATATCGCCGGAATATTTTACGCCGCCGTCTGCGATCACCGGAATGCCATGCTTTGAGGCCTCCTGAGCCGCATCAAAAATAGCTGTGATCTGCGGTACTCCGATACCTGCAACGATTCTTGTTGTGCAGATAGATCCGGGGCCGATACCAACCTTGACACAGTCTGCGCCTGCATCTATAAGTGCCTTAGCTGCCTCAGCTGTTGCAATATTGCCTGCTACCAGCTGTACATCAGGGAATGCCTTCTTTACTCTTGCCACAGAGTTGATAATGTTGTTATTATGTCCGTGAGCCGAATCAAGCACCAAAACGTCTACTCCGGCCTTTACCAGCTCATCCACACGCTCCAGCACATCGGGTGTACCGCCTATTGCTGCGCCGCAGAGAAGTCTGCCGTTTTCATCTCTTGCACTGTTGGGATACTGCACTGACTTCTCAATATCCTTTATGGTGATAAGACCCTTGAGCATTCCGTCTCCGTCCACTATAGGAAGCTTTTCTATCTTATGCATCTTGAGTATCTGCTGAGCCTCAAGAAGTGTTGTGCCTACAGGAGCAGTAACCAGATTCTGCCTTGTCATAACATTTGCTATCTTCTGGCTGTAATCGCTCTCATCCATAAATCTGAGGTCACGGTTAGTGATTATGCCCACAAGCCTGCCGTCCTCACAGATCGGCACACCTGAGATCTTATACTTTGCCATAAGCTTGTTGGCGTCATATACATAATGGTCCGGTGTCAAAGAGAATGGATTGACAATAACTCCATTTTCGGAACGCTTTACACGGTCAACCGCATCTGCCTGCTGTTCGATGGTCATATTCTTGTGAATAATTCCGATACCGCCCTCACGTGCAATAGCGATTGCCATTCTCGTCTCAGTAACGGTATCCATAGCAGCCGTCATAAGAGGTGTGTTCAGCTTGATCTTCTTTGTAAGGTAGGTGCTGACGTCAACATCCTTGGGCTGTACATTTGATTCTCCAGGAATCAACAGTACGTCGTCAAAAGTAAGACCCTCTTTTCCAAACTTGTCGTTATAATCTTTGGTCATCATCTTTGATCTCCCCCGTCCTTTTTATTTTTTTAGTGTTATTAAGTTTTCATTATACCATAATATGATAAATTATAATTCTATATTAGAAATATAATTATCTCTTGTTCGTAAATTTTCTTTCAAAATTCTTTTAAAAAAATGTGCACATCATCTAATGAAATCCTTTAATACTCTGGAAGTTTTTGGTTATAATAAACTGTGTTTCGAGTTGCTTTTTATTCACCGGAAATTATATCATCGACGCTGACCGAAGTTACTTTCATGCAAATAAGGACTGACCCCTGACGGGATCAGTCCTTCCGGCAAACTGCCAACTATGAAATCAGTCATTCTGCCCCCGCAAACACGGAAGCGGCGGCTTGCCGGTCAGGGTTTGATGACATCGATGCCCATGTAGGGTCTGAGTACCTCCGGAACAGTCACACTGCCGTCCTCGTTCTGGTACTGCTCAACAATCGCAGGAATTACACGGCTGGTGGCAAGACCGGATGCGTTGAGAGTGTGCGCAAAGTGCATCTTCTTGTCCTCGCCTCTGTAACGGACATTGCCTCTCCTTGCCTGATAGTCCCTTGCATTGGATGCGGAACTGACTTCCTTATAGATCTCCATGCTGGGGATCCATACCTCGATATCATAGGTCCTTGCCATCGAGAATGAACAGTCGCCCGCTGCAAGCTTGCTCAGACGATAGTGAAGTCCAAGCTCCTGAACAAGCCTCTCTGCCTTTTCAACAAGCTCCTTGAACGCAATGTCAGACTTGTCGTCCTCAGTGTACTGTACCATCTCAACCTTGTTGAACTGATGACCTCTGATCATGCCTCTCTCCTCGCTGCGATAGCTGCCTGCTTCACGGCGGTAGCAGGGAGTGTAGGCTATGTACTTCTTGGGAAGCTCCTCAATGGGAATGATCTCATCCCTGTGAAGATTGACAAGAGCAGTCTCAGCAGTAGGCAGCATAAATCTCTTTTCATTGGTGGTGGGATTCTCTATCCAATATACCTCATCGGTAAACTTCGGGAACTGACCTGCCACATATCCGCACTGATAGCCCAGCATGTGAGGAGGAAGAATAAACTCAAAACCGTCGTTGATGTGCTCATTGATAAAGAAGTTGAGCAGTGCCCACTCCATTCTTGCGCCCCAGCCTCTATATACCCAGCTGCCGGCACCGCCAAGCTTTGCACCTCTCTGATAGTCGATAAGACCAAGGCTCTCGCAAAGCTCCACATGGTTCTTCATTGGGAATGAAAACTCCGGCTTCTCGCCGAAATAACGTACAGGCTCGTTCTGCTCCTTGCCGCCTGCAGCAACATCCTCATCAGGAAGGTTTGGCAGTGACAGGAGAAGTGAGGTCTGCTTTTCATCAAGCTCAGCGATCTTTGCATCGCCCTCCTTGATCTCTACGACCAGCTCCTTCATCTTTGCCATGATCTCAGAAGCATCTCCGCCTGCCTTCTTGATCTGGGGGATCTGCTTGCTGGCTGCGTTCTGCTCTGCCTTCATAGCTTCTATCTTGCCCATCTGCTCACGCTTCTGCGCATCAACCACAAGGATCTCATCCACGATGCTGTCGAGATCCATCTCTCTTTTTTTGATCCTCGCCTTTATTTCTTCCGGCTTTTCTCTGAGGTATTTAATGTCGATCATTTTTCTTTCTCCTTTTGCAGAAATAGTTTATTCAGGGATGCCTGCAGGCTCTCCCCTGTTTATTCCGTCTTTGACGGATCACTGCCTAAATTATCAGCCCTTGTCAAAGAGCTTTGCAAGCTCACCAAGGTCCTCTTCACTATAAAACTCTATCTCAATGACTCCTGAATTATCCTTGCCGTTGACCACCTTGACCCTACGGCTGAGGTGCTCATTAAGAGCCAGCTCCACCTCATCAAAGAAGGATGCTCTCGTATGTCTAATCTCCTTTTTTGCAGGTGAGCTATCCACATTAAGCTTTTTTGCAGCCTTTTCAATATCCCTGACTGTCAGGTCATTCTTTTCTATCTGTTCAGCCATGCGCAGCTGATCCTCCTCATCATTGATGCTGAGCAGTGCCCTTGCATGACCTGTAGTTATTTTGCCATCCCTCAGCATATCGAGGATTGGCTGTGCGAGATTAAGCAGACGCAGGGCGTTTGCCACCACCGGGCGGCTCTTTCCCACAGTGCGTGAAATCTCCTCCTGAGTAAGGCCGTAATTATCCTGTAATGCCTTATAACCCAGGGCTTCTTCAACGGGGTTAAGGTTTTCTCTCTGGAGGTTTTCTATCATTGATATCTGCATCATCTCAGAATCTGACATTTCCCTGATGATAACAGGCACCTCAAAAAGACCTGCCATACGGCTTGCTCTCCAGCGCCTTTCGCCTGCCACAAGCTGATATCCACCGTCTGGCAGCGGACGGACAAGAAGCGGCTGCAGTACACCGTGGATTGCAATAGAATCCGCCAGCTCCCTGAGGCTTTCCTCGTTAAAGTCCCTTCTGGGCTGATCCCTGTTAGGCTCTATATCAGATATCTTCAGCGTAACCGCAGATTCAGCATCCTCGGAATCATTCTCAAGAAAGATAGCGTCCAGACCCTTACCGAGTCCACCTTTTTTTAATGCCATATCTCATCCTCCTTATTCGTTGTTTTTGATTATCTCCTCACAAAGCTCCATATATGAAGCCGTACCTTTACAGGATTTGTCAAAGTACATGATCGGCATACCGAAGCTGGGCGCCTCAGACAATCTTACTCCTCTCGGGATAACTGCCGAGAAAACCTTCCTCGGGAAGAATTTCTTAACTTCCTCCACGACCTGCTGAGTAAGGTTAAGTCTGCCGTCATACATAGTAAGCAAAACGCCCTCAATGTCAAGATACTCATTATAGCGTCTCTTGACCTTTCTCACTGTACCCATAAGCTGGGACAGACCCTCCAATGCGTAGTATTCCGGCTGGATCGGCACAAGCAATGTATCTGCCGCACAGAAGGCATTCGTAGTTATAAGTCCGAGTGACGGCGGGCAGTCAATGAAGATAAAGTCATAATCCGGTTTTACGAGAGCCAGAGCGTTTTTCAGCTTTGCCTCTCTCCTCTCCACATCCACCAGCTCTATCTCTGCCGCAGCCAATTCCATACTTGAAGGCATTATGTCAAGGTTTGCAAACTTCGTATGCACTATTGCATCCGCAGCCTTTACATCATTTATCATAACGCTGTAGGACGAAAACCTGACGGACCTCTTATCCACACCAACTCCGCTGGTTGCGTTTCCCTGTGGGTCAACATCGATCAGCAGAACCTTCTTGCCAAGCTTTGCGATGCCGGCCGCCGTATTTACAGCAGTTGTTGTCTTGCCGACTCCGCCCTTCTGATTCGTGACCGCAATTATCTTTCCCAAATCTTTCCCTCCATTTTATCCTTTCCATTTCATACCTCAGCTATTATAACACATTTTTTCCGGAATATCAATATTCAGAGTGCCCTGAAACAACATTATTGTTTCACGTGAAACATTTACAAGGTTCTAAATGCATGGAATTTTTCTTGCCTGATTCCTCACGGAATAGGACCGAAGTATTAAGATGTCAGAGAGCTTGATCTCGCCTTTCGGCTCGCCGGCGCTTCTGCTTCGCAGAGGTGTCCACCGGACACCCGCACCCCTCCGAACCACCCAAATCTTTTCGCTCTCTGCGGAGAGCGAGCAGGGACTCTGTCCCTGCACCCTGCAAGCTTTTGAAAAAGCTTGAGCAAAACTTTTCTGTTGTCGTTCTTGGTTAGACTATCAGCCGCGAGCAGCCAACTTAGAAATCAGATTTTCTACCCCCGCGAACACGGGAGCGCAGGCTCTGCGCCGCGAATCGGGAGCGCAGGCTCTGCGCCGGCAGCTTGAAAAGGCAAGGCTAATGTGTTATAATCATTACAATAAATACTGAACGGAGTAATACTATGGAAAAGACAATAGCAGCTATTTCTACGGCTAACGGTCAGGGTGGAATCGGCGTTATCAGAATATCCGGCGAAAATGCCCTTGATGTGGCTGAGCGAGTATTCGTTTCTGTAAACGATAAGAGAATAACTGAAATGAAAGGCTATACCGCAGCATACGGGCGCATCGTTGATGACGGCGAAGTGCTGGACGAGGCAGTAGCTCTCGTTTTCAGAGCACCGCACAGCTATACGGGTGAAAATGTCGTTGAGCTAAGCTGTCACGGCGGCTTGTATGTTACAAAACGAGTGCTCAGAGCCGTACTCAAAAACGGAGCTGTCCCGGCAGAAGCAGGAGAATTTACCAAAAGAGCATTCCTCAACGGCAAAATGGGGCTCACTGAGGCCGAGGCTGTAATGGACATAATCTCTGCAAGAGGTGCGCAATCAGCAAGGGCTGCTCTCTCCTGTATGGAGGGCAGGCTTCGTATGAGAATAGACAGAGTGCGGGATACTCTGGTCAATACCGCCGCACACCTTTCCGCCTGGGCTGATTACCCTGAGGAGGACATTCCTGAGGTTGACGGCGACCATCTGAGCAGCAGTCTTAACGAGTGCCGCAATGAACTGAACTCCCTTCTCAATAGCTATGACGCAGGCAAAATCATGCGTGAGGGAGTTGACACGGTAATCGCCGGCAGACCCAACGTAGGCAAGTCTACCATAATGAACCTGCTCTCAGGCTGTGAGCGTTCCATCGTAACAAGCATCCCTGGCACTACAAGAGACGTTATTGAGGAAACCGTTATCCTTGGTGAGATACCGCTGAGACTATCCGATACTGCAGGCATACGCAACACTAACGACCCTGTAGAGAGGATCGGTGTAGAAAAGGCAAGAGACAGGATACTCAAAGCAGGTCTTGTGCTGGCAGTATTTGATTCATCCCAGCCGTTATCAGACGACGACAAGGAGCTGATCGACCTGCTGACCGATGCCCCTGCACTGGCAGTAATAAACAAAACAGACCTACCCCAACAGCTTGAAACAGATTATATCAGAAGCAGGATAAAGCACCTTGTATTTATTTCAGCCTTAGAGGGCATCGGTGCATACGAGCTGGAAAAACAGGTTTCGGAGATCATCGGCACCTCAAAGCTTGACGCTTCTCAGGGAATACTTGCCACAGAAAGACAAAGAGCCGCCGCAGACAATGCTCTGCACTCAATAGATGAGGCAATGCAGGCACTAACCGCAGGGATAACCCTTGACGCAGTTACAGTAATAATCGAGGAAGCCATAAATAACCTTTTGGAGCTAACAGGAGAGCGTGTGACCGAAGCAGTGGTAGACACGGTATTTTCTCATTTCTGTGTCGGTAAATAAAGCATATCAGACCCGGATCGTATTATGTCTGCGATCCGGGAAAATTTTTTTATTCTTTTGCACCCAAATCAGATCAATGACTGTTATTATATACAGAAGCTTCAATTCGACAGGGGAGGTCAAAAACGTGGACGACATAAAGCTGGCTATGGGACTCCGAAATAAAAAAGAAAAAGCTCTGGAGGAGATAATACTCAAATATACTCCCCTTGTTGCAGCAATAATCTATAATGTAGGAAAAGGCAATCTAAGCAAGGAGGATATCGAAGAGGTCACCTCGGACGTATTCATGACCCTGTGGAAAAACTCCGATAAGGTGCTCCCGGATAAGCTGAAGGGCTACATCTGCTGTATAGCAAGGACAAGAGCACTTAACAAGCTTTCAGGGCTCAAAAACAATAATGTTATCAGTCTTGAGGAATGGAATCCGGAGGACAATTTTTCCATTGACGACCATACAGAAAAACAGGAGCTAAAAAACGAGCTTAAAACGATTATCGATGAAATCGGAGAGCCTGACAAGGAAATTATGATAAGGTATTATATGTATTATCAAAAAACCTCCAAGATTTCAGAGGTAATGAAGCTCAACCTTGAAACGGTAAAATCAAAACTCAGGCGCACGAGAGAAAAAATCAGGTCAAAGCTTATGGAAAGGGGTTATGAGGTATGAAAACTGATCTCAGACGAGAGCTCAACGAGCTTGAGGAAAACTTCGATATAGATGAAATGACAATTTACGACGGTCCGGAAATAGACCCTGAGAAGATAAGGAGAACAGTCATGCAGAATATAAAAGCAGAAAAGCCAAGGAATATCAGGAAAAAGGTCACTATCTGTCTGATAGCAGCCGCATTAGCCACAGCAGTGATAGGCAGTACAGTTCTTGCGGCAACAGGTGTTTTCAAGCCAAAGCTCAGCGATGTTTACAAGGGAGACACCAGCTTCCTTGAGATTCAGGACACCGAGGAATTCACCTTTACCTCGTACAATGACGACATCAGCGCAGAATTCATGGGCATAGTCTCCACCGAGGACGAAACCATCGCATCTGTTCTGCTCACCAAAAAGGACGGCACAGCCTTCACAGAGGCCGAGGATATCGAGGTCGATGAAAACAAGCTCGCAGACGATATTATCGACATCGACTGGGACTCAGACACAAAGGACTTTGCAGAGAGATTAAAAGCAAACCCGAAAAACATTGATTATGCCTATGCCTTCTACAAGGACAATAATGAAGGCAAACTGCTGGAGCTCAGCAATATGGCTCTCACCTACGTTCTGAGTGAGGACAAAAAATCTATAAGGCTTTATGTCGTTACATCCCCGGTATCACCCGATGAGCCTGAGGTATATATCAACGTGGTCTCCAGGGACGCAGAGGCTTTCCATTTCAAGGAGAAGGTCAACAGCTATGATCTGAATGACGGCAATGACGGTCCCTCTCTCATTCAGGATTATATTCGTCTGTACGGCAGCGACGAAAAAAAATACAGGATCAAGGAAAGCAAGAACGTCGTATCCGTCTATTCAACAAAGACAGAAAAGCTCTCTCTCCCCTACTATCTGCGCATTAAGTTAGACTATACTCCTGAATCCCAGGACCTCACCCTTCGCACCAAGGTCAGCTCCGAAACAGCTCCCCATGTAATGAAGAAGGACTTGTCCGCAGAGATGACCATAACACCCACAAGGATACTCCTTGAAACAGAGAACAACTACACCATTGACCAGATCAACGAGATGCAGTCCGTAGGCGGCTACTTCAACGAGGAGGACAAGTACACTATCGAGAATCCTGAGATAAACTTCCCCTTCAGGGTCTCAGCCTTCGTTGATAATTTCTTCGGCGGCGAAAACGCATGGACTGACTTTGACGAACAGAGAACAAAGATCGTCATGACTGACGGAACCGTATATTACCTCATCGGCACCAGCTCCATGGGCTGTGATTACGACCCCGACACAGATATGTGCTCTCTCATTGAAGAAAAGGAGTTTTACTATTCAACCTATCCGGAATTTACCCGCCCGAGCATCGTCAACGTTACCACAGGCATACACAAGAAAACCATTATCAACCCCAACGATATCGCAAAATTTGTCCTCAACGGTGATACAGTATATACCAAGAAAGGCTATGAGGATCTTGTAGTTTCAGTACCGGGTAACAATATTATTGCCGAACCCTCAACAGTCGTGCCGGAAGAGTCGGAATCCCCGGTTCTCAGCGGATTGAACTTCAACGCTATTGTAGAGCTGAGAGAGACAATCAAGAATAAGTATTCCTCAAGCGGCGTAGAGCTGAGCGAAATGATGAGTGCATCAATGGATGAAAAGACAGAAAACAGCTCAGTATCAAAGATGGTCATTGAGATTTGTTTAAACGGCAAGAAGGATGATCTTAAGGCCATGATCACAGACCTGGCTGAAGAAACAAAGAGTATGTATCTGTTTATTACTGAAATGAAGCTGGTTAAGTCTGAAGAATCCTCCGATTATTCCCTTATGCTAAAAATGGAAAATCCCCATATGGCTGAGAACGCTGACATCTCAGAGAAAGAACTCATGGACTATATCAACACAAAATATGCAAGCATTGATAGAGACAAAATGATCGAGAATACCTTCAATTAATGATAAATTACCTCGTAAAACCGGTACGGCTCACCTGCTGTGCCGGTTTTATGTTTCACGTGAAACATTTTTTATAGGGACAGGAATTGTTTCATGTGAAACACTGTACAAAAAGGAAGCTTTGTATTATAATAATATAGAAAAAGGAACATGACCAAGGGTCAGCTATTCAGTAAAGATGGAGAAGGATAGGTATGAGATTTTTTGCAGGAAAATATGATATTGCAGTGATCGGCGCCGGTCATGCAGGCATCGAGGCCGGACTTGCCGGGGCAAGGCTTGGCTGCAAAACCGCAGTTTTTACTATCAATATGGACGCAGTAGGCAACTGCCCCTGTAACCCTTCTATCGGAGGAACTGCAAAGGGTCACCTCGTCAGAGAGATAGACGCACTTGGCGGAGAGATGGGCAAGGCTGCGGATGAGTGTTTTTTGCAGATGAGGATGCTCAACCGTGGAAAGGGTCCGGCGGTACACTCACTGAGAGCACAGATAGACAGACGAGCCTACAGCACGAGGATGAAGCACACCCTGGAGCTGCAGGAAAACTTAGAGCTGCACCAGGCGGAGATAACCGAGCTTGAAAAAACAGAAGGCGGCTGGCTGCTGACCACAAGGCTTGAAGCACAATATGAAGCCAAGGCGGTTATTCTGGCTACCGGCACTTACCTGGGCGGAAAGATCTATGTGGGTGACGTATCCTACGAAAGCGGCCCTGACGGTATGTTCCCTTCAAAGTACCTTCCTGATTCCCTGGAAAAGTTAGGCATGAGCATCAGGCGCTTCAAAACAGGTACTCCGGCAAGGGTGCTCAGATCAAGCATTGACTTCACTGACCTTGAGGAACAATGCGGTGACGAACCGGTCACTCCATTTTCCTATGATACGTTAAACCCCGGTGAAAACAAGGTCAAGTGCCACATAAGCTGGACAAATGAAACCACCAAGCAGATCATCCTTGACAATATACACCGCTCCCCCATGTACAGCGGAAAGATTGAGGGTATCGGTCCCAGATACTGTCCCAGTCTTGAGGATAAGATTGTCCGTTTTGCAGACAAAAAACGACACCAGCTGTTCATTGAGCCCTGCGGACTTGATACCGAGGAGATGTACCTTCAGGGAATGTCCTCTTCACTGCCGGAGGACGTGCAGATAAAGTTCTATCATTCCATAAAGGGACTTGAACACTGTGTTGTAATGAGACCTGCCTATGCCATAGAATATTTCTGTGCCGACCCTGTACAGATGAACAGCACACTGGAATTTAAGGACTATGAGGGGCTTTACGGAGCAGGACAATTCAACGGCAGCTCAGGCTATGAGGAAGCTGCTGCTCAGGGCCTTGTGGCAGGCATAAACGCCGCACTGAAGATATTGAACAAAAAGCCGCTTATCCTTGACCGGGCCAGCTCATATATAGGCACTCTCATCGATGACCTTGTTACAAAGGGCTGCAACGATCCCTACAGGATGATGACCTCCCGGAGTGAATATCGACTTATCCTCAGACAGGACAACGCCGATACCAGGCTTACTCCCATTGGCAGAGAGATCGGACTCATAAATGATGAGCGTTGGGAGAGGTTCCAGATAAAGCAGGAAAAGCTGCAAAAGGAGCTTGAGAGAATTTCAAAGACCACCATCTCCCCCACCGATCAGGTCAACAGTATCCTGAAGGCTCACAACACTACAGAAATCAGCACCGGAGTCCGGCTTATTGATCTTCTTAAACGCCCGGAGCTGAGCTATGAGATTCTTAAAGAGATAGACATCACCCGTCCGGAGCTGGAGCCGAATATTCTGGAGCAGGCAGAAATAGAGATCAAATACGAGGGCTATATAAAGCGACAGCTGATAATCATAGACCAGGTGCGCAGACTTGAAAAAAAGCTGCTGCCGAGGGATACCGATTACTCAAAGATAGAAGGTCTGCGCCTTGAGGCCCGTGAAAAGCTGAACAAGGTCAGACCGGAAAATATCGGTCAGGCAAGCAGGATATCAGGTGTCAGCCCAGCTGATATCTCTGTGCTTGTGATATACCTTGCCTCATTGAAAAACAACAGGACGGTGGGCAGCGATGATAACTGAGCTTCTAAAAAACTGGTGCGCTGATAACTGCATAACCATTAATGAATCCCAGACAGGCGCCTTTGAAACCTACGCTTCCCTTCTTGTGGAATGGAACGAAAAAATGAACCTCACTGCCATTACCGAGGAAAGCGGAATTGCGGTTAAGCACTTCATCGACAGTATCTCATTGCTTAATGCAGTGAATATCCCCCAAGGTGCTTCAATCATAGACATAGGCACGGGAGCGGGCTTTCCGGGGATACCTCTCAGGATAATGCGTCCGGACATTAATCTGACCCTGCTGGACAGTCTGAATAAACGCCTGATATTCCTTCAGGAGGTCTGCAATAAGCTCGGGATTAATGCAGAGCTTATCCACGGACGGGCGGAGGACTTTTCAAGAAATGATAAATACCGGGAGCAATTTGACTATGCAGTATCAAGGGCAGTGGCAAATCTTCCTGCTCTGTGCGAATATTGTATCCCCTATGTCAAGGTCGGCGGAAGCTTCATAGCGATGAAGGGACCTGACGGAGAGGCAGAGCTTGAGGATGCCGCAAAAGCAATAAAGGCACTGGGCTGCATTGTGGAAAAAATAAGCTCCTTTACTCTTCCGGACAACAATTCAAGAACGATCATAGAGCTGAGGAAGGTTTCCCCTACCCCGTCAGCCTATCCCCGCAGGAGCACAAAGATAAACAAAAATCCCATCAGATAAATATTCAACACTTTAAGAGGAATGATCCCTTTGGATTGTTCCTTTTTTTCAACCGTTTTTGAAATGTTTGTTGACACAAATAATGAGTAAAAACCAGACAAATAATAAAGTTTCGCTCAAGCCTTTTCAAAGGCTTGCGGTTTCCAAAGGCAGAGCCTTTGGTCAGGGGTTCGAGGGCTGAAAGCCCCTGATTGATATGGCTTTTGGCCTGTCCTTGAAAAGGGCAGGCTAATATATTCTACTTGTTTATATAATAGTAGAAAAAGAAGAATGATACTTCACTGGTCCTTCCTCTTTTCAACCGTTTTTGAAATATTGGTTGAAAACTTTTTCTTTTCTCCTGTTTTCGATATAATATTCCGTAAATAATGTAAAAGCCTGGGACTTTTTCAACCATCGGGTATAAAACGGTTGAAAACTTTTTGCCCAGGGCAGATATAATAACAATTATTATGACAAAAACAACATATCCCTTATGTTATAATCTGAAACACAAGAAAGGAGTAATGCAATATGATCCTCAGCATCAGGACGAACAATAAGGTAGTGGAAATCCCTATCATTCAGATCAGACCATGCCGTACAGGAGCGAGAAAATACTACAGCAGTGAAAAGCTTCAGGAGCTTGCCAACAGCATAAGGAACAACGGATTACTGCAGCCCGTCATGGTCAGGAAGGTCACCTCTATGGAGTATGAGCTTATCGCAGGGGAACGCAGACTCCGTGCCTGTGTGATCTGCGGCAAAACCCATATCCCCTGCATTGTTATTTCCTGCAGTGACGATGAAGCAAAGGTATATTCCCTTGAAGAAAATATACAGCGGACAGACCTTAATTTTATCGAGGCTGCCCAGGGGGTCAGCAGCTACATCCGCTCAGAAAGAATCTCACAAAATGAAGCTGCTCGCCAGCTGGGAAAGGAGCCTGCAGAAATATCTGAAATGCTTGATATCCTGAGGCTTGAGGATCCGGAACGTGATCTGATACTGAGGCACCATCTGTCACTGGGACACGCAAAGGCACTGCTGCGCATTGACGACAGACTGGAGCGGAGACTTGTCCTCAGTGAGATAATCGAAAACTGCATGAACGTATCACAAACCGAATCCTACATAAACGAGCTTCTGTCACAGACAAGACTGGAAAAATGCCGGACCCGGCGCCAGAGAGGGGTTTTGCGGGATATCAGAATGTTTGACAACACCATAAAAAAATCTGTTTTCGCCCTAAACACCTCAGGGATTGACGCACAGGCTGAGTTTTGTGAAGATGCGGATTATGTAGAATATACCATACGCATACCAAAGGAACGAACGCTTCAGAATACAATGACTGCATAACAAAAAACTGCTGCATCCGGAATGAATGCAGCAGTCTTGCTTTTTATTCTGTTTTGTTGATGTAAAATGTGAATAATATTCAAACTAAGCAACTCACCAAAATCAGTTTAATTATCCTTCTTCTTTACCTCGATCTTGCCATAAAGGGAAGTATCAGGTCTTTCGTTGATGCTCTCTCTTACGGCACTTGATGAGCTGTCATCCTCAAAGCTGCTGAAGATGCTGTCCTGGGGATGATATTCGCCCTCTGAATACTGTCTCCTCTGATAACCGCCGGAGCGCTGTCTCTTGTTATATGTACCGTCCTTGTTAAAATTGCTGGATCTGTCTCTGTCCCCTCTGCGGTAGCCTCTGTTATATGAGGGCTTATATTCCGGATCAGGACCAACTACCACATGGCGGTGCATATTCTCTCCCTCACTCCAGGAGGTGGCACCCTTTACCTTCTGTACTGCTGTGTGGATTATCCTTCTCTCATAGGGGTTCATCGGCTCAAGAGAAGTCTTGACACCGGTTTTAACTGCCTTAAAAGCAAGCTTGCGGCCCAGTATTTCAAGGGTCTTTTCTCTTTTTTCTCTGTAATTTCCGATATTGATTGAAATTCTGTAATAGCTGTCATCCACATGATTAGCAACAAGACCTGCAAGATACTGCAAAGCGTCCAGGGTCTCTCCCCTGTGTCCGATAATGAAGCCTACATCCTCACCCTCGATGTTGATGATGGCTCCTCCTTCAACTTCCTCTGCGTTCATCTCAACATCCGTAATGCCCATCTTTGAAAGCACATCGGCAAGATACGCCTTTGCACTTTCAAGCGGTGTGACCTCCACATAAGCTCTCACCTTGGCGGGGCTGCCGCCAAAAAGCCCGAACTTTTTCTTTTCAGGCTGCTGCAGCACCTCATACTGGGTGCTGTCAGGATTTGTCCCAAGCTGACTGCAGGCCTGACTCAGTGCCTCCTCTATGGTGTCAGCTGTTGCGATAAATTCACGGATCATTTCTCTTCCCCCTGTTTCCTTACCTTCGTTTTTTAGGCTTTTTTTGTTTGTATTGTACTTCATCCGTTACCGTTTTCTTTTTTGCTATCTGTGACGGTGCTACATAGCCAGGAACCTCAATATACTGCAACTGTGCCTCCTGATTACGCCGCAAAACGACTCTGTGGGCTTCGTCACGTGCCTCGATAATACTTGCATTATAATAAACGTTGAGGATAAAAGACTGAACAAATCCGAGAACTGTAGAAGCGATCCAGTAGAAACCAACAGCACCCGGTACGTTGAAGGCGATCCATGCCGAGAAAAGGGGCATGAGCAGAATGAAAATGAACATACAGCCCTTCATGGGAGTACCGTTCATCTTCTGCATAACTATCATACTGCCTACCGATGTAATAAAGCAGAGCACAGGGATGAGCCACATCATTGAAACGAAGGAGCTTGAATTAGGTGTAGCAAGGAGATCCCAGCCAAGGAAGTTAAAGCCTCCGGCAAACTCATTTATACGGTTTGCCTCATCACCTGTAAAGAGTGTGCCGCCTGCAGCATCCCTGAAGTTATCTCTGAGCAGGCCAAAATATTTAAGAATATAGATCTGTCCATAGTTGTTGCTGCCGAAGCTTGTTCCGAGGCCCGGAAGGGCTCCAAGAGTGTTAAGTGCCGTATTGACCTTGTCAGCAGCTATATGAAGGGTATTTGTAAGAGGGTTGATAACAGAATAATAAACGCCCAGCATAACGAACATAGGCGCTATCATGGGCAGACAGCCTGCACTCATGCTCACGTTATCCTTCTGCATGAGCTTCTGGATCTCCATCTGTGCGCCAAGTCTGTCCTTGCCGTATCTTTCCATTATTTCCTTCTGTTTTTTCTGGAACCTTGCATTTGCAGCCATTGATCTCTGCTGCTTGATAGAAAACGGAAGAAGCAGCAGCTTTACTATGATGGTGAATAATATAATAGCGATACCGAAATTCTTTACGATATAGAAGGCTGCAAACAAAATATATCCAAACAGACTTCCTATCAGATTAAAAATTTGCATCATTGTTCTAAAAACCATTCCTTTCAATGCCTTCCGCACCTGAAATATCCTGTCGGAATAGGCTTCATCGATATTTTAGGAATAAAATATATTTATTCAGTCCGTGCAGGGACGGAGCTGTTGATTTCAAAGCCGGAAGGTATAACTGCTCCATGCTTTTCCTTTTTAGAGATCATTCCTTTTTGTCATTGTCTGAGGGAAATTTTATCCTTTTCGGTGTCTTTTTGTATCTTGTCCTTTTTTTCTTTTCGGGCACAGGATCATATCCGCCCCTTGAAAAGGGATTGCATCGGAGTATTCTCCATACAGTCAGCGCAGTCCCCTTGATCGCACCGAAACGCTCAATAGCCTGTATCCCATACACCGAGCATACGGGATAATACTTGCAGGATGGGGGAGTATATGCGGAGATACACCTCTGATATAGCCTAATAAGCCAAATAAGCGGGCGCTTCATCTCAAAACACCCGCATCCTTCAGCTCTTTTTTCATAGCCTTGAGAACATCATAGCTTTTGACAAAGGGAGTCTTGCTCCTTGCCACAAAGACCAGATCAAAGCCCGGTCTGATATCATCAGACAGAGCTCTATATGCTTCTCTTATCACTCTTCTGGCTCTGCTGCGCAAAACTGCCTTGCCCACCTTTTTTCCTGTTGTTATGCCTGTTCTTACCGTTCCTGTACGGTTCCTCAAAACGTAAGTAACGAGCAGGGGAGACGCATATGCTTTTCCCCGGCTATAAAGACGGCGAAAGTCCTTGTTTTCCTTCAGGGTGATCATTTCATTCATAGCTTCATCATCCCATAATCATATTATCCTGACTCTCCACCTGCGCGCTCAAACATTCCGTGAAAAAGCAGATCAATAGGAAAGTCTCTTTCTTCCCTTAGCTCTTCTGCGGGAAAGGACCTTACGACCGTTAGATGTTGACATTCTCTTTCTGAAGCCATGCTCCTTTTTTCTGTGGAGCTTCTTCGGCTGATACGTTCTCAGCATGAGAAATTCCTCCTTTCACGAAGGCGCAGACGCACCCATCATTAGTATCCAAGATATAAACTTGCACCTTAGAATTATAAACCAAAACATAGTCTTCTGTCAACTAAATATTTAAAAATTTTGCTTTACACCCCAGTCATACATACATTTTGCCTTTATATATCCATAATGCTTCACATATCCAGATATAAAACAAAAGGACAGTGTCCATGACCCACAGTAAAAAAATAACCTACCACTACCGCTGTTTTCATTTTTCCACCGTGAAAATGACGAATGTTGAAAAATCATTTGAAATATAGATTTGATTGTGTTATAATTAATCTCGTATAAGTGTTTGTTAGCGATAAAAGCTCTGATGAGCAATGAGCCTTTATCATGAGAATGTTGCGGCGGCAAGGACCGCAAAATAAATATCAGGAGGAAGTAAAAGTCTATGGATTCATTCAATGAGGCATGGGAAATAATCTGCGAATACTGCAAAGAAAGAATCACCGATGTTGCCTACAAGACATGGATAAGCAAGATCGAACCGGTAAATCTTGACTTTACACAGGGCAAGGCTATACTGATGGTTCCCGGCGATTTTCACCGCCAGACCCTGATCAGGGGCTATCTCAAGCTCCTGAATGACGCCTTTGCAAGTGTTTTTGGAGAGGGACTGGAGATAATCTTCACAATACCGGATGAAGAGCCGGCTAAGGAGCAGGATAATCAGGACGTCATAATTGACGCCGATTATGAATATACCTTTGACACATTTATTGTAGGCTCTTCAAATAAGTTTGCTCATGCGGCTTCTCTTGCCGTAGCGACAAATCCCGGAAAAGCATACAACCCTCTTTTTATATATGGTAACTCAGGACTGGGAAAGACTCACCTGCTCTATGCGATCCGCAACGAGATCATAAAGAACGATCCCAATAAGATCATTACCTATGTAAAGGGCGATGATTTTACCAACGAGTTCATCGAATCCCTGCAGAACGCTACCACCAGTGAGTTCCGCCAGAAATACAGAAAATCCAATGTGCTGCTGGTAGACGATATCCAGTTCATCGGCGGCAAGGAGCGCACTCAGGAAGAGTTCTTCCATACCTTCAATACCCTGAGAGAAGCCAATTGTCAGATAGTATTGACATCTGACCGCCCGCCCAAGGAGATCAAGACCCTTGAGGACAGACTCCGCAGCCGTTTTGAATCAGGCCTGCTTGCCGACATCCAGCCGCCGGACTATGAAACCAGAATGGCCATCATCAAAAGGAAAGCCGAGCTCCTGGAGTTTATGCTGCCTGACGACGTCACGGAATATATCGCCACAAGGCTCAAATCAAATATCAGACAGCTTGAGGGCGTGGTGAAGAAGCTCAAGGCAAAGAACCAGCTCTACGGAGAGAAGATAACCATCAACGTAGCTCAAAAAACCATTTCAGATATACTCAACAACGACCAGCCGCCACCGCTTACAGTAGAAAAGATAATTGACGAGGTAGCCCATACCTACGGAGTAACAGGGGACGATATCAGATCCCAGAAGAGAAACTCCACCATTTCCAATGCCCGTCAGATAGCCATCTACGCCGTAAGAGAAATAACCTCCCTCTCAATGAAGAGCATAGGAGAAGAGTTTGGCGGAAGGGATCACTCTACTATAGTATATGCTATCAATCAGATAGAAAAGAATATGAGCAAGGATCCCACGCTGAAGTCAACTGTCGAGGATATAATCAAGAACATCAGGGACAGATAAAAATTATTCCACAGTCTGTTGAGACAAAATCAACTTGTCAACAAAAGCTGTTAGATTAACACTTTCCACATTTTTCAACACAAGGAAAGTATTCAACAATTACTCCACAATCCACCAACACCAATCAACAACGATGTTGACAAAAAATTTTTCCCCGATTATTTCCAACAGTCCCCCAACATATCCCAACAGACGAAAAAATTCCCAAACCCGCTGTTTAAAAGGCAGAGCGGTAACTATCAACAAATAAACAGCCACTACTACTACAACTGAAATATATATAATAAGATAAAACCAAAAACCGAAAAGGAAGGATAAAATGAAATTCTCCTGCAGCAAGCAAAAACTCAACGAGGCAGTGTTGAATGTACAAAGAGCAGTGTCCCAGAAATCAACAATGCCTGCCCTTGAGGGAATACTCATCAGGACGATCAACGGGAAACTGGTACTGACAGGCTATGACCTGGAAATAGGTATAACCACCTCCATAGACGCAATGATATATGAAGACGGCGGAGTAGTCGCCAGTGCAAGACTGTTTTCGGAGATCATAAGAAGGATGCCCGAAGAACAGATCGAGATAGAGACTGACAGCAAGCTCACTATATATATCACCAGCGGAAAGTCGGATTACAAGATCATAGGATTGCCTGACAAGGATTTTCCAGAGCTACCCTCTGTCACAGCAGGCGAATCAATGACCATCAAGGGAGATACTCTCAAAAGCATGATAAGACAGACCATATATGCAATATCCGATAAGGATATCAAGCCTGCTCACAAGGGTTCACTCTTTGAGATAGAAAACAAGAGCCTTAAAATAGTTTCCGTAGACGGCTACAGACTGGCAGTCAGAAAGGAACCGATTGATTTTGAAGGCGACAAAAAATTCATAGTTCCAGGCAAATCTCTCGCTGAGGTAGAAAAGCTCATAACCGACAATACCTCTGAGGTCACCATCAACGTAGGAAGCAGACATATCATATTCAAGATAGACGAGTATTCTATCATAACAAGACTCATCGAAGATGAATTTATGAACTACAAGTCTGCAATCCCCACCGCACACTCCACCGAGATCAAGGTCAACACCAGAAAATTTATCAACACCATAGACAGAATGTCTCTCCTTCTTAACGAAAGGATGAAAAACCCCATCAGATGCAGCATTGACAGCAGCCTGATAAAGACATCCTGCAACACGCCTCTCGGACAGGCCTATGATGAGCTTGACGCAGAAATAACAGGCGAGGATCTGGAAATAGGCTTTGACAACAGATATATGATGGATGCACTGAAAAATACGGATACGGATGAGGTAAAAATCCACATGAACGGCCCCCTGAGCCCTATCGTAATAATGCCGGGAGAGGGAGACAGTTTTATATTCCTGGTGCTTCCAGTGAGGTTGAGAAATGACAAGTGAGAAATTTTTCCTGAAGGAAACAGAAGAATATATAAGACTGTGCGATCTTCTGAAGATGACAGGAGATTTTGACACAGGAGGAATGGCAAAGCTTTCCATCCAGAGCGGGGAGGTCCTCGTCAACGGAGAGGTCTGCACCCAGAGGGGAAAAAAAATGCGCAGGGGAGACCAGGCTCTCTGCAACGGCAGGATCATTGAGGTGTGCTGACTTGTTCATAAAGAGTATTGCCTTTGAAAATTTTAGAAACCTTGAAAAGGATGTTTTTATCCCGTCGGAGGGAATAAATGTCATCTGTGGTGACAATGCTCAGGGTAAGACAAATCTGATTGAATGTATCTGGCTATTTACAGGAGGAAGATCCTTCAGGGGATCAAAGGAAAACGAGCTGATAGCTTTCGGTCAGAAGTTTGCGAGGATATCACTGTGCTTTGTCTCCGAGGGAAGGGAACAGAATATCGAAATCACCATCAGCGGCGGCAAGAGAGCTGCGGTTCTCAATGATGTGCCAAAAAAGCTCATGTCACAGGTGATCGGAAGCTTCTGTTCCGTAGTATTCTCTCCGAATCATCTCACTCTGATAAAAAACGGCCCTGAAGAACGCAGAAATTTCATTGATGCGGCACTTTGCCAGATAAAACCTTCCTATGCAGTGCTGCTGACCAGGTATAAAAGAGCGCTGAACGAAAGAAATGCACTGCTGAAGGATATTCCCAGGCACAGAGAGCTTGAGGATATGCTGGATATCTGGGATGAAAAGCTTGCTGAGGAAGGGGTAAAGATTTCCATAGCAAGGAACAGTTATGTAGAAAAGCTTTCAGGGCCTGCGCTTATATTCTATGAGGGAATATCTTCAGGAAGGGAAAGCTTCGGTCTTGAATACAGATCAAGCGTAAACAATGAGGAAAAAACAAACCCTCAGGCACTGAAGGTCTCAATGCTCACTTCATTAAATCAGAAAAGAGCGGAGGACATACTTTGCGGATATACAACGGTGGGAGTGCACCGTGATGATCTTTCCGTTATAATAAACGGCAGAGAAGCAAGAAAATTCGGCTCACAGGGACAGCAGCGCAGCGCTGTGCTCGCTATGAAGCTTGCTGAGGCAAATGTTCTCGGCACGGAAAGGGGAGAGGCGCCTGTGGTGCTGCTTGACGATGTGCTGAGTGAGCTTGACCCTGCAAGACAGGATTATCTCCTTAACAGGCTTGACGGGATGCAGGTTTTCATTACCTGCTGCGAAAGAATAAAAGGCGCCGGAAATGCGGTGCGCATAGAAAACGGTAAAATATTTTCTCTGGAGGAATAAACCTTGTATCTTCATCTGGGAAACGACACGGTCATCCGGAAGGATGATATCATAGGGATATTTGATATAGAAGGCTCCACCGTTTCACGAAAGACAAGAGATTTTTTGGCCAATGCCGAAAAGAGCGGGATCATAGTGAATGTATCGACGGAGCTGCCCAAGTCCTTTGTGCTCTGTCGTGAAAA
The DNA here is from genome assembly GCA_902768825.1 of uncultured Ruminococcus sp. GTDB lineage: Bacteria > Bacillota > Clostridia > Oscillospirales > Acutalibacteraceae > UBA1213. The sequence continues at coordinate 35,991 of CACXMR010000011.1, forward strand.
AGATGGATACAGGATATATATATGCCAGCTTTCGCCTGTGACTCTTATAAAGAGAGCCTCACAGATGAATATAAGTGCACAATAGCACAAAGATAAGGAAAGGAATGATACTGCGGTGTCAAAATCATTTAAACTGCCGAGATGTCCTTATTGTCATAAAAAAATATCCTACATAGGATCAATGTTCATGAAAACCAAGGGCGAGCACAACTGCGGATCATGCAAGTGCATTTCAAACGTGGTTATCAGCAGGGGAGCCTATGCCCTTGCCAGCGCCGTGTGTGTGTTAGGTCTGCTGACGGTAGTGCTCTACACTCTGGGAGGAGATCACGGGAGCTATATGGGGATTGCCTGTGTGCTTGCGCCATTCCTGATATTTTATATCACAATTCCCTTCTTCGTGAGGCTTGTGCCCTGCAAGGATAAGTCCGCAGTGAACAAGCTGCTTGAAAAGAGAGCCTCAGCCATGCCAAACGAGACGGCGTTTCAGGCTATACAAAACGCTTCAAAGCCTGTCACTCTGGACGTGGAGGATGATTTTTCGGCAAGGTTTATGATGGCAAAAAAGAACAATATCGAGAAGAACGCCGCAGACCTTGCAGAGCAGGGATATGAGCAGAGTGAGGGAGAGCCGGAGGATATCGGAAACACTAAGATCGCCTTTGAGATAAGCGAGGACGGTTTTACTGAGAATGAGGATTTCAAGCCGGATGTGCCCGAAAACAGAGATGAATTTGCGGATCAGTTTGTATATGCTGATTCTGTTGCTCCGGAGCAGTACGGTGAGGATGAATCTCCCATGGGTTATGAAGAAACCTTAGGAGAATATGATGAGTCTCCGTATGATGAGGGTCCCATGAGATATGAGCAGGATGCTGAGACTGAGAACGGTGCTGCTGAGGAAGAGAACAACAAGTATTCCGAGGAATGATATTTCCTGACATACAGATGAGTGCTCAATAATATCGGTTCTGAATAGGAAAAGGGGAAAAATATGCCTAAGTATCAGGTTTGTCCTTATTGCAGGACTGTGTACAGATATAAGGACATTGTATTTATGAAGGGAAAAAAACAGGAATGCTATCACTGTAAAAAACAGTTTGCGGCAAAAAAAATATATAAGGCTATCCCCATAGCCATTGCCTGCATAGTGATGATAATAGTCAATCTGATCCTGTTTCACACTACAGCCGATATCAGTAAGGGGACCTTTGCTATGATAGTCATGACTGATGCGGCAGTCATACTGACAGCTTTTGTTATCTCACCCCTCTTTGTGAGACTAAAAAAGCTGCCAGGACAGGTTAATGAGAATAAAAGAAAACGAAGGAAAGACAGATAGCATATCCAGAGCGGGCTTTGACGCCCTCTTATGGGACTTTGACAGGAGTTCCGGACAAGGAGGTACAGAAATATGGAGCTGAACGAAATATCTCAGACCACAGAAAAATATGGTGCTGACGAGATACAGGTGCTTGAAGGTCTTGAAGCAGTCAGGAAGCGTCCAGGAATGTATATTGGTTCTACAGGACCGAGAGGACTTCATCATCTTGTATATGAGATAGTGGACAACTCAATAGACGAAGCACTGGCCGGATATTGCACCAAGATAGATGTAAATATTCTTCCGGGTGAAATCATCAGGGTGACAGATAACGGAAGAGGTATTCCTGTAGGGATACAGCCAAAGCTTGGGATACCTGCGGTCACCGTGGTATTCACTGTGCTCCATGCTGGAGGAAAATTCGGCGGCGGAGGCTATAAGGTGGCAGGCGGTCTGCATGGTGTGGGTGCGTCTGTCGTCAATGCTCTTTCCGAGTGGATCGAGGTTGAGGTCTGCGATGGAAAGGATGTTTACCGCCAGAGGTTTGAAAGAGGAAATCAGGTAACGGAGCTTGAGAGGATAGGCAGCGGGACAGTCACAGGCACAAAGGTGACATTCAAGGCTGACACGCAGATATTCACAGAAACCGATGTGTATGACTATGACACTCTCAGCACAAGACTGAGGGAGCAGGCCTTCCTCAATGCGGGAATACACATAGAGCTTACGGACGAGCGTGACCCTGATAATATCATCAGTGATGATTTTTGTTATGAGGGCGGTGTTTCAAGCTTCGTTGATTATATACACAAGAAGAGGGCACTGGATGTCATACATCCGGATATAATTCACTTCCAGGCAAAGAACGAGGATGATACTGCTTCCGCTGAGATAGCAATGCAGTATAACGAAAGCTATAATGAGCTGATTCTCTCCTTTGCAAACAACATACATACCAATGACGGCGGTACCCATGAGGAGGGCTTCAAGCGTTCCCTCACAAGGGTAATGAACGATTATGCAAGGAAATTCAATCTCATAAAAGAGGGAGAAAAGAATCTCAGCGGCGAGGACGTGAGAGAGGGTCTTACCGCAGTAATAAGCGTCAAGCTGAAGGACGCTCAGTTTGAGAGCCAGACGAAGGCAAAGCTGGGCAACACCGAGATGAGGACCCTTGTTGATAAGCTTGTGAGCGATAAGCTTGAGCAGTATCTTGAGGAAAACCCTGCCACAGCCAAGGCCATATTTGAAAAAGCGCTCATGGCGGCAAGGGCAAGGGACGCAGCAAGGAAGGCAAGGGATCTTGCCAGAAGAAAGACCGCTATGGAGGGCGCCGGACTTCCCGGAAAGCTTGCTGACTGCCAGTCAAAGAACGTGGATGAGACTGAAATATACATCGTTGAGGGAGATTCCGCAGGAGGCTCTGCAAAGGGCGGCCGTGACAGACGTTTTCAGGCAATACTTCCCCTCTGGGGCAAGATGCTCAATGTAGAGAAGGCAAGGCTTGACAAGGTTTACGGCAATGATAAGCTCATGCCGGTCATCACGGCTCTCGGATGCGGCATCGGAGATGAGATAGACCTGAGCAAGCTGCGCTATGGCAAGATAATTATTATGGCCGATGCCGATGTGGACGGATCTCATATCAGGACGCTGATGCTCACATTTTTCTTCCGTTTTATGCGGCCCCTTATCGAGGAAGGACATATCTATATAGCACAGCCGCCACTTTACAGGATCACAAAGGGCAAGGAGCACCATTATGCCTACTCCGACAATGAAAGAGACAGGATAATGGAGGAGCTGGGAGGAAAATACGAGATCCAGAGATATAAAGGTCTTGGTGAGATGGACGCCGAGCAGCTTTGGGAGACCACTATGGACCCTGCCACAAGGATAATGCTCCGGGTAGATATGGAGGATGCGGCAGCAGCCGATGAGGTATTCACTATTCTCATGGGAGACAAGGTAGAGCCGAGAAGAGAATTTATCGAAAAGAACGCAAAGTATGTACAAAATCTGGATGTTTGATCCATGACCGTAAAACAATGATGAAGGAGATAATATGAAAGAAATAGACGACAGTTTAAACAGCGATATTCATAAACAGGAAGCAGAAGAAATAGAAATAAACGAGGATAATCCCGAATGGGACGGAACTGAAAGCGAGCTTGTGGCGGATGATGACGCTGAGGAATATGAGATACCGGAGACGGGCATCAAGCTTTCTTATGTGATGACCGAAAAGGAAATGTACAGATGTCTCTATAACAGTGATATTTATAAGACCAAGGGAGTGAGGGCTGCTTTTTCAACGGTAGTCTTTGCACTTGCTGCTGTGGCATTTTTTATAGCTTACTTTTACATGACGGGACAGTTTAAAGAATATAACCTGTTTTTCGGTATTTTATGTGTCATAATGATAGCCGTTGTCTGGCTGGTGCCATATTTTCATATAAAAAGCATGGCAAAGCTTGCAGCCAACGGAAAAAAGATCGATGCTGAGATATATCCGGACCATATAGATATAGGCAGCGGCAGCGGAGCCTGGAGTATTGAGCTGGACGGTAACTGCTATCTGTCGGAGTTTGACAATATCTTTATGATAAGCGTAGGGGACAAGAGCTTTGCCATTCCGGAAAGAGTCATAGAACCGGAGGTCTATAACGAGGTAAAGGCTATACTCGTTTCCGGTACGAGACCCAAGGAAGAAAGGTAGTTCTGTATTTACAGGAGTGATAGTTTTGAGATGTGAAACACATATAGTCGCAAGATATGCAGAGACTGACCAGATGGGAATAATACATCATTCCGTATATCCGGTGTGGTTTGAGGCTGCAAGGACAGAATATATCAAGACAGCAGGAATAACCTATACCCAGCTTGAAAAAATGGGTGTAATGCTGCCATTGTCAGAGCTTGGCTGTAAATATATGATGCCGGTGCACTATGAGGATGAGGTGACGATAGTAACCGAGACCGTAAGGCTGAGCGTTTCAAGGGTGACCTTCCGTTATCGTGTGGTGCTTGAGGGCAAAATAATGGCAGAGGGAACCACTACCCATGCCTTTGTCAGCACGGAGACCTTCCGTCCGATAAATCTTAAAAAGGTAATGCCGGAGCTGTATGAAAAGCTCAGGGAATCAGTGGTAGAGGAATGACCCTGACTAAATAATAACAGCATTGGCTTTTGAAATATAGAAAATAACAGTAATGCAAGGTTTTACCCTGCGGTGTCACAGGCGCAGAAGTGAAAAGCACAGGTCTGTGATACAAGGAAAGAGGTGCGTAGAGGTTGGATACTGAACAGAACGAGAGAGAATCAAAGATAATAGGCGTAGATATAGAGGGAGAGATGAAAAAATCCTTTCTTGACTATTCCATGTCTGTTATAGTGTCGAGAGCGCTGCCGGATGTAAGGGACGGTCTCAAGCCTGTTCACAGAAGGATACTTTACTCTCAGTATGAGGATAATCTGACGCCGGACAAGCCCTACAAAAAATGCGCTACCACAGTCGGTAACGTGTTGGGCAGATATCACCCTCACGGTGACAGCTCGGTTTATGAGGCTCTTGTCAGGCTTGCACAGGATTTTTCCATGAGATATACTCTTGTTGACGGTCATGGAAACTTCGGTTCTGTTGACGGAGACCCGCCTGCTGCTTATCGTTATACTGAGTCAAAGATGAGCAAGATAAGCGTGGAGATGCTCACCGATATAGACAAGGAAACCGTGGATTTCGTGCCGAACTACGACGACAGCCGGAAGGAGCCCTCTGTTTTGCCCTCAAGGTTCCCGAACCTGCTGGTGAACGGCTCTACAGGTATCGCAGTGGGCATGGCGACGAATATCCCGCCCCACAACCTGAGAGAGGTAATAGATGCGGTAAACTATGTCATTGACAATCCTGATGCTACTCTTGACGGTATAATGCAGTTTATCAAAGGCCCTGATTTCCCCACAGCGGGCATCATCATGGGTCAGAGCGGCATTAAGGCAGCCTACGCCACCGGCAGGGCAAAGATCACGGTCCGTGCAAGAGCCGAGATAGTTGAGGACAAAAACGGCCGCTTCAAGATAATAGTGACCGAGCTGCCTTATCAGGTAAACAAGGCAAGACTCGTGGAAAGCATTGCCGATATGGTAAAGGATAAGAGGATAGAGGGTATATCCAATATTGACGACCATTCCGACAGGAACGGTATGCACATAGAGATAACCCTCAAAAGAGAGGCTTCTCCCAATGTCGTCCTCAACAGTCTTTACAGGAACTCACAGATGCAGATAACCTACGGCATCATCCTGCTTGCTATAGTCAACGGTGTGCCAAAGATACTCAATCTGAAGGATATTATTCAGAACTATATAGATTTCCAGGTAAATGTCATTACCCGCAGGACCATCTATGACCTCAGGAAGGCTGAGGAAAGAGCACACATCCTTGAGGGTCTGAAGGTAGCCATAGACTTTATTGATGAGGTAATACGCATTATCCGTGCTTCAAAGGATCAGCCTACAGCAAGACTCAGACTGTCGGAGAGGTTCGGTCTGGATGACGCCCAGACTCAGGCTATCGTTGCCATGCGTCTCGGACAGCTCTCAGGACTGGAAAGAGAGAAGATAGAGGAGGAGCTGGCGGCTCTCGTGGAGAAGATAGCCGACTATAAGGACATACTCAGCAACGGCGAGAGGCTTTTGGGCATTATCAAAACAGAGCTGAATGCAATCCGTGCAAAGTATGGTGACGAAAGACGCACACAGATAGAGTCCATCAGCGGCGAGGTGGATATCGAGGACCTCATCCCCTATGAGGACTGCGTTATCACCATGACCAACTTTGGATATGTCAAGCGCCAGAAGGTAGATACCTACCGCACACAGCGCAGAGGCGGCAGGGGCATTTCAGGAATGAACCGCCGTGAAGAGGACGTAGCTACGGATATGTTTGTTGCGGGCACCCATGACTATGCGCTGTTCTTCTCAAATCTTGGCAGGGTTTATCGTCTGAAGTGCTACATGATACCCGAAGGCTCAAGGACCTCAAAGGGTATGAATATAAACAATCTCCTTCCTCTTGCCCCTGATGAGAAGGTCACCTCAATGATACGCATGCCTGAGGACGGCGGCAATGGTATGTACCTTGTAATGATAACAAAGAAGGGCATAATCAAGAGGACGGCAACAGAGGAATTTAACAGTGCACGAAAGGGAGGACTCATTGCCATCTCCCTGGATGAAGATGACGAGCTTGTATGGGTACGCCTTACAGACGGAGATTCTGAGCTGCTTGTGGCCACCAGAAACGGTATGGCTATACGCTTTAAGGAGACTGATATCCGTGATATGGGCAGATCTGCAAGGGGCGTCAAGGCTATTACCCTTCGTGGCGGAGACAGTGTCATAGGTATGTCCATTCTGAGAGAGAACGCCTATATACTTACGGTTTCAGAGAAGGGCTACGGCAGACTCTCACCCCAGGATGACTATAGGCTGCAGTCAAGGGGCGGCACAGGACTTGTCAATTATCACACCGAGAAGTTAGGAGGAGTTGCAGCGATAAAGGCTGTCGATCTTGAGGATGATATAATTCTCATCTCCGACAACGGTGTTATCATCAGGATAAAAGCTTCATCCATACCTGTCTATTCAAGGCACAGCAAGGGTGTTATCGTGATGAAGATGGATGAAAACAGCAAGGTGGCGACTATTTCAAGAGCGCCTAACGATGACAGCGCTGAAAATGACGAAGATCCTGACGACCAGGAAGAGCAGGGAACTGTAAGACCCTCAGAGGATGAGGTTGACGATATCTGAAAATAACAACAGGTCAGCGGTCAGGGGGACTTTTGCGAAAAAGTCCCCCCAACACCCCCGAAAACGCTGTTCGCGGGGGCAGAGTGTCTGATTTCTTAGTTGACCACTCGCGGTTCTTACAAAATACAAAAACACAAAAGCTTGCGGTTTCCAAAGGGGTTCGGGGGCGAAGCCCTTGATATATAATAAAAATTAGCCTGTCCTTGAAAAAGGGCAGGCTATAATTGTTTACACAGAAATAGTATTATTTTGCTACTGCTTTGTCCCTGCAAAGATCTCTCCCAGCTTTATTTTTGTGGAGCTGATGGAAAGCACCGAATGCTCCGTGTGATCCATCACAACGATCTTTCCGGTTTTGCTGTTATAGCCAAGCATGCTGACCATGGGATAAAGGGGTGTATAATATCCCGCATACTCTATGGCGCCGGATATGGTGGCTTCATTTGCAAGCCGGTCCCGCTCCTCCTGTGACGCATCCTTTTCCGGCAGACGGTCGCCGGAGCGAGGCAGACTGACTGAGGAATCTATGGTTCCGTTTTTGATCCCGTAATAGTATTTTTTTATTGCGTTGTCGATCTCAGAGGCGGCAAAGCTCTGTGCGTTCTTTTCCACGTTATCCTTGTTTGCGCTTCTATAGATGAAATACAGTGCCTGATCAAATGAGGTAAGATTGAGGACCTTGTTTAACGGCTTTTCTATAACGGCAAAAATGTCACCATCGCTGTCATAACAGAAATAGGGCAGACACCCGTTGTATATTTCATAATACTTCATATAGTTTTTGCAGTCTATGCCAAAATACTCAAGTGCTCCGCCCACAGTGCAATATCTTGCGGCACTGCGGCGTGACTCGGCATCGGAATCAGCAGAGGGCAGCTTGTCACCGGAATAACGGAAGCTCACTGAGTCGGAGTTTATTCTGCCGTTGAGCACACCGGAATAGTACAGATCCATCATGTTCTGAAGGAGAGAAGCATAGAGTCTTGGGTTAGTTTTGATATAGTCAGGTTCCTCAGGAAGCTTTGAGATGTATTCAAAGCTTTCAAGGGGATCAGATGACGGCTCCCATATTTCAGGAGGCTCATCCTCAGAAACTATCTCTGACGGCTGTGATGAGGAGTATGTCAGCTCTATTTTTCTGTCTGACCGGTCATCATTTTTGTTTTGGGAGCAGGCGCATGAGCCTATGACCAGAAATGTACAGATAAATGAACAGATGATCCTTTTCAATTATTTCACTCCTTGTGGGGGAAATTGCAAGCATAGAGCTATTATTCTTTGCCAATAGTCAAAACGAGTGCTCGGCACCACGGAATTATTGAGTGCCTGCCATTTTTGCATTTGATGAGAACAGAAGCCTCAGATCCTCAGTGGAAGCATAGCCGTCAACCGTAAGACCGTTGTTTTCCTCAAAGGCTGCAAAGCACTCACTGGTAGTGTTTCCGAAATAGCCTGTAGACACGGCATAGTAATATCCAAGGGCGGCAAGTCTGTTTTGGATAAGAACGATGTCATCGCTGCTTTCGCCTACACCATAGGCAAGGCCGTCATAGATATTGAGGGAATTGTCCTCAGGCACCGAGGGTACGCTCTCTTGTGTGGTGCTTGATTCAGGTTTACTTTGTTCGGGTTTGCTTTGTTCGGGTTTGCTTTGTTCGGGTTTGCTTTGTTCGGGTTTGCTTTGTTCGGGTTTGCTTTGTTCGGGTTTGCTTTGTTCG
>CACXMR010000012.1 GCA_902768825.1 uncultured Ruminococcus sp.
GAGCCTGAGACAAAGCCGGAAGTAGAAGAAGCTGCAGAAAAGACCGAGTCCGAGCCTGAGACAAAGCCGGAAGTAGAAGAAGCTGCAGAAAAGACCGAGACCGAGCCTGAGACAAAGCCGGAAGTAGAAGAAGCTGCAGAAAAGACCGAGACCGAGCCTGAGACAAAGCCGGAAGTAGAAGTTCCGACAGAAAAGACCGAGACCGAGCCTGAGACAAAGCCGGAGATCGAAGAAGCTGCAGAAAAGACTGATACCGAGCCTGAGACAAAGCCGGAGGAAGATGAGTCCGGGGAAGAGGCTGCCGAGCCTGTAGAGGATGCTATCTTTGGGGGAACGCAGAAAAAGCAGGAGCCTGCACCGTATGAGGGGTGTGACTTTGCAGGTGAGTGCCCCTATGAGTCCAGCAGGAAGAAGCGCATTGATGCAGGCAGGAGGAGATATTATTATATCGGAGATATCGCTGACGACAAGCGCAGCGGCAGGGGACGCACCCTCATGTCTAACGGTCAGACAGCTTATGAGGGAAGCTACCTCGATGACAAGCGGGACGGCTTTGGCGTGTATTATTATAAGTCCGGCAAGCTGTGCTATGCCGGGGGCTGGAAGGACAACAAAAGAGACGGACTTGGAGCGGCGTTTTCACCTGCTGACGGCAGTGCTGTGGTGGGCAGATGGTCGGAGGATGTTTCCGTTGAGGTGGCAGCTCATTTTGACAATGAGGGCAGACTGCTTTTTGCGGGCAGCGTAAAGAACGGCAGGAAAAACGGTGCAGGTATGTTTTATGACCCGGAAGGAAAGACCTATTTTGTAGGAAGGTTCCGTGACGGGGAATTTCTGGAGAGCGGCACCCAGTTCAGCATTGACGGAGATATGCTCTATACAGGCGGCTATAAGGACAATAAACGCTGCGGCGAGGGCACGTCCTATAATTCTGACGGTTCGGTGAGATATAAGGGGTGCTGGAAGGATAACAAGTATGATGGTGAGGGTACTCTCTATCTTGACGACGGCAGAAGGATATCCGGAACGTTTATGAGCGGCAAGGCTCACGGCGAATGTGTTTTGAAGGACAAAAGCGGCAGCGTGATCTATAAGGGCAGCTTTGCTGATGATAACTACAGCGGCAGCGGCAGATTGTTCTTCTTTGACGGAAGCTATGCTGAGGGAAGCTTTTTCGGCGGCGAGACTGACGGAGAGTTTAGGGAATACAGCCCCCAAAAGGAGCTTGTATACTCCGGCGACTGGACGAACAAACGCTCAGACGGCGCTCAGATAGGCTATAATGATAATCCTTGCTGCGGCAGAAACGGTCAGGGAGAGCTTTACAGCAAGGGCGTGCTTGTTTATAAGGGAGCCTTCAAAGACGGAAGGAGAGAGGGCTTCGGCACGGAGTATCGTGACGGTCAGATTATCTACAAGGGTATGTGGAGCAAGGATCTCTACAACGGACTTGGTATGCTCTATAAGGATAAGGAGGTGCACTTCGTCGGGAGCTTTTCTGACGGAGAGATGGAGGGCAGGATCAACGAGGTCTCCGATCACCGTGTTGTCAGGAAATCCCTCTATCGCAGCAATGAGCTTGTCTACACCTGCGAATACTCCCCCAAGGGCGAGCTGCAGTATTACGGCAGCATTTCATCAGGCATGAGGAACGGTATGGGCTGTACCTTCCTTGCTAACTCGGAAAAGCAGTTTGAGGGTATTTTCCGCAGTAACGAGCCGGAAAAGCCTATGAAGGTGCTTTTCAAGGAGCTTGCTGAGCTTCCGCTGCCGGATGAGCTGAAGGGGACGGAATATGAGACCTACCGTATCACGCCGGAATATCTGATCGAGAAAAGCATTTCCGTGGGTGAAACCACAGGCATATATACAGGCCGGCTGAAAAACGGGGTGCCTGACGGCAGCGGAACCATGCTTTATTCCGATCATCGCTATACGGGCATATTCTCAAAGGGCAAGCCTGAGGGAGAGGGGATAGTCTATATGCACGACGGCGAGGAACACAAGGGATATTTCTCGGTGTCACCCTTCCCCGAAAGCAGGACAATGATCCTGGCGGATATAACATATTTCTATAAGGAAACAAACTGACCGGGAGGATTAGCATGAAGACCCTATTTGTAAGTGATCTTGACGGGACCCTGCTCAACAGGCAGGCTCAGCTCACTGAAAACTCACGAAGTATTATCAGCTACCTTATAAATGAGGGAATGCTGTTTACCATTGCCACAGCCAGGAGTCAGTCCGCCATAAAATACCTGAGCAGCCTTGACGTCAAGATACCCAGCATTCATCTCAATGGTGTGCTTCTTTACGATTACAGCAAAAAAGGCTATATCGACTGTGTTTCAATGGATACCCCCACAGCTCAGGAGATCATAAGGATACTGAAATACTTTGACAGGATGTCCTTTGTCTATAAGTTTGACAGCGACTGCGGTATCAACGTAGCCTTTGAGAGGCTAAGCAATGAGGTGGAGCGCAACTTTTTTGAGGTTAGAAAAACCGAGGACTATAAAAGCTTCCGTCAGGTGCAGGAAATAACCGCTACCGATGACGAAAAGATTATATATTTCACAATGGTGGATGAGTATGAACGGTTGCGTCCTATCTATGATGAGGTGTGCAAACTCCCAGGCGCAAAGGCGACCCTTTACAGCGATAACTATTCCGATATGTATTTCCTGGAGATATTCAGTGCAGCTGCAACCAAGGCATCGGGAGTAAATAAGCTAAAGGAGATGCTGGGCGCCGACAGGGTAGTAACCTTTGGCGACAACCTCAACGACCTTGAAATGCTGAGGGCGTCAGACTTCGGGATAGCTGTGGGTGATGCCGTGGAAGAGGTCAGGGAAAAGGCAGATCTGATCATAGGAGAAAGCACTGCTGACGGAGTAGCGGGCTTCCTGTTAGAGGCATTTGACAATGCCTGGTTCTGAAAACATAAGATTATAAAAAACAGGCACGATGGTGATTGTTCCATCGTGCCTTTGTATTATTGTCCTGCCTTGTCAGGTACTTTCTTTTTGAGAAATTTTCCGTCAATGAGGAAATCAACGCCCTTTTCGGCAAACCGGAACAGCAGTGCAAGAACTATTGTTGCGGCAAAGCAGGCGGAAAAATACAGATACTTGTTGGGGATGAAATCCTTGAGAATAATCATGGGTATTCGCTGGAGAATGTATATCTCAAAAACGTATTTTCCCAGGAAGGAGAGGACGGGATTATAGAATCTGACCTTCAGGGACAGAGCTAAGAGAATGACTATCCCTGCCAGGACAAAGACCTCGTATGAGGTGATCTTGCCCTTGTCTCTTGATGAGAATACTATTGCGGCAATACCGATGGTAGCAAAAATGATGTAATTCAGAACCCCTGAGGATATCCATTTCCTGAAGTGAGGCTCGATCAGGGCAAAGAACATTCCCACGAAATAGGAGATGACAGTGTTGTACCAGTATGGCTGCTTGAAGAAGGACATGGTTACTATAAAAGCAAGTGTCAGCAGCCCCATGATGTACATTCCTGCCTTGTAGTTCTTCCCCACAAAGCGGAAGCTGAAAAACGTCAGGATATACAGCACCAGCGTGTCAAAAATATACCAATTGCTGTTGCCTATGCCCTCCCATCCGAAGAAGGTGAGGAACACCACCATCAGTCTGTGCCTTTTTCCCATAATCAGGTTTGTGATAATGAAGAGAACAATAGCCATGGCAAAGTGGCTCCACACCTTCGGGAGACGCTTTGTGAGTATGGAATTGATATACGGCTTGCCCTTCTTTGTGATGGAAAGCATAATACCGTAGCCCGAAAAGAACAAAAAGGGGACGACTATGAGCTGCCCGTTCCATTTTCCGATGGCGTCATAGATCATGTCTCCGTCTGAGAGCTTGATATAGCTCTTGAAGTGCTGCATGAAAACCAGCAGTACAAAAAAGCCGTTGATGCACTGGGTCTGCTTGTGGGAGATATAGTCAGGGTTGACTCCTTTTATAAAGAACTTTGCGCCGATAAAGAAAACCGCAAGAAAGATGAAGAAAATGATGTCCAAGCTTTCATTCCTCCCCAATTATAATACAGGCACGGCAAACCCAAGAGGGCTGACCGTGCCGTGTTATCTGTTATAAGGACCTGTTCAGCTTAGGGCTCAGGACCTGTGCTGATATTGATGACCACCGTTGATCCGTAGCGCTCCTTGTCTCCGGCTGTGTGGCTGGTATAGCCTATGACCTTGCCGGCCTCTACTGTGTCACTGGAAACATACACACCCGAAGCTACAAAGCCCTGAGCGTTGAGTGCACGCACAGCAGTCTCAACAGACTGACCTGCAATGATCGGAAGCTCTCTTTCTGCGGCTCCCATGCTGACGGTGACTACTATGGTAGCACCCTTACGGGCACTGACGCCGGCCTCCGGACTCTGTGATTTGATAACACCCTGCTCTACCTTGTCGCTGATCTCGTCCTCGGTCTTGATTATGATGTAATCCGAGGTGCTGCTGATCTTTGCGATAAGGTCATCATATCTCTGACCCACAAGGTTGGGAATATAGATCATGTCCGGATCGTCAGGATTCACGATGGACTCCTCCTCAACATCCTCACTCTTGCCGCCGAGGAAGCTGGAAAAAGAATCCGGGTTGTTGGAGATCCAATAAATACCCGCTACGAGAAGAATGAGCAGGCAGGCAAGCACAGTCAGGATACCCCAGACAAAGCCGGGCACACCGTCCTTTTTGCGGGGGGCGTAATTCTCTGCTACCTCGCTCTGGATAGCATTTCTGTTTGCCTCGTTACGAATAGCCTTGACCGTGGGTGCTGATGAAAGCTGGGTGCTCATTTCCTCAAAGGTGGCAATACGGTTAAGCTTCTGGACCTGCAGACCTCCTGCAAGAGCAGTGACTATGTGAGGCGGCAGCCTTTTAAACACTGAGGTGGGGATGGAAAGCTTGCCGTCAGCCTTGCGGACATTGCTGTTTTCGGGCAGACGTCCGGTGAGGGCATAGAAGAGTGTTGCCGTAAAGCCGTAGACGTCAGTAGCCTCATCCAGCACGCCGATATCCTTATACTGCTCAGGGGCAGCGCAGCCATCCATAAGCTCGGCCTCAAAGAAACCTCCTGTCTGCCTCATCTCCTTCAGAGCAAAGTCCGTCAGTCTCAGCTTGCCTGAGGGAGTGACCACGAGGTTTTCGGGGGAGATCGCATAATGACCGATGCCTGCATTATGCAGTGCCGAGAGGGTAGTGATGAGCGGCATGAAGAGCGGTCTTGCCGTATTCCAGTCAATGCTGCCGTTTCTCCTGCCTATGTACTCCGTAAAGGGAATTGACTCATAATATTCCGAAACGGTATATGATACGCCGTTTTCGCTGAAAATATCAAAGATCGGCGCTATAGCCGTAAGCTCTCTGAGCCTTGCTATACTCCTGTAGTAGGAGAGGAACTCCTCGTTCAGCTTTTCAAACTGCTCCTCATAGCCTTCTCTGATGACAGCTTTTTTCTTGCCGCTTCTGCGTCCGCAGATTCCGGCAGGCATAAACTCACTGATGATAACAGGGGCGTTCATGGTCTTGCTGTAGCCTATATATTTTGCACCCTCTGCGTTATTGCTGAGTTTTTTTCCTACGACATAGTTGCCCTCCTGGAGCTCGGCGCCGAGAGGAATAAATGGTGCGTTCTGCACGGCGTCTCTGTCAAACCCGCAAATGGGGCAGATCCTTTCGCCATTATTATTTTTCATACAGCCCAAGCATAGCTGTGCCATATCATTACTCCGCCATTCTCCGTACCGATTTTGAAAACAGGCGGCTGTACGGTTGACCTGCCTGATATATCTTATAAATTATAGCACAAACAATATGTAAATTGCAAGCTTTTGTGTCACTAAAATTAATGACGGAAATGTAATTACTGGGGTTACCTTACGTTTCAGAGAAAAAACTCACCTCTCTCACAAAATAAGTCATTTTTTTATTGCTTAACAAAATTTTTCTATATTTGGTAGTGACTTTTAGGGTATAATATTTTATAATCTAATTGAGAGATATTTATCTGCTGTACTGTCCTTGTGGAGTATTGCCAAAACCAAGCACTCTCTGAAACAGCAGTAATTATATCTACCAATGCGGTGTTATCACAGAATATTAAGGAGGAACTGAAATGAAATTTACTCATGCACAAAACGGGGTGAAGAAAATTTTTACTGCCGAGATATTGAATCTTATCGCCCAGATATCTCTGGTACCTCTTCTGATTATCAGTATCCTGGGAATAGACGGTGAAGAATTATCCTCTGCCCTTGAAGAAAAGGCTCCCAAGTATCTTATTATCATACTGGTTCTTATACTTGCGGCTCTGGTTACCTTTGTTGTTGCCAACATAATCAGCATCATAGGTGTAGTCAAGGCATCCAAGGATGAGCCGTCCTTCCGCATAGCTCTTCTGGGAATAGTGACCGTTATTGTTTCAGCTGCCGCAGCTACCTTCTTGTCTAACTACGACACTGCATCGGCGGTGTGCACTACCGTATCACAGATAGCTTCCCTTGGAGTCACCTTCTTTATCATGCGGGGCATCAGGAATCTGGCTATCAGACTTGAGGATGACGAGATGGAGATCAGGGGGGACAATTTTTTCAAATTATTCTTTATCCTTATTCTTGTCACAGCGGTAATGCGTTTTGTTTCAAAGGTGTTTACCAATGAGGTCGGGACGGTTCTCTCTATCATCATGACTGTCCTGGCGGGTATTCTCACCATTATCCAGTATATACTTTACCTTTCCTATTTGAGCAAGTCCAGAAAAATGCTGGAAAAAGAGGTTCCGGAGCAGCCTGTTGACTAAAGCCACAGACTCTCGTTATACCATTACTGGCCTGTTATTGCTGCCCCAACGGCATTTATTATCGGTTGGGGCAGCTTTTGTTTTGCGGTAAATGCTCAGGGTTAATTGACATTGTGCAGGGGATAGTTTATAATTATTGCAGCGTTGCACGATTATTCGTCATAGAAAGGAAGTAACAACAATGAGATCAAAGCTCAGGATAGTATTTGCGGCTTTATTGGCTGCTGCAATGATCGCCTGCATTGGAGCAGGCTGCGGCAAAAACGAAAACAAGCCCCAGGAAAGCTCCGCAGCATCGGCTGCTTCATCTGAGACATCCACCGAAAAAACCGAGAGCAGTGCTGAGTCCTCCGCAGAGAGTAAGGCTGAGTCTTCTGTCGAGAGCAAGACCGAATCGTCAGCTGATAGCTCGTCAGAGGTATCTGAGGCAAGCGCTGAGCAAAGCCCTGATGAGAGCTCAGAGGAGCCTTCTCAGGAGAGTCAGGAGGAGCCCTCGGAAGAATCCTCAGAGGAACCATCGGCTGAGCCGGAGCCTGAGGTGTCTACCATTGATCCGTCTGAGATAGTGGGCAGCTGGGAGTATAAATCAGGCGACAGCTATATGAAATTGGAGATAAATGAGGATAATAGTGTTGACCTCAGTGTTTATGAGGGCGGCGAAGCACTTTCCGGTAGGTGGGAAATAGACGCTGACAAGCTGATTATCTACGTTGCCGGCGGCCGCTCGGATTATACCCTTGACGGGGGCAGGCTTGTGTGCACAGACGGCAGCGGTGAGGATTTCACCAGGGCGGGCAGCTCAGGTGAACAGAGCCAGGAGGAAACGGGCTTTGATCCAGTAGGCCAGTGGGAATATAATGCAGGATCCCAGTATATGAGCATGGTGCTTTATCAGGGCGGTTCGGCGACCCTGATGCTTGCCGACGGCACGACTGTTGAAGCTCAGTGGGAGTCAACAGAGAATAATAGGGTCACAGTCAGTGCAGGGGGCGGTTCTGCATCCTATATCTACAGTGACGGCATTCTCACAAATGTTGACGACCCGGGTGAGTTCTTCTCCCGTGTAGAATGATTTTTCTTAGGGCTGATTCTGCCCATGGCAAAAGCATAGAAATAAAAGGGCGCAGTATCCGATAGTCTCGTGATACTGCGCTTTTGTTTTTTGTGCGGGAAAATTTATTTCTGTATCTCAAAATACATTTTTCCGTTGTCGTCTGCGATGAATTTCAGCGTCTTGATGTACTTGTTATAAAAATTGTCCATCTCGTTCTGCTCGGCGGGTATCTTGGCCTCGCTGTATAGAAGCGAAACAAGCTCCTTACCGTTGTAGGTCAGCAGATCGGGAAGGTATTTTTTCATAAGATGGCACAGGACAAATTTCTTGAACTCATCTATCTTACCCGTGCCGAAATCGTCTATAGCGCAGAAGAATATCTCATGCCCTGCAAGGGTCCTCTTTATTGCCTCGCCTACCTTGCGGTATTCAAACATGACCAGGAAGTGTGCGTTCGGCAGGGAGGAGATAAGCCCCCAATAATCCGAATCGCTGGAGAAAAGCAAAAATGATGATACTCTGTTCTGATAATGCTCCATACAGACGGTTGCTGTCATTTTTATGTCAACAAGGCTTTTCTGTTCCTTAATGCGCTCCACCATAATGTGCTCAATGGGGATGGGCACAAATTTGTCAAGCATATCCCAGCCGGGGCTTGTGTGTATGTCATCAAACAGGATAAGCTTGTGTATCTTGGATATCTCATTTCTTTTAAGTCCTAAAATAACGCTGCACAGCTTATAGGGGTTTGAATTTTCGCAGTCCACCACGATCTCAACGCTGTCAGTCTCGTTGATAAACTGATAAATCTTTTCCTTTACTTCCTCATCGGCTACACGGTAGTTTGACTTTGAAATGTAGTCGTCTCCATGCTGTTTGTAAATAACGGCAAAAAACTTTGAATCATTGAATAACATTCCGCCGCAGTCGTAGGGCTGCCAATGGATATATTGCTGGAATGGATAGTAATCCCTGTTAGCCATATACTTTGCAAATTCGCCCTTGATGACCTTTTCCTGAGTGAAGCGGGGGATAACGAAAATGTCCTTGATATACTCCCAGTTTACATATTCCGGAAAAAGCCCCTTGCAGCGGGTGATGTTTTCACTTATGGATTTGTTGATGATTTCCATATATTTGGCGGAGGAACCGTTGGCTTTGAGTATTCTGATGCCCCATTCCTCAAGCTGCAGGATGTTTTCTCTGTCGAACCAGGGCAGCTTGTCAAGATTTGTGAGATTTGATTTCATTTCTATGTCTGTTTTTTTGAAATTCAGCATTAGCTGAGTACGGAGCTTGCACAAATATCTGATTATGCGGCATGACTGATCTTCCTTCAGTTTTTCCAGCAGCTCCTTCTCATCCTCACCGATCTGAGCCACGATGTCCGCTCTGATACCGATGAGATATGCTATCGTAGTTACAATATGCTTTGTATATGCCATTTGATTTCTTCCTTTATTTTAATATAGATAGAAAAATGAAAATGTCGTTTATCAGGTCAATGCTTTTTCAGAAATTCTCTTCCTGCATCGGTAATGCCTGTTGCCGTAAATTCAAGCAGCTCGCTGCAGCCAAAGCGGGAAGTCGCCTTTAAAAGGCCGTTACGCCGCAGCAGCTCCAGAGCCTTGCCTATATCTGCAACAGAGAATTTTTTACATTCAGGGGCAGCCATCACATCATTGAAGCTGACGCTCTTCTTTTTTTTGAGTGCATCGTTCATAAAAATCATTATGCTCACCGGACACTGATCGTGTATCTGCATGGAAATCACCTCTTTTTCTTGTTGTCGTTGTAGTCGTAGAATAAATTGTCCAGCAGCTTGTCGAGTCTGCTTCTGTCTCCGAAGGCTGCGCTGAGCAGTGACCCTGCACTTTTAAACAATAGCCCGAAATATAGCCAGTCGCCCATATCGTCAAATTTTCTTGTGGAGTTGATGAGGTAATTCTCCCTTAGTACCGTATATTTTTTTCCTCTCTGCTCACCTAATTTTTTGAGCTTTCCGGCTGTATAGATGTCCTCCATGGCTTTTTTGTTGGCGAATCCGCCTATCTCAAGAAACGTCTTTTTTTCAGCCCAGAATATGCCGCAGTAACGTCCGGTGAGTCTGAAGCCCGCCTTGCATAGCACGTCATTGAAGAACAGGGGCAGGGAGTTGCGCTCGAATCTGACAGGAGAGCCTCCGCCTATGAACAGCCCTGTAGCCATGAGATAGGCGATCTCCTTGAGAGTTCCCTTGGTCATCCGGTTATCGCAGTCGATGGTGACAACCACCTCGCCTTTGGCTTCTGCTATGCCGGTATTTCTCACACTTGCAATGCAGCGCTCGTCATTGTAGAGCACCCTTGCGCCGTTCTTTTCCGCAAGCTCTGCAGTGCGGTCGGTGCATCGGTTGCAGACTACAATTATCTCCACCTTACCGCCGTAATGTGCGGCTGCTTTTTTTACTGAATCAATGCAGCGGACAACGTAATTCTCCTCGTTATGGGCAGGAATTACTACCGAAAAGGTGCAGCCCTTCATAAATGTTCCTTCCTTTCTTTTCAGAAATTTTGCTGTGAGTATATTATAACTTAAATTTTCCATTTAAACAATATAGGACGGATATTTTTTTAAGGAAGTATCAGTTCGTGTTATACTATTATTCAATAAATACATAAATAAATAGCCTGCCATTTTTCAATGACAGGCAAGAGTATTTAGATGTCAGAGCGAAATGTGGAGCGGCAGCTTGCCGCCGCAGGCTCTGCGCTTATTTGTCAGCCTTTGCTTTGTGTGCAAAGAGCAGGGCAGAGGCGACAAAGATCACCAGTGCAAAAGCAGTGCAGATCAGTATCGGAAGAACCATTCCGCCAAAGTCGCCTGCAAGGGCGCAGCGGACATATTTTACACTGTGATAGAAGGGCAGGCAGCTGCAAACTGCGACCCATCCGTCGCCCATTGCGTCAATATCCATCCAGATGCCGCCGAGGATGGCTGCTGCTGTAATAAATGCCGAGCATACGCCGGGAGCAGCCTTGTCATTGAGCAGTGTGCCGAAGAATACGCCCAGGCCGATAAACATGATGACCGAGGGAATAAACAGCGGCAGGGAGAGCAGCATATAACCGATGTTGAAGCTCTCACCGTTGACGATAAGTGAAATGATCTCTCCGGTTATGTAAGTAATGACTATCTGAGCGCCTGCCACGATGGCAAAGGGAAGTGTATAGCCGATGATAAATTCTGTGCTCTTCATGGGGGAAGCGTAGAGCCTTGTGAGGAAGGCACTTGTGCGGTCTGACGAAACAGAGATGCAGCAGAAGAGCATGATGAATGTCAGTCCGAAAACTGCTATGGCGGGTGTCAGCATATCAATTTCAAATACCCTTGTTGCAGCTGCGGCAGAGGCAGATGCCTCGGCGGGTATACCGACACCTGAGGGGATCTCCGGCTTTGGGATGGAGCTGTTGATGAGAGTCATCACAACCAGCATGACCAGCGGCAATCCCAGGCAAAAAACGTAGCTCAGTGGGTTTCTGAGTAATTCCTTAATATTTCTTGAACAAAAAACAAGTGATCTCATTTCTTTTCGCCTCCGACGATTTCAACAAACGCATCCTCAAGACTGTCCTTGTTTACGGATTTTTTCAGCTCATCTGCGTTTCCCACAGCGAGGACATGACCCTTAGCCATGATCGCTATTGTGTCGCAGAGGGCTTCTACTTCATCAAGATAGTGGGTTGTCAGCACGATAGTGACCTTGCTCTTCAGCTTTTTTACGAATCTCCAAAGCTCACGTCTTGCAAGCACATCAAGTCCCAGTGTAGGCTCATCCAAAAAGATGAGCTTCGGACCGGTGATGAGAGCCATAGCTATGCTCAGCCTTCTCTGCCATCCTCCGGACAGGGTCTTTGAGCGCTGAGACTTCACCTCCCCCAGCTCCAGTGAATCAAATATGTCCTCAAGCCTTGCCTCCAGGTCCTTCTTTTCAACTCCGTAAATGCCTGCTATGAATCTGAGATTTTCTTCAACTGTCAGGTTGCCTGCAATAGCGGTCTCCTGAGTGGAAACATTTACCAGGAGCTTTATCTTATCGATGTCGTTTTTCAGATCAAGCCCCATTATCTTTGCCTCGCCCTCAGTGGGGACTGAAAGCCCGGTCAGCATCCTTATTGTAGTGGTCTTGCCGGCGCCGTTTACGCCTAACAGTCCGAAGATCTCACCCTCGTTGACCGTGAGATCAATGTGGTCAACAGCCGTCTTGCTGCCGAATGTTTTTGTTAGTCCTTTAAGCTCAATAGCCTTATTCATATTTATCGACCTCCAATATAGGTGTATTTTCAAGCTGAGCGATAAACTCCTCCACATGACTTATGGGAATGAGCGCCATTCCTTGCTTGATGTCTCCCACAAGCAGCAGCTCATCTCCTTCCTTCATTCCGAAGATGTTCATGGCCTCATCAGGTATTGCAATTCTGTTATGGTTTATCACGCATTTTCCGAAGATATATTTTCCTCTGTTCTTTCTGAAGCTTCCCATATTTTTCGGAAGGAACATTGACGCTACGTCCTCGATTTCCACATCAAGGACGTCCGCAAGCTGTGTGCACTTCGTTATGTCAGGTGTGCTTTCTCCGTTTTCCCATTTTGCTACGGTCTGACGTGAAACATCAAGTCTTTCGGCAAGCTCTTCCTGGGTCATTTTCATTTTGATTCTCAACTGTCTAAGCTCATCGTTCATGTGCATCATCCCTTTCATGGTTAAATCTTATCATGGCAAAGATGGTTATTCAACCAATTCTTATAAACATTTTTTGTTAACAAAAGTGGCATGATAAGATTAAAGAACAGCCGATCTCTACTCACTATCGTGAGTAAATCAAAATAAGCACTACAACTAACTTATAATAATAAGATTAACGTCAGGATACTTAACATTATTCGTGAAATTCTATTTACGAGATGTTAAAAGTATCTTCCTTTGCTACTATAAATAACATTTCTTGCTGTCACGGATATACACATTCCTTTTTCATGGGTGGGATGGTGCTTTGCCAAAACAAAAACCCGCAGCACATGACTGCGGGTTTGCACCAAAATAATCAATATACATAGACCGGCATATTTTTGTAGACTGTCTTGTAAAGCTTCTCCGCAAAATCCAGGGGAAGGTTTACACAGCCGTGTGAACCGTTATAAAGATAGGTTGTACCGCCAAAGGAGGTCTGCCAAGTGGCGTCGTGGAAGCCAATGTCATCGATGAAGGCTATCCAGTAGGAAACATCGGTCACATAACCCGGACCGTAGAGAGTCGCCGGAGATTTCTTCTCATAGATAATGTAGGCGCCCTTGGGGGTATCGTGACCGTCAGGCGATCCTGTCACGATATCCGACTTGAGTATGACCTTGCCGTTTTTGTATACCCACATATATTGCTGATCAATGCTTACCTCAGCATAGCAGTCACCCTTTTTGCTTACGGCGTCATAGTCTGCACAGACCCTGAGCCACCATTTGTTGCTCTCCCGGCTCCTGTCTGTAAGATCCAGGTCGGCGGATTCTCCGTTTACTAAATAAGACCTTATCATATCAGCGGCATAGTCGCTGTCAAACACCCAACCGTTACCCATGTTGTCCAGGGTGGTTTCTTTTCCTGATGAGTTAGTGAAGGTTATGCGGCTTTCAAAGGTGTTATACTTATCCGCCAACATTTCTGTATATTCATAGAGCTTAGAGTCACTGACAACGCACCTGAAGCCTGATCCGTCCTTTTCAGCGGTCACCCAGCTTTTTGTGTTGTTGTAGTCAAGCTTTTCAACCGAGCCGCCAAAGCTCAGCTCAATGCTGGTGTCACAAAGAAGGTCATGCAGATACTTTTCTGCCTCGCTGCTCAATTTTGGGTCTGATTTTTCTTCCTGGTCCTGTTTGCCGTCCGGATTGAACAATGCCGAGCTGTTTGCAGCGGGAATGATAAAGATAAGAAGGTAGCCTGCAATTATCAGAAGGACTGAGCAGACAAAAGCAAACCCAAGCGCTATTCTTTTTTGCTGAGAAGATGCCTTTTTTTCTGACATTTATGACTGACTCCTTTTCACGGGTGAATGAGACACATCTGGTGCCCGGTTAATTAATAATCAATACACACTTTTACAATTCTATCATATCGCAGTAAATATTTCAATGTTTAAATCATAAACAATTATTTTCTCTGTGTCATTTTCTTCTCAAAGACCGATTGCTCCTTCTTTTGTTATCATGCCCAGAGAGGCTTAGGTTATACATGGCAAAACAAAGGGCCAGCGGCATTATCACCGCTGACCGAAATTTTAAAAAACTGATACTGCTCCGCAGTCTGTCCTGCCGTCAGGAGATAGGCTCAAAGTCGGATGCACCGTGCTTGCACAGCGGGCAAATGAAGTCCTCAGGCAGCTCGTCTCCCTCATAGATATATCCGCAGACCTTGCAGACCCAGCCCTTTTTGCCCTCGGTTTCGGGCTTAGGCTTGACATTGTTCTGATAGTAGGTATAGGTCATGGTTTCCTTGTCCGAAATAACTCTTGCTTCGGTGATGCTGCATATAAACATACCGTGAGTGTCAAGGTCAATATAGCTTTCGACCTTGAGGGACATGAAGGAATTGATATACTTGGGCAGGAAGACAAGGCCGTTGTCTGAACGCAGCGTCTCGCAGTTAGCAAACTTGTCGGTGTTCCTTCCGCTCTGGAATCCAAAGGTCTCGAATACATTAAAGGGAGCTTCCACTGAGAGGCAGTTGACGTTCATTATCCCTGTCTGCTTAATTACATGGTGAGAATAGTTTTGCTTGTTAATGCACACGGCCACACGGTTGGGAGAATTGGTGACCTGTGTGACGGTGTTGACAATAAGTCCGTTATCCTTTTTGCCATCATTTGAAGTAACCACATACAGTCCATAGCCGATGTTAAACAGTGCAGTCATATCGTGCTTGTCAGCAGTAGCGTCATTCTGAGCAAGATAATCCATGCACAGCTCGTCGGCAAGCTTCTCTATCTGGGCAGTGCTTGTTTCATTAAGAGCCGACATGATCTTCACGGTGGTGTCGGTATACTCTATATTCTTGCAGCCCTCAAGCATTTTCTTCATAGTTTTGGCAGCCATGGGAGCCCAGGAGCCGTTTTCTATCAGAGCAACCGTTCTGTTGCTAAAGTTGCGTTCAGTGAGGTGGTTGATAAACTCACGCATAAACGGGAAGATCTCTGCATTGTATGTAGTGGTAGCCAGGACGATCTTTCCATAGCGGAAGGCGTCCTCAACACATTCAGCCATATCCTCTCTGGCGAGGTCATTTACTGCGACCTTCGGGCAGCCCTTGTTTCTGAGCTTTTCAGCCAGCAGCTCAACAGCCTTTTTGGTGTTGCCATAAACTGAGGTATAGGCGATCATAATACCCTCGCTCTCCACGCCATAGCTTGACCAGGTGTTGTAGAGTCCCAGATAATAGCCAAGATTTTCCTTCAGCACAGGACCGTGCAGGGGGCAGATGGTCTGTATATCCAGAGCTGATGCCTTCTTCAGCAGGCTCTGCACCTGTGCGCCATATTTGCCGACAATGCCGATGTAATATCTTCTTGCCTCGCAAGCCCAGTCCTCTTCTACGTCAAGAGCGCCAAACTTTCCAAAGCCGTCTGCGGAAAACAGGACCTTATCCTTGCTGTCATAGGTCACGATTACCTCAGGCCAGTGCACCATGGGAGCCGCTACAAAATTGAGGGTATGCTCGCCCAGCTCCAGAGTGCTGCCCTCAGCCACGACTATTCTTCTGTCCTCAAACTGAGTGCCGAAGAAATTGCCCATCATGGTAAAGGCCTTGCTGCTGGAAACTATTATAGCCTCTGGGTAGTTGTTCATAAAATTCTTGATGTTTGCGCTGTGGTCAGGTTCCATATGCTGAACCACAAGATAATCAGGCTTGCGGCCGTCAAGAGCATCCTCAAGATTATTCAGCCATTCGTGAGTGAAATTTCTGTCAACGGTATCCATGACAGCTATTTTCTTGTCGATGATGACGTATGAGTTATACGCCATGCCGTTGGGGACCACATACTGCCCCTCAAAAAGGTCTATCTTGTGATCGTTGACCCCCACATACCTGATATCCTTTGTAATTTCCATAATGAACCATCCTTTCGTTTTTCAGGCACAGAGCCTGTTTGTTATTTCTCGGTCAGATACACATATAGCAAAAAACGGCCGACAAAACGTCAGCCGCCCGTATTGCCGCTTATTACTGCGATCAGAGGATCGAGCTGTCGAGATAGTGCTCAAGCTCCTCTTCGTCTCTTCTTTTCTTGTCTTTAATGATCATAAAGGCAGCCACAGCTGCGCTCAGTGCACACAGGGCACCAAAAACAGAGATCAGCACGATGAATAATTTTTTGCTCATAGTCGTTCCTCCTACAATCATGTTCACTTTAAGCCAATTATATAATTATTTTGAAGAAAAGTCAAGAATATTATGAAAAATAATGCAGTATTCCTTGTGAACAGGATAATGCTTTTCAGCACCGGCGTCACGCTGGCGTCACGCTGGCGGCAAGCTGCCGCACCCGTGTCCGCGGGGGCAGAATGCCTGATTTGCTACCTGGCTGCTCGCGGTTGTTACCATCATCACTCTGACAATAAATTTCAGCTTCCGCGGGAAGATAGTTACAACCGCGATCAGGGTAATTTTGGTTCGTACACAAAGCGGAACGCAGTGCAGCGCGCCCCGCGAACAGGGGAGTGCAGGCTCTGCGCCGAAAAAAAAATAAGCAGAACACAAGGTTCTGCTTTGAGTGCATTGCACACAGTCTGTCCGATATTTAAGATGCGGATCAAACGGAGGCGTTGAGCTTGCGAGCTAAAGCCGACTTTCTTCTGGAAGCCGTATTCTTCTTGAGAATACCCTTAGCTGCAGCCTGATCGATCTTCTTGATCGCAACGCGAACAGCTGTTTCTTTATCTGCAGCATTGTCAACGATGGCTGCGTCAGCCTTCTTGATGCTTGTTTTCAGATTGCTCTTAACGATCTTGTTAGCGGCTGTTTTTGCGGCAGCTACCTTAACACGCTTTTTAGCTGATTTGATGTTAGGCATTAGAACACCTCCCTTTTCCTACACTTGAGTACAGCTTATGATATCATTATTTGAGGAAAAAAGCAAGTGTTTTTTAAAAAAAAATCCGAAAAAGTGCTATTTGTACAGTTGTTGTATAATAATTTGAACCGCAGATACGTTTTTTGACATCACTATGACAAATACAGGATATGAGATGTGACCCTTGTGTATGTTTGGTAAAATTTCTTGAGTTCTGAGGTTGAAAAATCCCTTTTATTATGTTAACATAATCTACGACGAAGGGAGAGATGCAAAATGTCAGGTTTTTCCGGCTGCGAGAGCTGCAGCAGATATGTGTGGAACGAGGATCTTGAGGAATATGAATGCCTTGCGGATCTTGATGAGGATGAATATGCCCGTCTGCTCTCTGATCGTTCCTCGTCGTGCCCCTTCTACTGTGATGACGATGAGTACAGGATCGTCCGCAGACAGAACTGATGGGCACTGTACTAATAATATTATTATAGGAGAGTTGATATGAGTTCACCAAAAAAGATTCTCGACATTTTACTGAATGCTCTTTACGGCTGCGTCATAGGTGTTGCAAATATCATTCCGGGTGTCAGCGGCGGCACCATGGCGGTAATGCTGAACATCTACGATAAGCTGATCGACGCCTTTACGGGCCTGAGAAAGCGCTTCGGGAAGAGCATGAAGTTTTTGCTGCCCATAGTGATTGGCGCTGCCCTCGGAATAGTAATATTCTCAAAGCTCATAAAGTTTCTTATAGCATACTGTCCGCTGCCCACCTGCTTTTTCTTTATAGGTCTGATAGTAGGCAGCCTGCCGCTGGTTTTCAGAAGAGCGGTGGAAAAGCCCTTCAGACCGATTTCGCTGATACCTATGATACTGTTCCTTGCGGGAATGACAGCCCTTGCATTTGTCAACACCGAGGCTCAGAACACAGCTTCAACGGCGGCATTTCAGCTTGATTTCGGGAGCTGGATGCTTCTTTTCGGCGGCTCTGCAGTGGCTGCTATGTGCATGATAATCCCGGGCGTCAGCGGTTCTATGATACTGATGATCTTCGGAATCTATTCTGCGATTATCAATGCTATTTCCGATCTTACCAAAAGCTTTATGAACAGCTGCATGATACTGCTCCCGGCAGGTCTTGGTATTCTCTTCGGGCTTATCTTCGGAGCTAAGGTCATCGACCTGTGCATCAAGCGCTTCCCACAGATGACCTATTTTGCTATCATAGGTCTTATGCTTGGTTCGCCCCTTGTGATATTTATGAAGTTCCAGAGTCAGAGCGCTGCGGCTGAAGTGAACTGCTTTGTGTTCACACCGGTAAACATTATAGTTTCTGCATTGGTATGTCTTGCCGGCTTCGGAATAGCGATAATCTTCGGCAGCGAAAAGATCAAGGCAAGGTTCTCAAAGCGCAATGCCTCAAAGAAAAACACCGAAAACAACTGATAACTCTGATAAAAGGGCATCCCGATGGGGTGTCCTTTTTTGTGTACAGAGCAGGAAAAGTCCGGTCTTGCAGAAAGTTCGATAATTGTGATATAATGTCAGAGGATAAGCTTGTATTTGAATTATAGGAGATGATGTTATGAAAATACTTCACCTTTCTGATCTGCATTTCGGAAAGAGAGTCTGTGAGATATCCATGATCGGGGAGCAGAGGGCGATATCCGACAGCATAATAGAGCAGCTTGCAAAAGACCCTGTGGATGCGGTGGTCATCGCAGGGGATATATATGACAGAAGCATCCCGCCGGAGAGTGCTGTGACGCTTTTCAGCTCCTTTATCGAGAGGATATACGATATGGGGATACCTGTCCTTGCCATAAGCGGCAACCATGATTCGCCGGAGAGACTGTCCTTTGCCGCAGGAATAATGAAAAAGCATAATATACATTTTGTCACAAGCGTCAAGGATTCTTTGACCCCTGTTACTCTTTATGACAGCTTTGGGGCGGTTAATTTTTATCTTTTGCCCTATCTCAGACCAAGTGATGTAAACAATGCCTTTGGTACAGGCTTTTCATCCTATACGGATGCGGTGGCTTACATGGCGGAGACTATGGGTATAGACCCGGCTCAGAGGAATGTCATTGTTTCTCACCAGTTTGTATCGGGAGCCTCAGTGACTGATATGGAGACCTGCGTTGGCGGAACCGAGGCTGTGAGCCTTAGTGTCTATGAGGCATTTGACTATGGGGCTCTTGGCCATCTGCACACCCCGCAGAATGTGGGAAGCAAGCATATTCGCTATTGTGGGACGCCGCTGAAATATTCGGCAGCAGAGGTGAAGCATTCCAAATCCATGACCATTGTGGAGCTTGGTGAGAAGGGGAGAGTCAGCATCGACACCGTGCCGCTAAAGCCCATTCACGATATGCGCAGGGTAAAGGGCAGCGTTATGGAGCTATGCAGGAGCGAGAATGCCACTGAAGATTATATCTATGCGGTGGTGACGGATACCAACGAGATATCCGGAGTAGCCTCCATGCTGAGACAGATATATCCCAATCTTGTGTCCATAGACTATGAGGTGCTGTCCGAAAGATATGACCGCAGCAGGGTGATGCAGGGAAATGTTGAGAGAGAAAAGACACCTCTTGAGGTATTTACAGAGCTTTATGAGCTGCAGCACGGGGGCAACAGTATGAGTGAGCTGCAGCTTGAGCTGATGAAGGAGATAATCGGGAGCGTTGAAACGGAAGGAGGAACGAGTGATGCTGCCCTTGAAGCTTAAAATGTGCGGGTTCTGCTCTTTTCTTGAAGAGACAGAGATTGACTTTACCGGATTTGGTACAAAGGGGCTTTATCTTATTGCCGGTGATACAGGTGCAGGCAAGACGACGCTTTTTGACGCCATCACCTACGCACTTTACGGACAGGCCAGCGGAGATATGCGCAAGCCCAAGCTCTTCCGCAGTCAAAACGCTCCGCCGGAGGTGCCCACCTATGTGGAACTGACATTTTTATCCGGCGGCAAGAAGTATAAGATCCGGCGCAGTCCGGAATATATGCGTCCGGCAAAGAGGGGCGGAGGTCTTACAAAGCAGACAGCGGAGGCTGTGCTGACCACCTATGATGGTGATGCGCCTCAGGAGTACGTCCTCACGGGCCTGCAAAGAGCCGGCACAAAAAGGACAGGCTCGGAAATTGATATTGAGAGCATAATAGGCATTGACGCAAAAAAATTCAAACAGCTGTCAATGATAGCCCAGGGCTCCTTTATGAAGGTGCTCAATGCCGATACTGAGACCAAGAACATCATCCTCAGATCGATTTTTAACACCGAAAACTACAGGCGGATAGAGCTTGCTCTCAAGGAACGTGCCGAAAAATATGAGCGGGAGTATACTGCCCTCAGCGGAGAGCTTACATCAAGGCTGGCATTGATTTCCTGCGGTGAGGACAGCGGCTTCAAGGAGGAGCTTGCTGCGGTAAAGGAAAGAAACAGCCGCTATGTTACCGGTGCTGATGACTGCACCGACATCCTGACAAGGATTATTGCTGAGGACGAAAGGCAAGCCGAAGCTCTCAGGGAAAGCTTAACCGAAACAGACGGGATCATCTCAAAAAGAAATGAGCTTATCGGCACTCTGACCGAGAGGGAAAAGCGCCGGATTCAGTATCTTGAGCTGTGCGCAGGCCTTGAACAGAGCCAGAGGCTACTGCCAAGGCTTGAGGAACAATACACATCCGTATGTGATAACGAAGCAAAGGCAGCCCTGCTTGACAGCGAATACACCCGGCTTGAGTCGTCGATGGAGGATCACAAAAAGCGTGAACTTCTCATTGGTCAGCTTGGAGCTGTGGAAAGAGCCATTGCCGCAGCGTCGGATAAGATCACAAAGAAGAGCAGCAGGTCAGGGGTGCTTGCAGAAGATATTGAACGCTTTAAAGCAGAGTATGACAGTCTCAAGGATTGTGCCGCAGAGCAGGAACGTATCAAGGCTGAAATAGTGTCAAAGCAAAAGACCATCACTGAGTACAGAAGGCTGCTAACGCTTATCGTGGAGCTTGAAAAATCAGATGGAGATTACCGGAAGAAAAGGTCCGTTTACATACAATGCAGCACAAGGAGCGAAAAGCTCAGGTCTGAGTATGATTTGCTTAATAAAGCCTTTCTTGACGATCAGGCGGGTATTCTTGCTTCTACCCTGACTGAAGGAAAGCCATGCCCTGTCTGTGGTTCACTTACTCATCCGTGCAAGGCTTCAATGCCTGAGCAGGCTCCTACGGAGCTTGATGTTAAGTCTGCCCGGGAAAAAGCCGACAAAGCATCTCAGGAAGCGTCCTCAGCCTCGGCGGAATGTGCGGCCGCAAATGCCCGTTCCGTTCAGCTTACCGACAGCATCAAAAGCAGCGGTAAAGAGCTTTTTGGAGATTTCCGCAGTGTGGAGGAGCTGAAAGCAGAGGTGACAGAGGCGGGTGTCAGGCTGAAAAAAGAGATAGAACAGCACGACACGGAGCTTGTCAGGATCAATTCCATGACAAAGCGCAGGGACGAGCTGCACACTAACATTCCTGTGATGGAAAAGGAGCTTGAAGCTATCCGCAGCGAGCTGGAGCTTCTCAACAGAGAGATAGCCGGCTCTGCCCAGAAGAAGGAGGGCATTGCATCTCAGATCAGGGAAATAGACGGCAAGCTTGCATTTCCTACCATGAAGGAGACTGCCGACAGGATGAATCGGCTTTTGAATGAAAGCAGGTCGCTGAGAGCGGGTCTCAAACAAGCCGAAAGGGAGCTTAACGATTGCCGGACAAGGATCTCTCAGCAAAGCTCCATGCTTGAAGGCTTTGCCGACGTGAGCAAGGAATCCTCAGAGGAGGAGCTGAAAAAGCTTAAGAAGGAGTTAAGCAAGCTCAGAGAAGTCAACGACAAAAGAAGCGATGAGCTTTCACGGATTAGGGCGAGACTGAGCTACAACACCGGGGTGAGGGATTTCTTCGGCTCAAGTGCAGGCAAACTGGAAAAGCTGATGAGACTGGCTTCCGAATCCGCTGATCTGAGGGATACCGCAAACGCAAAGCTCCGTGAGGGGCGCAGCAGGCTTACACTCGAAACCTACGCTCAGGCAGGATGCTTTGACAGGGTGCTGTTTTTTGCAAACGAGCGTCTTGTGAAGATGAGCAGCGGCAAGTATGAGTTCAGGCGGTCTGAGGTGCCTATGGACAATGCCAGCAAGACCGGACTTGACATAAACGTGTTTGATTATGAGAGCGGCACCGAAAGATCAGTGGTCACGCTTTCCGGCGGCGAATCCTTTATGGCGTCGCTGTCCCTGGCTCTGGGATTTTCGGATGTGATACAGTCGGAGTCGGGAGGCATCAGGCTTGACACGATGTTTATAGATGAGGGCTTCGGCACCCTTGACGAGCACGTTCTGGAAAACGCCTATTCCGTTTTCAGCGACCTGAGCAATGACAGCAGGTGTCTGGTGGGTATCATTTCCCATGTGGAGGAGCTGAAATCCAGGATACAGAACCGCATCACGGTCACAAAGGACATTGAAGGCAACAGCCACGCCAGCACAGAGCCCGCTAATCCGGGAGCTTTATGATAATATTATCACTTAAAATTAAAAGTTTCGCTCAAGCCTTTTCAAAGGCTTGCAGGGTCGAGGGACTCTGCCCCTTGTGGGATGTTCGGAGGGCAAGGCCCTCTGACTTTACAGGGCGCTAAATATCAGGACTCTATGCTGCTGGCGGCATAGAAAAAACGACAACACAAAAGGACTGATTTCACACGAGATCAGTCCTTTTTCAGTGCAATGCAAATCAGTATTCAGTCATCGGGTCATACTTGACGCCGTTGTATCTTGTCTCAAAATGCAGGTGTGCGCCTGTTGAATATCCGGTAGAACCCACATGGCCTATTAGCTGGCCGGCTGACACCGTCTGATCGATGGAAACGGTGACGTCCGCAAGATGTCCATAAATAGATATCTTTCCGTTTCCGTGGTCGATCATTACATAGTTGCCGTAGCCGCCTCCGCAGCCGCAGCTTGAATCCTTACCCCAGTCGTGATCACAGCCATCGTATGCCGAAAAGACAACTCCGTCGCTGCAGGCTACGACCTGCGCACCGTAGATGCCGGCCTCCGCAATGTCAAGTGCGCCGTGGTTGTTTGCACCTCGCCACTCTTCAAAGGTGGAGGTCAGATAGGTAAAGCCCGGGCACGGCCAGACAAATCCTCCGTCAGGATCAGGCGAAACGATGATCTGCACACCACTGTCTGCAAGTCGTTTTTTGTAGGCCTCCAGTGCTTTTTTCAGCTCATCCTGCCTTGTCTTGTTTTCCTTTTGCTGCTTTTTGATTGAGTTGCTTTCGGAAGTGAGCTGCTCGATCAGCTTCGTGTTTTCATCAAACAGGGCGTTGATCTCCTGATTGTTTCTCTCAAGCGCCGATTTCTCTTTCTCAAGGTTTTCCTTGCTTTCACGAAGTATCCTCTGATCCTCGGAAATGATCTTCAGCTGGGTTTTGGCGGACTCTATTATCTGAGAATCGTGATCAGACATAGACTTTACCATCTCGGCCTTGTCAAGGAAGTCAGAGAAACTCTTTGCACCGAGAATTATCTCCAGCGAGGTGGTATCTCCGGCCTTGTGTATTGCCCGCAGTCTGCTTCTCAGCAGGTTCAGGATATCCTTTATCTCTTTGTTCTTTGAGTTGATGATCTCCTGCTTTTCCTCTATCAGAGCGTTCAGCTCGTTTATCCTCTTGTTACTTGACTTTATCTCCGAACTGAGCTTTGCTATCTTCTGCTGCAGTTCCTTGCTGTATTGCTGCTTTTTTTTCAGCTCCTCCTCGGTGATATTCAGCTTTTCGGCAAGCTCGGAGCTTTCCCTGGCAAGCTCGCTGCTCTCACGTTTATTTTCATTCACGTCAAAATCATCGTCTACTGAGGGTTCGTCATCACTTTCGTCGTCCTCGTCATCATTTTCGTCGTCGTTTTCATCGTCCTCTATGGTGTAGTCCCATCCGCTGCTTTCTTCGGACGTTTCATCATCCTCATAGCCGCTGTCGTAGTCGTTGCCAGAGTCAGTATCATCGTCGTAGTTATAATCATAGTCGTCGCCATCATCGTAGTCATTATCGTTGTCGTCACCGTAGTCCGAATCGTAGTCATAATCACTATCATAGTCATTGCCGTAGTCATAATCATACTCTTCTTCGTAATAGTCGGTGTAATCGTCCTCATCTGCCACGGCGTAGGTGATGACAGAAAGGGCAAATATGATTGCTGCCGAAAATGCCGTCAGTTTTCTGAGCTTACCTGCCAATTACAGCCCCTCCTTCCTTGTTGAGATAGCGTGAAATGGAAATGGTACCGCCAAGGAGACCGATAACGATGCCGATTCCGGACATGAGCAGCAGAGTCGGTGCCCAGATGCCGTCCACGGGAAGGGTTGAGCTGCCGATCATACCGATGACGGATGAAGCGGCGTTCCTGAGAGGCTCATAGGCCGCAATCACTACGCAGGACGCCAGCAGTCCGGAGATGAGCCCTATTATTATCGCCTCGATCACGAAGGGTATGCGGATAAATGCGTTTGTGGCTCCCACTGAGTGCATAATGCTTATTTCAAAGCGCCTTGAAAACATCGTCATCCTTATGGTGTTGGATATGATGAACAGTGTGACTACGCCCAGCACTGCCACTACCCAAATTCCTACTATTGTGACAAAATAATTCAGTCTTGTGAGCTTGTCTGCGATATCGCTTCTGTCGCTTACGCTGTCAACGCCTTCGATCTTGCTTATCTCGGAAACAGTCTCATCATACTTTGACAGATCGGCAAGCTTTACCTTATATTCGTTGCCGAAGGGATTGCCGCTGCCCTCCATCGCCATGTAGATATCTTCGCCCAGGGTATCCTTGTAATCCTCAAGAACATCGTTCCTCGAACGGAACTTGGCGCTTTCCACGTTGTTTATTTCAAGAAGCTTCGGCCCGACCTTCACCGAGTCAATGTCGGAATATTCCGGAAGCAGGTAGACAGTAAGCTGGTCGTCGTCTCCGATGCTTGCTATCAGTGAATTAACATTGACGGAGATCAGAGCCGCAGCGCCCGTGATGATAAGGCAGGACATCAGCACTACTACAGAGGCCAGGGACATCATGCGGTTTGACCAGATGTTCCGGAAGCCCTCCCTTATGAGATAGCCAGTACTTGATAGCTTCATTCTTCAGGCGCCTCCTTTCTTTCGGCATTGGTTCCCAGCACCTTGTCGTGGAGTATCTCACCGTTTTCAATCCATATCACCCTGCCTCCGAACTGCTTTACCAGATCGTGCTCGTGGGTGACGATTATGACAGTAGTGCCCCTGTCGTTTATTTCCTTCAGCTTTTTCATGATCTCGAAGGAAAGCTCCGGGTCTATGTTTCCCGTTGGTTCGTCGGCAATGAGCATTCCTGGATCATTTACCAGTGCTCTTGCAAGGCTCACTCTCTGCTGTTCGCCACCCGAAAGCTCCGAGGGTCTGCTTTTTTCCTTACCCTGCAGCCCAACAAGCGCCAATACATCACTTACCCTGCTGCGGATATCCTTGCCGCTGGCGCCGGTAACTCTCATGGCGAAAGCAACATTGTCAAATACATTCATCTTGTCAATGAGCCTGAAATCCTGAAACACTATTCCCATGGTTCTTCTCAGATAGGGGATCTGTCTCTTTTTGATGTGCATAAGATCAAAGCCGTTGACCGATACAGTGCCGGAGCTTGCCTTTTCCTCACGGATAAGGAGCTTGAGAAAGGTGCTCTTGCCTGCGCCTGAGGGTCCCACGATGAATACAAACTCGCCGTCCTGAATATCGAGGCTCACGTTTTTCATGGCTTCGGTGCCGCTGGGGTAGACCTTTGACACGTTTTCCAGATGTACCATAGCTTTTTCCTTCCTTCCGAAATGAATACACAATAACACAATTATATATTATACCTCAAAATCCTGCTTTCGTCAAACATTATTCCTTCCAAAACAGCTCCAAAACAGCATTTTGCAATGAAAGTTTCTCTGATATTACACTTCAGCTTCCGCGTGATGGAACTACCAACCGCGAGGGTGCAGTTTGAGTCCGTACACAGAGCGGAACGCAGTGCAGCGAGCAGCGTGAATCGGGAGCGCAGGCTTTGCGCCCGGCAGCTTGCCGCCGCCGCCGGTGGAATAAAACGATTGACAATGGGAGCATTAGAACTTATAATATATAGGTACAATCGGCAATAGGAAGTTTTTGCCGAAATATGAACAATACTATTGTAAGGCAGGTAATTTTAATGAACAGTGATCTGATCCATGACGGAGCAAAATGCGCTCCACAGCGTTCCCTTTTAAGAGCACTCGGTATGACTGATGAAGAGATGAAGAAGCCTATGGTGGGTATCGTAAGCTCATTTAACGAGATAGTGCCCGGCCACATGAATATTGACAAGATAGTAGAGGCCGTCAAGCTCGGCGTTGCCATGGCAGGCGGTACACCTGTTGTATTCCCGGCAATCGCCGTTTGTGACGGTATTGCGATGGGTCATCAGGGTATGAAGTATTCACTTGTTACCCGTGACCTTATTGCGGATTCTACTGAGTGCATGGCAATAGCCCATGCCTTTGACGCCCTTGTTATGGTGCCTAACTG
The DNA here is from genome assembly GCA_902768825.1 of uncultured Ruminococcus sp. GTDB lineage: Bacteria > Bacillota > Clostridia > Oscillospirales > Acutalibacteraceae > UBA1213. The sequence continues at coordinate 26,617 of CACXMR010000012.1, forward strand.
CGACAAGAATGTGCCCGGACTTCTCATGGCTGCGGCAAGACTCAATATCCCGACGATATTCGTCAGCGGCGGCCCCATGCTGGCAGGCAGAGTCAAGGGCTGCAAGACCAGCCTTTCAAGTATGTTTGAGGCTACAGGCTCCTATGCTGCAGGCAAGATAACCGCTGAGGAGCTGGATGAATACGAAAATAAGGTATGTCCCACCTGCGGTTCATGCTCAGGTATGTACACCGCTAACTCCATGAACTGCCTGACAGAGGTGCTGGGCATGGCTCTCAGGGGCAACGGCACTATCCCTGCTGTTCATTCTGAGCGCATAAGGCTGGCAAAGCACGCCGGCATGAAGATCATGGAGCTTTACGAAAAGAATATCAGACCTCGTGACATAATGACTGAGGACGCATTCCGCAACGCCCTGACAATGGATATGGCTCTGGGCTGCAGCACCAACAGTATGCTCCATCTGCCCGCAATAGCTCACGAGTGCGGCATCGAGCTGAATCTGGATATTGCAAACGACATCAGCTCTCATACACCCAACCTTTGCCACCTTGCACCTGCAGGCAGGACCTATATGGAGGACCTCAACGAGGCAGGCGGCATCTATGCCGTTATGAACGAGATCAATAAGCTGGGTCTGCTCAAGACTGACCTCATCACCTGCACCGGCAAGACCATCGCCGAGAATATTGCAGGCTGCATAAACAAGGATCCTGAGATCATCAGGACGGTTGATAATCCCTACAGCACCACCGGCGGCATTGCAGTGCTCAGAGGAAACCTTGCACCCGATTCATGCGTGGTCAAGCGCAGCGCTGTCGCTCCGGAAATGCTCAGGCACACAGGACCTGCCCGTGTGTTTGACTGCGAAGAGGACGCTATGGAGGCTATCAACGGCGGCAAGATCAACGACGGCGATGTTGTTGTTATTCGCTATGAAGGACCCAAGGGCGGCCCCGGCATGAGAGAAATGCTCAATCCCACCTCGGCTATCATGGGCAGAGGACAGGGCGGCACAGTTGCTCTCATCACTGACGGACGTTTCTCAGGCGCTACAAGAGGCGCATCCATCGGTCATGTGTCTCCCGAAGCTGCAGTGGGCGGTCCTATCGCTCTTATTAAGGATGGGGATATCATCGATATTGACATCAACGCAAATACCCTCAATGTCCGTCTGACAGACGAGGAGCTTGCCGCAAGACGTGCAGCCTGGACTCCGAGAGAGCCGAAGATCACCACAGGCTATCTTGCAAGATATGCTTCTCTTGTCACATCCGGCAACAGGGGTGCTATCCTTGAGATAAAGAAATGATTTGATTTTACTAAAACCGACTTATAAACAGAATGATCCGGGAGGCTGATTATCATGGGAGCTATTGCCTGCAGAATGTGTTCTGCGCCTTTGAAGATAAGTGATGACGGCATTTTTGCCAGATGTTCCTACTGCGGAATGGTATATACCCTTCCTCTTGACGGAGAGACCGAAGAAGAGCGTGCTGTAAGAGCCGAGCCGGTCCTCAGAAGAGCGAGGATGTATCTTGCCGACAAGCATTATAGTGAGGCTGCCGACAGCTATGAAAAGGTGCTTGACATCATGCCTGACTGCGGCGAGGCTTATCTTGGCAAGGGTCTTGCCCAGTTGGGCATCAGGACCCCCGCCGAGCTGCGTCAGATAAAACGCCAGGCCACGCTGAACTACTACATAAAAAAGGCGCTTATCTTTTGCAAGGGAGACCTGAGAGCGGAGCTTCTTGACGGACTCGGAATGAAGTCGAGGATAGAGTGGCACAACAGGCCTATGAACCAGTGGCGCAGCGAGGTCATGGCAATACGCAAGGCCTTCTGGCGGGACGTGAGGGAATCTGTAGAGGGATCAAACACCGAATACAACGAGAAGGTCACGGAAATAGAGGAAAAGTATTCCGAATCATCGGCAAAGCTTCATAAGGACCTTGAAAGCTGCATTAAGGAAATAGAACAGATCAGGATAAGAATGCGCAACAATCTCAGTATGGATATGGTAATAGACTCGGATACCAAGCTGTATGAGCTCAACCGCAAAAAGGAAGGCCTTGAGCGTGAGCTTACAAGGGTAAACAGCCGGCTAAACTATGATATGGACAATCTGGCAGGAGAATATTCAAAGCATTCCGAAAGGATAAGCAGTGAAGAATTTGCAAGACTCTCCAAGAAGCATTCCCTGCCGGGTTGTGTATATGACGAGGAAGCAAGCATCATTGACAGGGTATATAATATCCTTCTCAGCGAATATGACTTCCTTTCACTGAGTGAGATAGCCTCCCATGAGATATGCAGAGGCGTGAGCGAGCGCAGGATAGAGTCAGCCGTGCGCAGGCTGCTCTTTGACAGGCGCATTATCTCCGTCAATATCGACGGGATGGAGTGTTATGCTCCCAACGATGTTGATATCGACCTGATAGAAATAAAATAATACCGGCCGCAGCACGGAGGAATATAAATGAGAGAAGCTAAATGGAAGGACTATGAGCTTATCGACTGCTCTGACGGAGAACGTCTTGAGCGCTGGGGAGACATTATCCTGATAAGACCGGACCCCCAGATAATCTGGAAAACCGGTCATAATGATCCCCGTTGGAAAAACGCCCATGCAAGATATCTTCGCAGCTCCAGCGGCGGAGGCTCCTGGCAGTATTACAAAAAGCTGCCTGAGCAGTGGACTATAACCTACGGTGATCTTACCTTCGGCATCAAGCCCATGGGTTTCAAGCACACAGGGGTGTTTCCTGAGCAGGCTGTCAACTGGGATTTCGCCGCAGAGAAGATACGCTCAGCCAAACGTCCGTTAAAAATTCTGAATATGTTTGCCTACACGGGTGCGGCTACGCTTGCCTGTCTCAACGCCGGAGCCTCAGTGGCTCATGTTGACGCATCAAAGGGCATGGTGCAGTGGGCTAAGGAAAACGCATCCCTCAGCGGGCTTTCAGACAGACCTGTGCGCTGGCTGGTGGATGACTGTGTAAAGTTTGTTCAGCGTGAGCAGCGCAGGGGAAACAAATATGATGGTATAATCATGGACCCTCCGTCCTATGGCAGAGGACCGGGCGGCGAGGTTTGGAAGTTAGAGGAGCAGCTTTTTTCGCTTGTAGAGCTATGCATGCCCATACTGTCCGACAATGCTGAATTTTTTATACTCAATTCCTATACTACAGGCTTGTCGCCGTCTGTTATGGAGTATCTCCTTGGGGTCATGCTGATTCCACGCTTTGGCGGCAGTGTGTCAAGCTCTGAAATAGGCTTGCACGTGACAAGCACAGGACTCTCCCTTCCCTGCGGCAGCACTGCCCTCTGGGTCGGGGGGGCAGATGACCTGATTTCCTGATTGGCTGCTCGTGGTTGGTAGTTGCTCGTGGTTGGTAGTTCTCTCCAAAAACATCAACACAAAAGTTTCGCTCAAGCCTTTTCAAAGGCTTGCAGGGTCGAGGGGCGGCGCCCCTCGTGGGAGGTTCGGAGGGTGAAATCCTCCGAGAAATAAAGGCGGGTGTTTATTTGGGTTCATTTATAGAGGTAAAGGATTTGTACTTTAAGTACGAGGAGGAGCAGGACGGAAAGGAGCCGGATTTTGCTCTGAAGGGTGTAAGCCTGAACGTAACAAGGGGAGAATTTGTTGCCGTTGTCGGTCATAACGGTTCGGGAAAGTCTACCCTTGCAAAACATTTTAATGCGATTTATCTTCCAACTACGGGAGATATCTTTGTTGACGGTATGAACACAAAGGACGACGACCGTGTGTTTGATATAAGAAAAAAGGTAGGACTTGTTCTGCAAAACCCCGATAACCAGATAGTTGCAGGGGTAGTGGAGGAGGACGTGGCGTTCGGGTGCGAAAACCTGGGAGTGCCGCCTAAAGAGATAAGACGCCGTGTGGATGAGGCGCTCAAAGCCGTGGATATGTACGAGTATAAGCTGCATTCTCCCGATAAGCTCTCAGGAGGTCAGAAGCAGAGGATTGCCATTGCCGGTATCATAGCTATGGAGCCGGAATGTATTGTTCTTGATGAACCTACCGCCATGCTTGACCCCAGAGGCCGTGATGAGGTAATGACCACTATCACCAAGCTTAACAGGGAAAACGGCATCACCATAATCCTGATTACTCACTATATGGAGGAGGCAGTGCTTGCCGACAGGGTTGTGATGATGGATTCGGGCAATGTTCTCCTGGAGGGAACTCCGGAGGACGTGTTTTCCAGAGTCGAGCTGTTGAAGCGGCACAGACTTGACGTTCCGCAGGCGACGGAGCTTTGCTACAAGCTCAGGGGCTGCGGATTTGACGTTCCTGCATCGGTGCTCTCAGAGGAAGAATGTGCAGAAGCAATAATAAAGCTCATAAAGGGATAAGTCCCGCTTCGGAGGGGAAAGAATGTCGGCTATTAAAATAGAAAATGTCAGTCTCACATACGGCAAGGGAACGTCATTTTGCAAAAAAGCCCTTGACGATGTGAGCTTTGAAATAGAGGAGGGAGAGTTCCTTGGCATTATCGGTCATACCGGCTCAGGAAAATCCACCCTTGTGCAGCTCCTGAACGGGCTGCTGAGACCTGACAGCGGAAGGATTCTGCTGAAGGGGCGTGATATCTGGGAAAAGCCCAAGCAGATAAGAGAGGTCCGCTTTAAGGTAGGCATGGTGTTCCAATATCCGGAATATCAGCTTTTTGAGGAGACCGTGCGCAAGGATATATCCTACGGTCCCAAAAATATGAAGCTCTCCGCCGAGGAAATCGAAAAAAAGGTGGCGGATGCTGCAAGGTTTACGGGTCTGCGCCCGGAGCTTCTTGATAAATCTCCGTTTGACCTGTCCGGCGGCGAGAAAAGGCGGGCGGCTATTGCGGGAGTTATCGCAATGGACCCCGATGTGCTGATACTTGATGAGCCGGCAGCCGGCCTTGATCCCCTTGGCAGAGATGTCTTGCTTTCCCAGATAAAGGACTATCACGATACAAGGAAAAACACTGTCATCCTTGTGTCTCACAGTATGGAGGACATCGCCAGGATATCCGACAGGATACTTGTTATGAACAAGGGAAAGAATGTAATGCTTGACAGTGCAAAGGCTGTTTTTTCAAGGGGCAGGGAGCTTGAGACCATGGGACTGCGGGTGCCGCAGATCACCAGGATAATGATGCTCCTCAGGGAAAAGGGAATACCGGTGGACACAGGTGCGCTTACAGTTGAACAGGGCTTCAACGAGGTGCTGGGGTGTCTTTCTGCGAATCATTCCGCCCCGGCAAAAAAATGATTTCCGGAGGTGCTTATGGTCAGAGATATTACGCTCGGACAGTATATGCCGGGCAAATCATTGGTTCATAAAATGGATGCAAGAGCGAAGATACTTCTGCTGCTTGCTATAATAGTATTTATTTTTGTGGCGGCAAACTATCTTGCATTGATGCTTATCACACTTGCATCTATGCTTGTTGTGCTGGTCACAAGGATCAGCTTCCGGCTGTATCTCAAAAGCATGAAGGTCATACTCGTGGTGGTGCTGTTTACGGGCATACTAAATCTATTCTACGGGTCGGGTCAGGTCTATTGGGAATGGCAATTCATACAGATCACTGAGGGAGGCGTCAACAACGCTATCTTTGTGACTATCAGGATAGCGACACTGGTGCTTATCAGTTCGGTGCTGACCTTTACAACATCTCCGACGGATCTCACTGACGGTATAGAACGTCTGCTCAGTCCGCTGAAGTTATTCCATGTCAAGGTGCATGAGCTTGCCATGATGATGACCATTGCACTGAGATTCATTCCGGTGCTGCTGGAGGAAACCGACAAGATAATGAACGCTCAGAAGGCGAGGGGCGCAGACATGGAGAGCGGAAGCATTATCCGCAGAGTCAAGGCGTTGGTGCCGGTGCTCATACCATTGTTTGTTTCATCCTTCCGCAGAGCTAACGACCTTGCCATGGCGATGGAGTGCCGCTGCTACAACGGCGGTAAGGGTCGTACACGCATGAAGATCCTGCACTTTACAAAAGCCGATCTGGTAGCCCTTGGATTTTTCCTTGTGGTTTTTGCAGGAGTGATAATGTGCAACATATACTTTCCCGCAACGGTCAGGTGAACGGCATGAGGAACATTCTTACGACAATAAGATATGACGGCAGGAGCTTTCACGGCTGGCAGGTGCAGGATAATGCGGATTCGGTGCAGGCAAGGTTTCAGGAGGCACTGTACAGTGTTATCGGTCAGAGACCTGACATCAAGGGCTGCAGCCGCACCGATGCAGGGGTTCATGCAAATATGTACTGCATCAGCTTCCATACCGAGCACACGATTCCCGCCGAGAGGCTGCCCTATGCGCTCAACCGTTTTTTGCCAAGAAGCATAGCGGCCGTGAGTGCAGTGGATGTGCCGGAGGATTTTCACGCACGATACTCCTGCAAAGGGAAGGAATACATATACAAGATACTCAATGCGCCAATCAGGGATCCTTTCCTTGATGGATACGCACTGCATTATTGGCACAGCCTCGATCACGTCAAAATGAACGAGGCGGCGTCCCATTTTTTAGGGCGGCATGATTTCACATCCTTCTGCACTGTTGACCCACACCGTAATAAGGGAGATTTTCACAGAACGGTGAGGAATATTTCCGTTGACCGTGAGGGGGACATTGTGAAGGTGACTATTGAGGCTGACGGATTCTTATACAATATGGTAAGGATAATAGTCGGCACACTGCTTTATGTTGCCCAGGGCAAGCTGTCACCTGATGATATACCGGGAATAATTGATTCCCTTGACCGGACGAAGGCAGGTCCCACGGCTCCGCCTGAGGGTCTGTATCTCAACAGAGTCTTTTACTAACAGCGGCTCGCCGGGCGCACCCTGCGAACACAGCTTTCGGGGGTGTCGGTGGGACTTTCACTTGAAAGTCCCCCTCACAGGGTGAAAGGAGATGATAAAGAAAATGAAAAGCAATCGTGGCCGTTACCAGAACGACGATAAAAAACAGGAAAAGAAGGCTTCAAAGCGTAAATATATGAGCTATGAGGAGGCGCCTCTGGAGGATTACCGTGAGGATGAGCCAATGCCCCATGACATTACCAAGAAATTTCTGAAACTGTTCCTGATACTGTTCCTGTCGGTGGTGGCGGTGCTTGCAGTCCTTAACATAGATAAGCTCACGCCGGATAATATAGCCCATTGGTTTCAGTATGACCTGCTGGGAAAGAGCGAGGGAAACGGATATCCCACAGGCTTTTCAGGGACGATGGTGAATACAGGGAACTTCGATCTTATCAGCGGAGTGCCTGTTTATTGCAGCGATACATCCATTACGGTGCTAAACAACAACGCCGGCACATATCAGGAGCGTCAGCATTCCTTTGCTTCTCCTATGCTGAGCGTCAACGGCGGCTTCGGGATAGTATACAATCTTGATGCAACGGGATATACAGTGATAAAAAGAGACACCGTTGAATATACCGGCGCCGCAAAGAACAAAATTTTCTCTGCGGACATTTCGGCAAACGGAATTTATGCAGTCCTGACCTCAAGCGAGGAGTACCTTTCAAGGGTGACCGTATACCGCAGCGACAACCTGGAAAAATATAACTATTCCTTCGCTGATTATTACATGAATAACGTGTCCATCAACAAGGACGGGTCGAGGGCAGTGCTTTGCGGCGTTTCAGCCAGAAACGGCGGATTGGTTTCCGTAGTTTATATTCTGGACTTTTCTCAGGACAATTATCTGCAGAAATATGAGGTCGAGGACACATACATCTATTCCGTCAGATTCCTTGATAACGGCAATGCCTATGCAGTGGGAAGCGACTCCTGTTTCTTTATAAATATCAATGACGGCAGCCTCAATGAGATCAGCTATGCCGGCAAAAACCTGACCGCATTTACTCTGAAGCGTGATCAGGGCCTTGTGCTCTCTCTTTCGACCAACCCTGACGGACGTGACTGCGACCTGCTTTCCTATGATCCCGACGGTAACAAGGATTGTGAGATCAAGACAGGAGAAAAGATACTTTCTCTTGATATGAGGAAAAATGACAGGGCGATACTGACAGCTGACGGCATAACGGTGTTCGGACTTGACGGCAAGCGCACAGCCTTCGCCGAGGCAGGCTCCGACTCAAGGAAGCTGCTTTATTCCGATTATAACACCTTTTATGTGCTGGGAAAAAGCAGGATATCAAAGCTTAGTGCCGAATAGTCCGGCAGGTTTTTTTCGTGAGACTCAGACGCACTTTGTGGGCCTGAGGTTTTGCGAAAAACACCAAAAGAAATGACAAAAACCTATTGACAAAAGGTTTTCGGATTATTATAATAGAGTATGGTTTTTTGAAAATGTTCTGCGAGGTGATCTTATGGTTCTTGATCTGAAAAGGGTTTTTCTGGTTGAGGATGAAAGGGTCGCTGTCAGCGTTTCGGTCGATATGTCAAAGGCGGAAACAGGCTCTGCTTGCTTTACAGAGCCGGTGAAAGCTGCCGTGACTGCGGTCAATCATGCCGGTTTTGTAGAATTTACGGCTGATGTGAGCTTTGAGCTGCGTTTTGACTGCGACAGATGCGCTGTCCCTGTCAGCAGAGCCTTTAACTATAAATTCCGTCATATTCTCGTGACGCAGCTTTCTGATGAGAGCGGCGACGACTATATTGAAGCACCCGACTATAAGCTCGATACCGACGCTCTGCTCAGAGACGATATTCTATTGGAGCTTCCGTCAAAGCTCCTTTGTAAAGGATCCTGTAAGGGCTTGTGTCCAAAGTGCGGAAAAAATCTTAACGAGGGTCCCTGCGGCTGTGTGCTCAGGGAAACCGACCCACGTCTGGCTGCCCTTGTGGGTCTGCTTTCAGACGAGTGATTTTTTGTACTTTATTTCAAGGAGGTCAATTACAATGGCAGTACCAAAGAGAAAAACATCAAAGGCAAGAAGAGACAAGAGACGTTCGGCAGTATGGAAGCTTCAGGCTCCTGCTCTTTCAAAGTGCCCTGAGTGCGGTGAGTACAAGCTTGCTCACAGAGCATGCCCCAATTGCGGTATGTATAACGGCAGACAGGTAATCGCTACAACAGAGGCTTAATGGTCGAATCCAAAGGATCACACACAAACGGAGAAGGAGAGATCCTTCTCCTTCTTTTTTATACTGCTATGCAAAGGAGGCCGATCAGCCATGAGACCCGTAATTGCAATAGTGGGTCGCCCGAATGTGGGCAAATCAACACTTTTCAATAAGCTTGTGGGACAGCGTATCGCTATAGTCAACGATACTCCGGGTGTTACGAGAGACAGGATCTTCGGAGAATGTGAGTGGCGTGGCAGAAAGATCACGCTGGTGGATACAGGCGGTATAGAGCCCTACTCTGACGATATCATTCTCAAGCAGATGCGCCGTCAGGCACAGCTTGCCATTGAAGCGGCAGATGTGATAGTGCTTGTAACAGATCTTACCTCAGGGGTGGTGGCTACTGACCATGAGGTGGCTGAGATGCTGCAAAGGAGCAACAGGCCGGTAGTGCTCTGTGTAAACAAGTGTGACAGGGTGGGCGAGCCGGAGCCCGCTTTTTATGAGTTTTATAATCTTGGTCTGGGTGACCCGATACAGGTGTCATCTGTCCACGGTCACGGCACAGGAGATCTTCTTGACGCAGTCTTTGAGCAGCTGCCCGAAGGAAGCGACACGGATGATGAGGACGATACTGTAAGCGTTGCCATTATCGGACGCCCCAATGCAGGAAAGTCCTCCCTTGTCAACAGGCTCACCGGTGAGGAAAGATGCATTGTCTCAGACATTGCCGGCACCACAAGGGACAGCATTGATACGGTGATCCAAAACAAGCACGGGCGGTTCCGCCTGACGGATACTGCGGGAATAAGACGCAGCAGCCGTATTGAGGATGATATCGAAAAATACAGCATTATCCGTGCCAAGATGGCAATAGAGCGCAGCGATGTGTGCCTTATAATGATAGATGCCACGGTAGGCTTTGCCGAGCAGGACTCAAAGATCGCCGGTCTTGCCCATGAATCCGGAAAGGCCTGCATAATCGTTGTCAACAAGTGGGACGCTGTGGAAAAAAACGACAGGACCATGAATGAGTATCGCAAGAAGCTGGAAAATGATTTTTCGTTTATGTCCTATGCACCCATGATCTTCATTTCCGCAAAGACAGGCCAGCGTCTTGACAGGCTTTTTGAGCTGATTATGACTGTGGTTAATTCCGCCGCAATGAGGATATCCACAGGAACGCTCAACGACCTGCTCAGCGAGGCTGTTGCAAGGGTACAGCCTCCCACGGACAAGGGCAGGAGACTCAAGATACTATATATGACCCAGTCTGGGGTCAAGCCGCCTACATTCGTGTGCTTTGTCAATTCTGCGGAGCTTTTTCACTTCTCCTATCAGAGATATCTCGAAAACCGGATCAGGGATACCTTCGGTATGCAGGGCACTCCCATCCGCTTTGTGATAAGGGAACGTGGAGATAAGGATAAACAATGAATCAACAGAGGTGTTTATTGTGGAAGAATTAACTGGTTTTTTGTCAGCATACTGGCTGCAGGTGATAATTGCTATCCTTGCCTCTTATCTGGTCAGCAGCGTCAATACTTCTATAATCGTGACTAAAATCGTGCTGCGCAAGGATATCAGGACTATGGGCAGCGGCAATGCAGGTTTTACGAATGTACTGCGCTGTGTGGGCAAGGTGCCTGCCGTTATCACGTTTGTGGGAGATTTCTTCAAGGGTATTATTTCAGTGCTGATAGCTATGCTGCTGATGATAAATGTCAGCGGCGAGAATGCGGACATCTACAGAGGCTATCTGATGTATCTGGCGGGCCTTTTTGCGGTTGTGGGGCATACCTTCCCGATCTATTACAAATTCAAGGGCGGCAAGGGCGTTGTGACTTCCTTTGCAGTCATGCTGATGACCGACTGGAGGACTCTGATCTGCGCATTGGTAATATTTGCGATCTTTTTCCTTATTGCTCATATCATCTCACTGTGCGCTGTTATCAACTTTTCTCTCTATACCTTCACTGCGTTTCTCTGGAGGTTCCTTGATTACAGAGGCGTGACATCGGTTACTTCGACATTTCCGTCTCCGACCCTGCCCTTTGTGATATTCTCGGCGGTCATAGCGCTTCTTATCGGAGTGCTGGTTCTTGTGCGGCACAAGGACAACATAAAGAGACTGCTTAACGGCACCGAAAAAAGAATCAAGGCAAAAGCAAAATAACACTCAAGGCTCCTTCTGCGCTTGCAGGGGGAGCTTTTTCTTTGTGCGACAAAGTGAAAAGTGTTACAAAAAGATTTGCAAGTGGGAAGAAAAATGCACCATTGCTCCGAAGGTGGAGCCTCAGGGGAGAGAATTGTGTAAAATGCACTTGTAGTCAGAAACAAAATGTGCTATAGTAGAAGGGAATGAAAATACATTCAGAGAAAAGGTGATACTATGAGTTTTTGGTTGGATTTCGGCATAGCAGTGCTGATCGGGCTGTTTTGCTTTTCGGGCTTTAAGCGGGGAGCTGTGTATATGGCAATAAATGCCGCCGGAACAGTGGCTGCCGTGGCGCTTTCTTCTTTCCTTGCTTCTCCGATTGCTTTGCCCGTATATAACTGGATACTGAAGGACAATATAATTAACGGGTTGACTCAGGCAACAAGCAGTATTACCGGCAGTGACAGCGTGAAGATGGCAGAGGAGACTATGGCTTCTATGTCCAACTTTACGATAAATGTCTTTCATTCCATGGGCATTGACCAAGAAAAGCTTGCAGAGAGTCTTGACAAAACCGCTATGGGTATACCCGGTACCATAGAAGAAATGATCAGACCGGCGGCTGTCTTTATGGTCTCCATAGTTCTCAGCTTTATTTTCTTCCTGTTATTGATGATAGTGGTGGGCATCATTGCAAAGAAGTTTACCAAGGGTATTGACCGCAGTGTGCTTGCTGTGCCCAACAGGATATTGGGACTTGCTATAGGACTGGTTGAGGCTGTATTTATTGCAATGCTTATGACCCTGATAGTGTATTTTATCATGATGTTTATTGCCCCTGAGGCTTGCACATCCCTGAAGGATGCCATAGACAATACGATATTCTTTAAATTTATCAGAAAGATAAGTCTGCCGCAGCTTATTATGAGCTGGCTTGCTGCGGTCTGACGCATACAGGAGTATTCTGCGGAAAGGAGAGTTAAGATCTTAATGAAGCTTTCCATAAAAAAGAATATTAACGTCCCTAATACCCTGACTGTTATCCGCTTTATTGTGATTGTGCCGATGGTGCAGTTCCTGCTGAAGGAGGAGTATATACAGGCGGGCATTATGATACTTATTTCTGCCCTGAGCGATATGATGGACGGCTTTCTGGCAAGAAGGCTCAATCAGGTTACCGATCTGGGAAAGATACTTGATCCCATAGCCGACAAGCTCACCCTCATAGCAGTGGTGATCTGTGTGAATGTGATATATCCTGAGGTGATGCCCTTTGTGCTTGTGCTGTTTGCAAAGGAGCTCCTGATGCTTGCAGGCGGTGCGTTTCTTCTGAAATTCAGGATCAGGCCCCCTGCCGCAAAATGGTTTGGCAAGCTGTCCACTGTCCTGTTTTATTCATCTATCACTACGCTGATAATGCTGAAGGCAATATGGGGCTATAATAACGATATTCTCACTCTGACCCTGCTGTCAGTGACTACAGTGTCGATGCTGTTTTCACTTGTAATGTATTTTATACTGTTTGTAGGGTTGGTCAGGGAAAAGAACAAGGCGGACATGGAGCTGCAGGAATGTCAGGCTGAGGAAGGAACAGACTGATCCTGCGATGTTTTGGAAAAAAGGAAGGAGAGAGCAGTATGCAGCTTTGCAGCAAATGTAATAAAAGACCCGCTGTTGTCTTTGTAAGCTCAACAGCAGATCCGTCACAGACTGTAGGCTATTGCCTGAGCTGTGCAAAGGAGGCAGGCATAAAGCCTGTTACAGACCTTATTGATAAGATGGGCATTTCCGATGAGGATATCGAGATGGTCCAGAACCAGATGGGTGAGCTTATGGATTCGGGGATGATACCTGCCCCGGAGGAAATGGATCAGATGCTGGATTATTCCCCTGAGGAAGGCGAGGACGATAATGATGGGGATTTCAGCAGGGGAGGTGCTCCTGCATTCCCGTCGATCTTTAAGAATCTCTTTAGCTCCGACAAGAAAAAAAGCGCTGAAGGAGAAGAACAAGGTTCCAAAGATAACTCAAAGGCTCCCAAAAAGCGCAAGAGAAAGCATCTCGATACCTACTGCACCGACCTTACCAAAAAGGCAAGGGAGGGCAAGCTGGACAGGATCATCGGCAGAGAAAAGGAGCTTGACCGTGTTATCCAGATACTCAGCCGCAGGACAAAGAATAATCCCTGCCTTATCGGTGAGCCCGGTGTCGGCAAAACAGCCATTGCAGAGGGTCTTGCCCTGCGCATAGCTGCAGGCAATGTTCCCCTCAGGCTCCAGAAAAAGGAGATACATCTGCTGGATATGACCGCTCTTGTGGCTGGCACTCAGTTCAGGGGTCAGTTTGAGAGCAGGATAAAGGGACTCATTGACGAGGTAAAGGCCGACGGCAATATCATACTCTTCATCGACGAGGTGCACAGCCTTGTGGGTACGGGAGATTCAGAGGGCGCCATGAACGCCGCAAACATAATGAAGCCCGCACTCTCCAGGGGAGAGATTCAGGTTATCGGCGCCACCACCTTCAACGAGTATAGAAAGTACATCGAAAAGGATGCCGCACTTGAAAGACGTTTCCAGCCTGTTACCGTAGCTGAGCCGTCCATAGCCGAGACTATCGAGGTCATCAGCGGCATCAAGACATACTATGAGGATTACCACAGAGTAAGGATGTCTGAGGACATCGTGAGGAAGACCGTGGTTCTCTCCGAGAGATACATTACCGACAGGTTCCTGCCCGACAAGGCAATCGACCTTCTGGATGAGTCCTGCACCCATGCGGCCCTCAGAAACAAGGAGCTGGAGGAATACGACAGGAGCAACGCTCGTCTTGCAGAGCTCAAGACCCGTGAAGAGGAGCTTGCCTCAGAGACGGATATCGACTATGAAAAACTTGCTACTGTCAGATATGATATAGCAAGGCTTGAAAAGGAGCTTGACGAGAAGAAGGACGTTCTGAAGGGGGCAGAGGTCACTGAAGAGGACATCGCCCATGTTATCGAGCTCTGGACTGGTATTCCTGCCTCAAAGGTGCAGGAAAACGAGCTTAACAAGCTTGCCGACCTGGAGGAGAAGCTGAAGAGCAAGGTCATCGGCCAGGACGAGGCTGTAAAAGCCCTTGCAAGTGCGGTCAAGCGCAGCAGGGTGCAGATCAGCCCCAGGCGCAGACCGGCATCCTTCATATTTGTCGGCCCTACAGGAGTAGGAAAGACAGAGCTTGTAAAGGTGCTTTCAACTGAGCTGTTCAACACTCCTGAGACCCTCATAAGGCTTGATATGAGCGAATACATGGAGAAGCATTCCGTGTCAAAGATCATCGGCTCACCTCCGGGCTATGTAGGCTATGAGGAGGCCGGTCAGGTTACCGAGAAGGTAAGGCGCAGACCATATTCAGTGCTGCTCTTTGACGAGATAGAAAAGGCTCATCCTGATGTACTTAACATTCTGCTTCAGATACTTGACGAGGGCGTGCTCACTGACGCCCAGGGCAGGAAGGTCAATTTCAGCAACACTGTCATTGTCATGACTTCAAACGCAGGCAGCGAGAGGAAGGAAAATGCTCTCGGTTTTGCAAAGACAGAGGCCGAGGCCACAGCAGACAAGGTAAGGACAGCTCTGGGCGAGTTCCTGCGGCCGGAATTCCTCAGCAGGCTTGACGAGATCATCATTTTCAGGCACCTTACCGAGGAGGATTTCGTTGCCATATCTGCGCTCATGCTTGACGAATATGTGGATACTCTCAAGGAAAAGGGCATAGCCTTCAAATATGACAGCAAGGCTCAGGAGTATCTCGCAAAGAAGGCTCACGGCGGCAAGAGTGGTGCGAGGGATCTTCGCAACCTCATCCGCAAGGAGGTCGAGGACAAGATCGCAGAGGCGATTGTCGAGAGCCGCACCGGAACCATTGCCGGCATCACTATTAGTGCCGATGATGATAAGATAATCATGGATGTGCTCTGATATACAGTCTTTCACGGCGCAGAGCTGACAACCCCGAAAACGCTGTTCGCAAGGGCAGACTATCAGTTATCTTAGTTGGCTGCTCGTGCTTCTTACTTACTTCCATTCTACGGACACAAAAGCATATTTCCCGAGTAACATTCAATGCGAAGTCGGGAACGGCAGCTTGCCGCCAAGAAAATTGCCTGATTCCAGCTGGAATCAGGCTTTTATCTTATATATTGGTGAGTTGTCGTCTTTCGGAACAACTATCAGCCGCGAGCGGTTAAGTTGGAAATCAGACACTCTGCCAACGCAAACAGCGTTTTCGGGGGGCGCAGGCAGAAGCACCGACCGAAACGACAGGCGAGACATTGGGGGGACTTTTTCGTAAAAGTCCCCCTGACTGTCGACGGTCAGAGGTCTTCTATGGCAAGAAGATCGTAAAATTCCAGCTCTATGGGCGGCACTCTCCTGTTTTCGGTGTTTTCAGAGCCGTAGAGAAGCAGGCGGCCGAGGGGGGCATTGACCTCTTTTACGGCGGCTCTTATGCTTTCATAGCTCCCGCCCGCCTTCCTGCCGTCCTCACGAAAATATGTCACTGTCACCGTGGGCGTAATGCCGTGTGAGACAGCATCCGCAAGTCTGTATAACTGTTGGTTCAGCAGCTCCAGCTCAAACTCCGACAGATCGTGCCGGCTGTCTGTCAGCCTTGCCTCCTCACGCACCATGTCGTCATAGCCTCTGAGGGACGCATAGGGTGCGAACTGTGCCGCCCTGTTTATAAGAGACATCCTCTTTCTGAGGGTTTCTCCATGATAGGTCTTGTCGATGATGTCCATATATATGCGTCTGCTTTCCTCGGTGTCCATAGTATCACCTCCGCATGAGTCCTAAGCTCTGTGACCGCCGATCTGTCCGTTTCGCTCAATGGTGGTGCCGCCTTTGATAAAGTTCATGCCCCGGAGCACGATGTTCCTGCCGAACCTGTTTTGCAGACCGATGATCGCTCTCAGCACGTTTCGTTCCTTTTCGTCCCGCCGTCTTTCCTGCCGGATCAGGTTGTCACGGGAATACATATCCTCAAAAAAACAGAGCTGGCGGGGTGCCTCTGGGGGAATATCGTTTTCGTTTATAAGTCCGCAGGCGGAGATGTTTATCCTTCGCACCAGCAGGTCAGGGTCGATGATCCGGACAAAAAGCTCCATGACCGCCCGGACTATTCTCCTGGGCGAGCTGGTGTAAAGCTCAAGGTCTGCAGTGCCGTGGGCATGGGAGGGGTGAGGTCTGCCGTACATATCCGGAGCGACCTTGCCCTTGTATATTTTCCCTGTGGAGGCCACTGTATAAATACCGTCGCTCATTTTTTTTCCGGGAATAATGAGCTTTATGCTCTCTCTGTCATAACTGACGTTCAATACAAGCTGCTTTGTCACGAGATGCTTCCTTACAAGCTCCTGCACCATAAGCTCTGTCATTTCACGCACTACCAGAGCGGCCTTTTCATAGACATAAGGCTCCTTGAGCACCTGTCCCGATGAAATGGAATTGCTTGACGGCCGATAGGCTCTTATGAGTTCGATAGTAACAGGCTCCACGCCCCATGCGTGATCGATCAGAAGCTCGGCGTTTACCCCGAAGGTCTTGTAGAGGAGCGCTTTTTTTTGAGGAAGCAGTGAGGCTCTTGCGATATCTCCCATAGTAAACAGTCCCATAGCCTCAAGCTTTCCGGCATAGCCACGGCCCACCCGCCAGAAGTCCGTAAGAGGTCTGTGCCGCCATAGCTGTTCACGATAGCTGTGCTCGTTAAGTTCAGCAATCCTCACACCGTTTTCGTCAGCGGGAAGGTGCTTTGCCACGATGTCCATTGAGACCTTGGCAAGGTAGAGGTTAGACCCTATGCCCGCTGTGGCGGTTATGCCTGTTTCTCTGAGCACCTCCTTTATCATAGTCATGGCAAGCTCCCTTGGGCTCATCTTGTAGGTTTCCAGATATCTTGTCACGTCCATGAATACCTCGTCTATGGAGTAAACGTGGATATCCTCAGGAGAAATATATCTCAGATAGATGGAATATATCCATGTGCTGTACTTCTCATAAAGCCTCATCCTCGGTTGAGCCGTTATGAAGGAGAGGGAGAGCGCCTTGTTCCGACTCAGCTCACCCGCATCATAGGATGAGCCTGAAAATTCAAAGCTTCCGTCATGGCTTTTGGCTAAGACCGAGGCTTCTGACGCCTGCCTCAGCCTCAGACGGTTTATTTCATCCACCTTCTGTCTGACCTCAAAGAGTCTTGGCCTTCCTGGTATGCCATAAGCCTTCAGAGAGGGCGAGACTGCAAGGCATATCGTCTTGTCTGTTCTTGTGGGGTCTGCAACTACAAGATTTACGCCCAGAGGGTCAAGGCCTCTCTCGACGCACTCCACACTTGCGTAGAAGCTTTTCAGATCTATTGCTACATATGAACGCTCCATGTGCTCACCTCCTGATATTAAATCGAATATTTGTTCGTTTTATTTATTATATCATAGGATCTCCCAAAAGTAAAGCGGAAAAAAATAAAAAAACAGGCACGACCTGCCAAATCACAGAGTCGCACCTGTTATCGGTGTAAAATATTGTACTGTTATTGCTTTGCCTTGCGGACCTTTGTTATCCAGCCGGTGTAGCCCTTGGTGTATTGCGCTTCAGTAATGGGGGTATATCTTATCTGGCCCTTTTCCTGATCCTCAAGGAAGCCCGAATAGGCACGGAAAAACTGTTTTGTTTCGGTATCATAGACACGCTCATAGCCGCCGACTATGTCAGAATGCTTTTCCTGCTGTATGATGACCTCCGGATCCCTTGCGTTCACTGCGGCGGTGAGGGGAGAGGAATCGCTGATATCCGGCAGAGAGCCTGCCTTGTCGGAGGACTTCATCATTTCGGAATATTCAAAGGAGGAAATGATATGCTCATACACAGGGATCCAGTTGGTAAGCTCACCCTTGGGGGCACTTTCATAGACAATGCTTCTGACGGTCCAGAGCTTGCTGTCAGTGCTGAAAACCGCAGCGCTGTATGCGCCCTCGCCAAGCAGGTCATTCTCGGAAAACTCAGCATAAATAGCGCTGTTATCTCTCAGCTTACCTTCGGGAAACTCACTGCACAGCTTGTCGTTGTCTGACAGGTGGACGGTCTCAATAGCCTTGAAATAGCTGCCGGTTGCGGGATATTTTATCTCAAAGCTGTAGTTATACATATTCTCAAAGTATTCCTTAGTGCTGCCCTTCTCCATATAGGAGCGTGTTTTGAGTTTTTCCATGCTCTCCCTGTCCATGGCGGCCTTATCCTCTTCGGTAAAGGACACGCAGCTGATAGAGTTTGGCCGTGAGACACGCCATGAAATAATGTCGTTTTCATAGCTCCAGTTGGTGTTCCAGCCCTTTGGCACAGCGATGGAAAAATAATCGCAGGAGAAGGTCTCCCACTCTATGTCAGCCCATTCAGCGATGGAGATTTTTGTTTTCACCGGTTCGCTGACGGCAGTGTTATTATCTTCAGTTCCGCTGCTCTGACCGATTGCATTTTTGCAGCCGGATAAAACAGCCGCAAGTATTACCGCCGTCAGCACAGCGAGTATTTTTATCTTCATCTGAAATTACCTCGTTAACGGATCATTGTGCCGGCAATGCTTCTGACAATTTCCGACAAAGACAAGTATATCACGAAACATCCTGATTGTCACGCATTATTACAAAAAAATAACCTCCGCAGAGAAATATCTGCGGAGGAGGTGATAACTGTTTTCGGGACTTATCCCTTCTGGAAATAGCTGGTGGGGTCGTTGGGGTCGTAGATAATACCGTTCTGGATGGTGTAGGTGAGGGTGTTGCCGTTCATGGTGAGGTTGATCTGACCGCCGCCGAGATCGGTCCAGCTGCCTGTAGCCGTCTGACCTGCAACGACACCTGTGAGGGAGCCGTTAGCGTCGAGGGTGATATAGGCGCTATCTATGATCTGCTGATAGTAGGCCTTCTGCTCGTCAGAAAGGTTTGCAATGACACTCTCGTCGATCTTGGCATAGTAGGTTCCTGCATATCCGGTATTGAGGGTAGGAGTGACGGTAGAGGTTGTAGGTGTGGATGTAGGTGAAGGATTAACGGTGCCGCCGCTGCTCTTCTGGAAATAGCTGGACATATCGTTGGGATCGTAGATCATACCGTTCTGGATGGTGTAGGTGAGGGTGTTGCCGTTCATAGAAAGGTTTATCTGACCGTTGCCGGCATCACTCCATGTGCCCGATATTGCCTGACCGTTGTATGCTCCGCTGAGAGAACCGTTAGAGCCGAGAATGAGATATGTGTTGCTCATGAGCTGCTGGTAGGAAGCCAGCTCCTGCTCGGTAGCTCCGGCCAGAACGCTCTCGTCAAACCTGCAAACGTAGGTGCCTTCATAGCCTGCGCTGGGAGCAGGGGTTACAGTGGACGTCGTGGGGATGGGTGTAGAATTGACGGTAGATTATGTCTGTGTGGTGGTGCTGTTTGTAAAGCCGGGAATGTTGAGTGCGCTGTTCTGCTGAGCATTGTTATCTCCGCTGCCGCCGCAGCCTGTTGCTGCCATAAGCATTACGCTTGCCAGACAAGCTATAATTGTTCTGATGATAGTCTTTTTCATAGTGATACCTCCAAATGGATTGTTGTGTGCTTATATAATAGCACAATTTATTCGGATATTCAACGGCTATTATGTGTAAATCTCAGAATATTCTTATCCGGACTGATATTACACTTCCGTTGCCTTTCACTTATATAATCCGCAAACCCAGGGAAAGGTTACAGCAAAAGTCAAAATTTCGTGAAATGTTTGCAAAACGCATGGAAATATATCCGGTCCGCCGCCATCCGGCGGCAGCAGGGTATTCAGCAAGGGATACTCCTTCCGGCTTTGCAGGAGCTTCACCTGTCAAAGTCCTTGCCGAGAATGGCCGAAAGATTATCCTTGATAGCCTTTGCCACATCTGGCTTGTTCATGGAATAAACGTGGACGTTGGTTATGCCGTTTGCATAGAGATCGATTATCTGGGCGGTAGCGTAGGCAATGCCTGCCTGCTTCATAGTGTCAGGCTCCTTGCCAAAATAATCCACAAGACTCTTAAAGCGCTGGGGCATAAAGGAGCCGGACAGCTTGATGGCTCTCTCCACCTGATTGGCGTTTGTGATGGGCATGATGCCGGGGATAACAGGAACATTGACACCGGCCTCTCTCAGCTTGTACATAAAGTTGAAGAACAGGTCATTGTCGAATACCATCTGTGTGGTGAGGAAATCCGCACCCGCCTCCACCTTTTCCCTGATGTGGAGAATATCCTCCTTCTGGTTGGGACTTTCGGGATGTATCTCAGGATAGCAGGCGGCGCCGATGCAGAAGTCGCTGTCACATTCCTTCAGCTCACGGATGAGCTGCACCGCATACTGATAATCCCATTTTGCACGATCTGTCTTTTCAAGCTCCGGAGTAAGGTCGCCTCTGAGAGCCATGACGTTCTTTATGTCAGCTTCTCTCATCAGCCTGATCTGCTCCCTCACGGTCTCCCTGCTGGATGAAACGCAGGTCAGGTGAGCAAGAGTCGGCACCCCGAAGACCTCCTTGATGTTCCTTGCGATGTCGAGAGTGTAGCGGCTGGTTCCGCCGCCGGCACCGTAGGTCACGCTCATGAAAGAGGGACGGTAGGAGGCAATCTTCTCTGTGGCCTCCTTAACGCTCTCAAAGCCCGATTCCTTCTTCGGCGGGAACACCTCAAAGGACAGGGACATACGGTGATCCTTCAATATATCAATGATCTTCATTTTTAACAGCTCCTTAAATCAATTACCCTCCTATTTTACAATAAAAACCCGGATTATACAACATTTATTTCAAAAAGAAAATGAAATCAATTTTCAAAATTTGAGAGCAAATATCATTTTAATTCTCACATCCGTTAAACGTCTGTGAGAAGAAGCTATATAAATCAGGGGCTTTCAAGTCTCGCTTGTCAGCTCGGTCAGTGCTTTTGCTTCGCAGAGGTCTCCACCGGACACCAGCGCCCTTTGGAAATCGCAAGCCTTTGAGCGGAGAGCCTCCGCACCCGTATTTGTTTTGAAAACGATTATCATTCCGGCAGTATCTTAGTTTGCAAAACGAAATAGGGACCGGCAGCTTGCCGGGGCCTGAGCGAAACTTTTAAGTTTTGAACAATTAAAAATCAGTATAAACAGTCCGGCACGGCAGACCCGATGAGGATCCGCCGTGCCGGATGGTGTATGGAATATAAATGGTGTGGCTGTTTGTTATCAGACAATACCCTGAGCCATCATAGCCTCAGCTACCTTTACGAAGCCAGCGATGTTAGCGCCTGCAACCAGGTTGTTGCCAAGGTTATACTTCTCGCAGGCATCGATGCTCTGCTTGAAGATGTTGACCATGATGTTCTCCAGCTTAGCATAAACCTCTTCTGCACTGAATACGAGGTGCTCAGCGTTCTGAGCCATCTCGATGCAGGAGCAAGCAACGCCGCCGGCATTTGCAGCCTTGGAAGGACCTACAACTACGCCGTTCTCCTGGAGATACTCGATAGCCTCGTTCCTTGTGGGCATGTTAGCGCCCTCGCAGAGGAACTTGCAGCCGTTAGCAACCATCTTCTGAGCGTCCTCAAGATAGATCTCGTTCTGAGTAGCGCAGGGGATGTAGAGGTCAGCCTTAACGCCCCAGGGCTTCTCGCCTGCAAAGAACTTAGCACCCGGGAACTTCTCAGCATAGGGAGCGCAGATGTTCTTGCCGCTGCTTCTGAGCTCGAGGAGGTAGTCGATCTTCTCACCTGATACGCCGTCCTCATCGAGGATGTAGCCGTCAGGACCGGAAATTGTGATGACCTTAGCGCCAAGCTCTGTGAGCTTCTTGCAAGTACCCCAAGCAACGTTACCGAAGCCGGATACAACAGCGGTCTTGCCCTCAAGGCTCTCGCCGAAGTGCTTGAGCATCTCTCTTGCATAGAATACGATACCATAGCCGGTAGCCTCAGCTCTGCCGAGGAGTCCGCCGTAGCCTACGCCCTTACCTGTGAGAGTGCCGTCATAAGCGTCTCTGATTCTCTTATACTGACCCATCATATAGCCGATCTCTCTGCCGCCTACGCCAAGGTCGCCTGCAGGAACGTCGGTGTTGGGGCCGATGTGTCTGTAAAGCTCTGTGATAAAGGACTGGCAGAAACGCATGATCTCCATGTCTGACTTGCCGTTAGGATCAAAGTCAGCGCCGCCCTTGCCGCCGCCGATGGGAAGGCCTGTGAGGGAGTTCTTGAAGATCTGCTCAAAGCCAAGGAACTTGATGATGCTGATATTTACATTGGGGGCAAAACGGAGGCCGCCCTTGTATGGGCCAAGTGCGCTGTTAAACTGAACACGGAAGCCGCGGTTAACCTGGACCTTACCGTTGTCGTCTACCCACGGAACTCTGAACATGATCTGTCTCTCAGGCTCGGTGATTCTCTCGATAAGAGCCATCTTCTCGTACTGGGGATTTGCATCGAATACAGGCTCCAGAGAGGTGAGGACCTCGGTTGCTGTCTGAAGGAACTCAGGCTGATTCGGGTTTTTTGCTGCCAGCTTTTCAAGCTGCTCGCTAACGTATGACATGATCTTGCCACTCCTTAAAAAATGATTTAATTAATTATAGCACATTAAAGCGTTGCAGTCTCGACCTGAAAATACAAGATTATCGACTGCGAGATTTATTTTAACACAATCTTTTTGCATAATCAAGAGGCGGATTAATATTTTTTGCAGGATTGAAAATGCTAAACTGCAAAAACACGGCTTTGGCGCCATTGCAGGGATAAGCCGCTCCGACAAAAAATGCACATTTTTATGCTAAATACTCTACATTTAACAAATTAAGTGTATAGTTTGACCAATAAGTTAAAGGGGTTTTCTGGTGCATGGGAACGCCTTTGTACAAAAAGCAGAAAAACAGAGAATAACTGATGCAAATAATGTTCTAAACGTCAAAAAAACAAATCATGCCTCTTACTCACTTGCTAAAATCTGTGCAGGGTTGTATAATTAAAGGTGTTTTTGATTGCTCGTCATGAAATGGCATAAAATGCTGTTTTCATCGGTGTTTTGACCCTGTGCAGGGCGAAGCGGTGAGGGGGCCGGGCGTCAGGAATGCTCTCAACTGAGACAAAATTTTCGGAAGGGGATAATTAAAATGGAAAAGAAAGAGCTTATCTATGAAGGCAAGGCAAAAAAGGTCTATGCTATGAGCGACCCGGACTTCTGCATGGTGGAATACAAGGATGACGCAACAGCCTTTAACGGTCTGAAAAAGGGCACCATTACCGGCAAGGGCGTGGTAAACAACAGAATGTCAAACTTCATGTTCAAGCTCCTTGAGGAGAAGGGCATCAAGACCCACTTTGTCGAGGAGGTAAGCGACAGGGAGACCATCGTAAAGAAGGTAAAGATAGTTCCCCTTGAGGTTATTATAAGGAATAAGGCTGCAGGTTCTATGGCTAAGCGCCTCGGACTTGAAGAGGGCACAGAGCTGAAGTGCACCGTGCTGGAGTTCTCCTATAAGGATGACGCACTGGGAGATCCGCTCATCAACGCTTATCATGCTGTGGCTATCGGCGCAGCTACTACTGAGGACGTGCAGATCATCAGCAACATGGCTCTCGAGATCAACAAATATATGGTAGAGTTTTTTGAGAGCGTAGGCGTTGAGCTCATCGACTTCAAGCTTGAGTTTGGCAAGACATCCGACGGCACCATCGTTCTTGCGGATGAGATCTCACCCGATACCTGCCGCTTCTGGGATATCAAGACCCACGAGAAGCTCGACAAGGATCGTTTCAGACGTGACCTGGGCAATGTCGAGGAGGCTTATGCCGAGATGATGCGCAGGATCGGTCTGGGCGAGTGATCCTGTGTCCGTAGAATAAAGGAAAAGTGCTTCAGGGAGTGACGCAGCGGGACGCTGTCCTGTGCTCTCTTCCGTTTTCTGTCTGAATGAAGCGAGGTGTACGGCAGGAGCCTTTCGGTGTGCGGAGGGCTCCGTCGGAAAACTTGGGATGGTGAATTTTTTGAGTATTGATCAAGGATGTTGGTCTAAAGAGGGCCTGCACGAGGAGTGCGGGGTTTTCGGCATATACGGGGATGACAGCATAGCTCCGGCCTATGCTTGCTATAACGGACTTCTTGCTCTTCAGCACAGAGGTCAGGAGAGCTGCGGCATATCGGTAAACGACAGGGGTGTTATCTCCGGACATAAGAATATGGGGCTTGTCAGCGAGGTCTTTGATAACAGTACACTTGACTCTCTGACGGGTCAGATGGCAATATCTCATGTCAGGTATTCAACGGCAGGCGGCAGTGTGCGGGAAAACTCACAGCCGCTTGTTATGCGTTATGTAAAGGGTACTCTTGCCATAGCTCACAACGGTAATCTTACCAATGCATATGAGATCAGGCGTGAGCTTGAGCACAGGGGTGCCATTTTTCAGACCACTATAGACTCCGAGGCTATAGCCTATCTCATCGCCAGAGAGCGTATCAAGGCTCATTCGGTGGAGGAGGCCGTAGAAAAGACCATGAGGCAGATCGAGGGCGCTTATTCCCTCCTGGTGATGAGCCCCAAAAAGCTTATTGCAGCGAGAGATCCTCATGGCTTCAGACCGCTTTGTATGGGCAGGATCGGACGCTCCGTAGTATTCGCATCCGAGAGCTGCGCTCTTGCAGCCTGCGGCGCGGAATTTGTAAGAGACGTAGAGCCCGGTGAGATAATCGTTGTAGACGAAAAGGGTCTGCGCTCCATTAAAACGAATAGCCCCTCAGCAGGGAGAAAATCTCTCTGCGTGTTTGAATATATATATTTTGCCCGCACGGATTCGGAGATAGACGGCATCAGCGTCTACGAGTCAAGGAAGGAAGCGGGCAGGATACTTGCAAGGGAGCATCCCGTCCCGGCCGATATCGTCATAGGAGTGCCTGAATCGGGCATCGACGCCGCTATCGGCTACAGTGAGGAATCAGGCATCCCATATGAAAAGGGCATTGTCAAGAACGGCTACATCGGCCGTACCTTTATAAAGCCCACACAGAAGGAAAGGGCAAGCTCTGTCAAGCTCAAGCTGAATCCTCTTTCCTCAGTGCTCAAGGACAAGCGAGTGGTGGTCATTGATGACTCCATAGTCCGTGGCACCACCTGCGACAGGATCGTAAAGATGCTGCGCAATGCGGGAGCAAAGGAGGTTCACCTGCGCATAAGCTCACCGCCTTTTATCTGGCCTTGCTTCTATGGCACCGATATCCCTTCAAGGGACGAGCTTATCGCCGTCAGGCACACCATAGACGAGATATGCCAGCTTACAGGAGCGGATACACTGGGCTTCCTGCCGCCTGACAAGCTGTGCGATATGCTTGGCGGTCACTGCACAGGCTTCTGCGACGCCTGCTTCTCCGGGAAATATCCCACCAAGATACCTGAAAAGATGCTTGCGGGCAAGGAGCGTGGAGGAGTAGACTTTGATAAAAAGCTTCCTCTGCCAAAGCCGGATGCGGCCTGCTCCGGCACAGAAAGCTGATGGTTGCAAATATATTAACAGAAAGGGTAGGGCAGCATGAGAGATACTTATGAATCTCCGCTTTCATCAAGATATGCGGACAAGGAAATGAAATACATTTTTTCTCCCGATATGAAATTCAAGACCTGGAGAAAGCTCTGGATAGCTCTTGCCGAAGCAGAGCAGCTGAGGACATCAACTACGAGGTTGCGGAGGAAAGAGAAAAGGTCGTCCGACACGATGTTATGTCCCATGTCTATGCTTACGGCGTGCAGTGCCCCAAGGCTGCGGGCATCATCCATCTCGGAGCCACCTCCTGCTATGTGGGTGACAACACCGACGTTATCATTATGACAGAGGCTCTGAAGATAGTTGAAAAGAAGCTGGTGAGCGTGATACGTCAGCTCTCCAGGTTTGCCGAAAAATACAAGGATCTCCCGACCCTGGCCTTTACTCATTTTCAGCCCGCACAGCCAACTACGGTAGGCAAGAGGGCAACACTCTGGATACAGGATCTTCTCATGGATCTGGAGGATGTAAGATATGTTCTGTCAACAATGAAGCTTTTAGGCTGCAAGGGTACCACAGGTACGCAGGCAAGCTTTTTGGAGCTTTTTGACGGCGACCACGACAAGTGCAAGCAGATAGACAGGCTTATCGCCGAAAAGATGGGCTTCTCGGAGTGCTTTGCCGTATCGGGACAGACCTATTCAAGGAAGCTGGACAGCCGTGTGGTAAACGTGCTTGCAGGCATTGCCCAGAGCGCTTCCAAATTCTCAAACGACATAAGACTTCTCCAGCACCTGAAAGAGGTAGAGGAGCCCTTTGAGAAGAACCAGATAGGTTCCAGCGCCATGGCTTATAAGCGTAATCCCATGAGGTCAGAGCGCATGACATCGCTTTCACGCTATGTGATGATAGATGTGCTCAATCCTTATATTACAGCGGCTACCCAGTGGTTTGAGAGGACACTTGATGACTCTGCAAACAAGCGTCTCAGTGTGCCTGAGGCATTCCTTGCGGTGGACGCAATACTCAATCTCTATATCAATGTCAGCGACGGCCTTGTGGTTTATGAGGGCGCCATTACTGCACACCTGATGAATGAGCTGCCATTTATGATGACAGAGAACATAATGATGGATGCTGTAAAGGCAGGCGGCAACCGTCAGGAGCTTCACGAGAAGATAAGGGCATTGTCACAGGAGATAAAGAGCAGCGGCGGCAGGAACGACCTTCTTGAGAAGATAGCAGCCGATCCGGCATTTGGAAAGACACTTGACCAGCTCAACGAGATATGCCGTCCGGAGAAGTATGTTGGCCGTGCGCCGAGACAGACCGAGGACTTCCTCAGGGAAACAGTAGCTCCCGCTCTGGCGCCCTATGAGTCTCTGGAAACTGAGAAGGCCGAGATCAACGTGTAAAAGCGAATAATGAAAAGTGAATAAAGATTAATGATTAATGAATAATCCCACCCTACTCAGCAAAGCTCAAAAAAATCGCAGGTGCAGGACCGGCAAGCTGCCGGTGCCGATTTCGCGATGCGAAGTCGGGAGTGTAGGCTCTGCGCGGCGGGTCCAGGGACTGCGTCCCTGGCGGGGTCAAGGGGCAGAGCCCCTGTCAGGAGTTTGAGGGCGAAGCCCTCAATAATAACGAAGAAAGGATGAAAACAGCAGGATGGTAAGAGCAATAGTAGGCGCCAACTGGGGCGATGAAGGAAAGGGCAAGATCACTGACGTGCTTGCTCAGAACTCGGACATGGTGATAAGGTTCCAGGGCGGAAGCAACGCCGGACACACGATCATCAATAATTATGGCAAGTTCGCACTGCATCAGCTTCCCTCAGGCGTGTTTAACAGCAATATCACAAATATTATAGGCAACGGCGTTGCCCTGAGTGTTGAGAATCTGGTCAAGGAGATCAAGCAGCTTGTGGACAGCGGAGTACCTATGCCCAATATCCTTGTCTCCGACAGGGCGCAGATCGTTATGCCCTATCATAAGCTCTTTGATTGCTATGAGGAGGAGAGACTTGGCGGCAAGAGCTTCGGCTCTACAAAATCCGGCATTGCACCCTTCTATTCCGATAAATTTTCAAAGATCGGCTTCCAGGTAAACGAGCTTTATGATGACGAGGCAGGTCTTAAAGAAAAGATCCAGCGTATACTTGAAGTAAAGAACGCAATTGTTGAAAATGTCTATCACAAAGAGCCTATCAGCGTTGATGAGATGTTTGCAAAGCTGATGGAATATAGGGAGGCTCTGGCTCCCTATGCCGCAAATACCTTCGATATCGTCAACGAGGCAGTAAGAGAAGGCAAGAATATCCTTCTTGAAGGTCAGCTCGGTTCTCTCAAGGATACGGATTTCGGCATTTATCCCATGGTTACCTCATCAAACACCATTGCAGGCTATGGAGCTGTGGGCGCAGGCGGCATACCGCCCTATGAGATCAAGGATATAATCACAGTAGTCAAGGCTTATTCCAGTGCAGTGGGCGCAGGCGAGTTTGTCAGTGAGATATTCGGTGACGAAGCCGATGAGCTCAGGAGGAGAGGCGGCGACGGCGGCGAATACGGCGCTACTACGGGCCGTCCCAGAAGAATGGGCTGGCTTGACCTGGTGGCAACACGCTATGGCTGCCGTGTCCAGGGCGCTACTCAGGTGGCGTTTACCGTAATCGACGCACTTGGCTATCTTGACGAGATCCCTGTGTGCGTTGCGTATGAGCTGGACGGCAAGAGGATAGATTACTTCCCGTCTACCACAAAGCTCAAGAGAGCAAAGCCCATACTTGAGGTGCTTCCGGGCTGGAAGTGCGACATCAGGGGAATCAGAAAATATGAGGAGCTTCCCGAAAACTGCCGCAGGTATATAGAGTTTGCCGAAAAAGCAGTCGGCGTTCCTTTCACAATGGTCTCCAACGGCCCCAAGAGAGAGGATATCATTTACCGCTAATTATGGAGGAGTCATTATGTGTGGCATAGTAGGTTATATCGGCTATGAGCAGGCCGCTCCGTTTTTGCTCAAGGGTCTGGAAAAGCTGGAATACCGTGGATATGATTCATCGGGGATATGTCTCAACGACGGCTCTGAGCTTGTTGTTAAAAAAGCAAAGGGAAAGCTTGAGGAGCTGAAAAAGCTTACTGACAACGGCAGAGCACTGAGCGGTACTGTGGGTATCGGCCATACAAGATGGGCGACTCATGGTGAGCCTTCGGATGTAAACGCTCATCCCCATCTCAGCGAGTCCGGACGCTTTGCTGTAGTGCACAACGGCATTATCGAAAATTACCTCCAGCTCAAGGAATATCTTATCTCCAAGGGCGTTACCTTCCGCTCCATGACGGATACGGAGGTAATTGCCCAGCTTATAGAATTCTATTACAAGGGCGATCTCATCGACACGGTGATAAAAGTGCTGTCAAGGCTTGACGGATCATATGCACTTGGCGTTATCAGTGTGGACGATCCTGACCGCATCATTGCTGTCCGCAAGGAAAGCCCACTTATCATCGGCATAGGCCAGGGCGAAAACTATATCGCTTCCGACGTGCCCGCTATCCTTGCAAAGACAAAGAGGATTTATCGTCTCGAAAATAACGAGATAGCCATTCTCCGCCGTGACAGCATAAAGATCATCAACACCGACAGGGAAGAGGTAAAAAAACAGGAGGAGACCATAAGCTGGACCATTGACGCAGCCGAAAAGGGCGGCTATGAGCATTTTATGTTCAAGGAAATAATGGAACAGCCCAAGGTTATCCATGACACCATATCTCCCCGCATCAGAAACGGCAGGGTAGTGCTGGATGAGATAAGCCTCACTCCTGAGCAGCTGCGTTCCTTCAGGAAGATAAATATTCTTGCCTGCGGTTCTGCTTATCATGTGGGTGTTGTGGCAAAATATATTTTTGAAAAGCTCCTTCGCATACCGGTGGAGGCTGATCTTGCGTCTGAGTTCCGCTATCGTGACCCAATTGTTGACGACAAGACCCTCACAATAGTTATCAGCCAGTCCGGCGAGACAGCCGATACCAAGGAGGCAATGAAGGAGGCTCAGCGCAGAGGCTCCCATGTGATCTCCATCGTAAATGTAGTTGGCAGTGCCATCGCAACAGAGTCCGACGACGTCATCTACACCTGGGCAGGCCCGGAGATCGCTGTTGCCACAACCAAGGCCTACAGCGCTCAGCTTGCTGTGATTTATCTTATGGCGATCTTTTTTGGAGATCTGCTGGGCACCATCGACGAAAAACAGTATGGCTACTATGTTTCCGAGCTTCTGACCATACCTGATAAGATCAGTCAGATACTCGAAAACAGCACTCAGGTGCAGTACCTTGCGTCAAAGCTTTTCAATTCAAAGGATATTTTCTTTATCGGAAGAAATATAGACTATGCTCTTTCACTTGAAGGCTCACTGAAGCTCAAGGAAATCTCCTATATTCATTCAGAGGCTTATGCTGCCGGAGAGCTCAAGCACGGGACTATCAGTCTTATCGAAAACGGTACTCTCGTAATAGCACTGGCGACTCACGAACCACTGATCGCAAAGACCGTGAGCAACATCCGTGAGGTGCAGACAAGAGGTGCAAACGTGCTTTGCCTTGCCTGCGATGATCACAAGGAGCTTGCAGATGTGGCGCAGAGCACAGTGTTTATACCCAAGATCTGCGATATGATGCTTCCGTCACTGGCAGTAGTGCCCCTGCAGCTTTTTGCATATTATGTTGCGTCCGCCAAGGGCTGCGACATAGACAAGCCCCGCAATCTGGCAAAATCGGTTACGGTGGAATGAGTGTGCCGCAGTCATGCATGAGAGGTGAATTATATGGATATTAAAAGGGAATCCGTTCTTATAATGGATTTTGGCGGGCAGTATAGCCAGCTTATCGCAAGAAGAGTCCGTGAGTGCAATGTTTATTGCGAACTGAGATCCTATAAGCTCAAGGCCGATGAGATCAAAAAAGCAGGCTATATGGGAATAATCTTTTCCGGAGGGCCTAACAGCACCTATGAGGATAGTGCTCCCAAATGTGATCCGGAGATCTTCAGATTGGGCATTCCTATTCTTGGCATATGCTACGGTGCACAGCTCATGGCTCAGGCACTGGGCGGTAAGGTGGAAAAAAGCGAAACGAGGGAATACGGCAAGACCGAGATCGAATGTAATCCTTCTTCATTGGTTTTCCATGCAGGCAGATCTAAGACGGTCACCTGGATGAGTCATACCGATTACATCGCAAAGGTTCCCCATGGATTTAAAGTAACGGCTATTTCAGAGGGCTGCCCTGTTGTCGCAATGGAGGATATCAAAAGGAAGTTCTTTGCATTGCAGTTCCATCCTGAGGTTAACCACACTGAGCAGGGTATGCTGTATCTGAGGAATTACCTTTACAATGCCTGTGGTTGCACGGCAGAGTGGAAAATGAGCTCCTTTGTTACGGATACCATAGCAAGGCTTCGTGAAATGATCGGAGACAAGAAGGTGCTGTGTGCACTTTCCGGCGGCGTGGATTCGTCCGTGGCTGCGCTTTTAGTGCATAGGGCAGTGGGTAAACAGCTGACTTGTATTTTTGTGGACCATGGCCTTCTCCGCAAGGATGAGGGCGATGAGGTCGAGGCGGTGTTCCGTAAGCAGTTTGACATGAATCTGATTAGGGTCAATGCACAGGAACGCTTCCTCACACGGCTTCAGGGAGTTTCTGATCCCGAGACAAAACGTAAAATCATTGGCGAGGAGTTCATCAGAGTATTCGAGGATGAAGCTAAAAAGCTCGGCAGAATAGAGTTCCTTTGCCAGGGAACGATTTATCCAGATGTTGTGGAAAGCGGTACCGGTGACGCTGCAGTAATCAAAAGTCACCACAATGTAGGAGGTCTGCCGGAGGACGTGGGCTTTGAGGGTATCATTGAGCCTCTCCGTGATCTCTTCAAGGATGAGGTGAGAAAAGCCGGCATTGAGCTTGGCATTCCCGAAAACCTTGTCTGGCGTCAGCCGTTCCCCGGACCGGGTCTTGCCATACGCATTATGGGAGAGATCACCGAGGATAAGCTGGAGATATTGAAGGATGCGGACGCTATTTTGAGGGAAGAAATCAAGGCCAGCGGTTTGTTGCGTGATGTTGATCAGTATTTTGCGGTTCTTACCGGCATCAAGAGTGTCGGAGTCATGGGCGATGGCCGCACCTACGATAACACTATTGCTCTCCGTGCGGTTACGACCTCTGATTTTATGACCGCCGATTGGGCACGGCTTCCCTATGATGTAATAGAAAGAATATCCAACCGTATCATCAATGAAGTCAGAAACGTCAACCGTGTGGTCTACGACGTCACTTCAAAGCCCCCTGCGACTATCGAGTGGGAATAATTAAAATGTCCCCCGGCATGGTTCCTCACCCTTTTTCGGGGCACCAAAACTATCTTAGAAAAAAGATAAAGAAAAGAATTAAGAGACCTTGTAAAGTGAGTAAA